>DASYFE010000136.1:0-58696 GCA_036498585.1 Pyrinomonadaceae bacterium | reverse complement strand
GCTTTCCCTGACCGCCCGTCAAAGCTGGGGTTGCTGGCTGGACTATATCTTGGACGTCTCAGTCCCGACCCGTATAGTCTCTGAGGATCCCTCGGCGAAAATCGCGCGCAGGTTTCCTGCGGATTACCCAATCCTCACGGCTTGTTACTTGGACCACGAGATCGAAGTACCGGAGGCTCTCAGGGCGTCCCCGCATACAGGGTCGTCCACTCAATGGGTTCCGACCGCAATTCCCCATTAAGGCTCCAACAAGGCAGATGCTCTATCCGCTGAGCTACAGGGGCACATTCAAATCTCTGCATGTTAGGCACGTCAAAGTCCGATGTCAAACGGGCTGCCAAACTGCGGCAGCCCGGGGTTGAGAGTTGCGATTACAGCGTCCAAAAACTACGCTTAGTTGCACTCTACGGATGTATTGTCGACGACAGAAGTGACCGTGCCGTTCGCGTTGATAGTCGTGTGGATGGTCTGTTTCACTTGCAGGTTGTTACCGGGACCCTGGCCGATAAGTCTGAAGTTATTGATGAACGTAAACTCGCTGGCTCCGCCTGTGAGCGCGAGCGTGTCCACCTCCTGGGTGACGCCAACGGCGTTGTAGCTATCACCGGTAGTGAGCCCGGTGCCACCTGCACCTTGCGGCTGAAAGTGCGATTTTATGGTCGCACGATTGTCGTTGATGGTAATGTGCTGCTGGATGTGGAGAGTGCCTTGAACCAGCACGAGCTCTCCGGCCCCGCCATTGGCGCACGGGACGAGGTTCACCTGTGCAAACGGAACAAAATCGTTAGTGGTTATGGCGAGGGCCTGGGCAAACGCCGGTCCTGCCAGAGTGAGTGCCACGAGTGTTATCGCGAGCAACAAGCCGAGAGTCCTTCGTCTAAAGAGGAATTTTCTCATGAGTGGTTTTCTCCTATTGACGGAATCAGGAAACAACTACGCCGCAAGGTAGTCGGGGTTATCAATTGCACCGGGTGAAAGGTCGTGCTAGGGCTGCGGCTCCGAGATCGGTGCTCATTTAGTGATTTGGGGGCGCAGAACATATACCGGCGCTGGTGTCGATGTCAATGATTTTCAGCGGTAATGCCACATTTAGATCTCTCTGCGGCTCTCTGCGGACTCTGCGTTGAAATAGCCCCTTTAACGCAGAGAACGCAAAGATACGCAGAGGGCCGCAGAGATCAAGTGTCACGCTAATTGCAATCGATAGTTGTGTTGATGACATTGGTCCGGATGATATTGTTCGCGTCGATTGTGATCTCGATGAGTTGATGCACTTGCAGGTTGTTATCGGGTCCGGCTCCGATAATCCTGAAGTTGTTGATGAACGAGAATACGGACGCGCCGATTACCCCAGTCGAGTCCTGCTCCTGCGTCACGCCCGTGGCCTGGTATTTGTCGCCGGTAACAGTTCCGGTACCCACCGCACCCTGCGGTTGAAAGTGAGTTTTTAGACTCAAACGGTTGTTGTTGATGGTCAAAGATTCTGGACATGGAGAGTGCCTTCAACCAGCACCACTTCTCCGGCCCCGCCATTGGCGCAGGGAACGAAAGCCGCCTGTGCAAACGGGACAAAATCATTGGTCGTGATGGCGAGGGCTTGTGAAAACGCAACGCCAGCCACGGTAAGCGTCAAGACCGTTATCGCCAGCAGGAAGTTTAGAGACTTTCTCGTGAAGAGGGATCTTTTCATAAGTGTTTCTCCTAGTGATGGGAATCAGGAAAACAACTACGCCGCAAGGTAGTCGGGGTTTATCGATAGCACCGGATGAAGGGGCAAGTTGGGCTGCGGCTCCGAGGCCGGCGCATCGCTAAGCGATTCGGGGGGCGCGAAACATATACCGGCTACGGCGTTACTGTCAATGATTTTGGAGTGGAGTTGATACTGGTGAGTAATTCAGGCAGGGCTGGTGGAACTGTAAAACAAAAAGAGATCGCCCGGTGGGGGCGACCTCTTTTTTGAAAACAAGCAGAGATACAGCTTACGCCGCGCGGGTGTGCTGCTCTTTGGTTTCCGCAAACACGCGACGGCCGTTCAGCGCATCGTCAATAATCTCACGCACTGCCGAAGTCTCTGGATTGACGTCCATTCGGTCGCACGCTTTCAGATGTCTGACGATACCCTCGGTAGCTATGTCTAGCGCCAGGCCATTAAGCTTTGAAAAACGACGCGCCTGGATGTGATCGATTCTCATAAGCCGCTCATTTAGCGGCAGGTGTGTATCAAAAGTCACGATTGCCTTCACTCCTCCGTAATAAGATCTTCCCGTCTCAAATATGAACTATAGATGCTCACTGGACTCCCTTGGATGCAGCCTTCACCACACGGCAAAGCCTTGGATTCGAGGTTAAGAACCCCAAAAACAAACGTTGCATGTATACATTGCCGCAGGGGTGTTCAGCGAAACGTTGGATTATATCGAACAGGCGAAAATACGTCCAGAAATTTTTTGTCCAACAAATTAAAACGATCTTAGCCTAAGAAACTGAGCCGGGGCGTGCTGAAAACTTAGGAATTTACCGTGAAAGGACAAAGGCGCCGCCCAACTACTTGAGGTGAAGGGCGACGCCGATGTGGATAAATGAATAGTGCCTAACGTTTACTTTGGGCGTTACGTTTTTTGCGTTTACTTTTTTGGAAGTACCGTATCTTTCATTCCCTTGCCAACACGAAACTTCAACGTGGTCTTGGCGGGAATCTGAATCGTTTCGCCGGTTGCTGGGTTTCGGCCTTCTCGGGCTTTTCGTTCGGATTTTACAAGCTTTCCGAATCCGGGGAGAACAAATTCACCATTGGATTTCACTTCGCGTGCAGCTAGGTTATACAGTTCTTCGAAGAATTCCTTAACTTGAGCTCGCTTCATTCCTGTGGTGTCAGAGAAGTGGTTGATTACTTCCGATTGGGTCATGCGCTTCTTGCCTGCAGCGGCTTTGGTCGCCATAGTCTGGTGTAGCACCTCCAACGAGAACTAGAATCGTAAAACGGACGCACACTGATATATCACACTCAAGCGGCAATGTCTTCAAGAAAACCAGCATTTCTTTAGGTTTTTTGAGGAAATCAGGGGAAAGTTGGACCTACCGGCGGCATCCCGAACCCATTCAGCCCGAATCTCTCGGGGCAAAATAGGCCAGCCTCGAGTGTTTGACCTCATCAATGGGACCTCTGCCGCTCTGCTTCGATTGCGTAAAGTAAGCTAGGGGAAATGTTTAACTGGCCTTGCCCGAGAGTCTGATTTCTCTGTGCAACCTCTGTGTCCTCTGCGTCTCTGTGGTTGTTTTTTCCTAAGCAATCGTCATCACAGAGATAGACTCTCGCAACAATCTTAGGCTCCGCGGCGTTTCACCTTTGCACGCGCCAATAGTCGAATCCCGGAAATCGTAAAAACCAAAAATTCGTGGGGGAGGAAAGGTTATGAAGAAGTCTTTCGCCTTAGTGTTCACGCTTCTGGTGGCAGCGTCCAGCGCGGTTTCGCAGAGTCTCACGACTGAGTCTTTCACAAAAGCAAAGGCGATCGTGGACAAGTCGGTCGCGGCGTATGGTGGCGCAGAAGAATTGAATGCCATCAGCAACATCTCATTACGCATAGCCGGCGAGTCAGTGCATCGTAATCAGAGCCGGCGTCCGGGTGACATGGATCGTACCGAGTACACCGCCGAGATCCTGATCGATCTGAAGAACTCGAGGGCGAGACAAATTCAAAAGGGTCATTATCCCGGTGGCTTCAACTGGCACAACGGCCAGGTAATCGACGCCGGAAACCGTATCGGCTTTGACCTGATTCGCAAAACATCTAACCCGCCGGGCCAAATCACTCCCGCGACCTTCAAAGCGAATACTCGTTGGCTGCCGCAGCTCGTTCTCTTGAACGTGTTGGAACGAGCGCAGACGTTGCGTTATCTCGGTAAGGCCGACTACGAGAAGCGACCACACGAGGTCGTCGACTACGTCACGAATGACGGCGCTCGACTCACGCTCTACATCGATCAGCAAACCGGCCTGCTCTCGAAATTCGAAACGCTTATCACGGATCCCTACGCAGGCGACTCACTATTCGAGACGCGTTTCACCGGGCAACACAAAGTCGGTAAATACATGGTTCCGGCTCGTCGGGTGAATGCGTTGAACGGCGACATCACGAACGACTACGGACTCGCAGAGGTCGCGTTCAATATCGAGCTCACACCCGATAGCTTCAAGGCGCCCGAGGGATTGCGTGCAGTCACGGTCCCGACGCCCACGCCTGTCACGAAGCACGCAGACAAGATCTATACGACCAATGCCGCGGGGTATAACGTTCTGTTTGTCGATTTCAACGATTACATCTTTGTAATGGAGACTCCCGGCAACGATCGCGTCTCGCTGCAGGCGATCGAGCAGATCAAAAAGACGATTCCGGGCAAGCCAATCAAGTACGTCGCGGTTACGCATCATCACGACGATCACGCTGGGGGTATTCGCACATACATGGCTGAAGGTGCGACCTTGATCGTCGCTCCCGGTGAAGAAGCGTTCTTCAAGAAGGTGAGTGCGGTGCGTTTCAGCGCTGACCCGGACACACTCACACGAAATCCACGTGAGCCGAAGTTCGAACCGCTTCAAAACGGTAAGCGCGTGCTCACGGATGGAACCACGACCGTCGAGCTTTACGACATCGGCAAAGGACCGCATACGGAAGAGATGCTCGTCGCATACTTTCCCGCTCAGAAGTTTATCTTTCAGGGCGATCTAATTAACCGCCCCTCGAACGGCGACTACCCGATCGCGAACGACACCTCGGTCCATTTCCTGAACTGGATCGACGCAAAGAAACTGGCAGTCGAGATGACGATACCGGTTCACGGAACACCGACAACAATCGCCGAGTTTCGCAAAGCCGTCGAGGAGATGAAGGTAAAAGCAAACTAATTTCACGGCTTTCTCTGCACAGAGAAGAAGTTATTTGCAGTTGTTGTTAAAGCGTTTGGCCTTGCACTGGTCGCATGTCTCAGTCGGTTTTGGTTTTTCTGTCGTCGTCTCGTAATCGGATTTGGGCCAGTGGTGGCAATTCGAGCAGAAATGCCACGTGGTCCCCTTGCGTTTGCGTCTATATGTCATATTGAGTGAGGGCAGAGTAGCGCTAGTAGACTGGGAAAGTCCTTAGAGAGTTCTTAGAAAACTATTGGTTTTTTAGAAGTCCGCGAAGCGGACGGCAGCATAAGGCCTGGGGCGCCAGCCCCAGGATCATGATCAGGCAAACAGATTGAGCCCGCGAAGCGGGCGACAGCGCATGATCTAAACGCTGTCACCGCTATCGCGGGCTCTATTAACATCGCGGATTCGCCGCCGAATGGCGATAACGTCGGACTAACGTAGTCCTGCGAGCATCTCTGCGAGGGCTTCCGGCGCAGACCATTGCGGGTTGTGATCGGACGTCAACTGCAACATCGTCCAGCCTCTTTCTTTCGCTCGTTGTGACTGTGGAAAGAAGTCGTCATCTTTGGCTTCTTTTCCTTTCTCAACGGTCAGGATGTAAGTCGCTGGAATCTTCCGTGCGGCATCATTCTTCAACACGATCGGATCAGTGAAAGTTTTCAATGCTTGCGGCACGTCGTGTGGCGGCGGCTGATCCGGTTTGACCCACCTCGGAACGACGTAGTCGCCCTGCGTCATTTGTTTGATGAACTCGCCGCCATCTCGAAACATCGTGCTCACGCTTTCGCCGTCATTCGGAACGAGGGCGTCGAGATAGACCAGTCTCTTGATGCGATCGGGAACTCGATCTGCGACGCCCGTGATCACCATGCCGCCATAGCTGTGACCAACGAGAATGATGTCTCGCAAATCTTCATAGAGAATCGTGTTGACGACATCGTCGATGTGCGTATTCAAACCGATATCGAGTCGCGCCAGATGCACGCGGTCACCCTGTCCGGTGAGTTGCGGACGATAGACCTCAAAACCTTTTTGACGCAGCAACGCCTCCACCTTCTTGAATGCCCACGCGCCACCCCACGCGCCATGCACGATAACAATCGTCGGTTTGAATGGCTCAGTCTTCGTCGTCTGTCCGCTGCCTACACGCGCATTGAAACTGCAGACGACCACTAGAACGAATACTACTAAGAAGTTTCTCTTATTCATCTTCTTTCCTGTTTGCTATATTCGGAGGCGCGCATTTTACCACACACAACTGGACCATTGACCCGCCGTGCGCCTATGGAGCAAAAACTGGTCGATTTCATATGAATGGACGCGAAAAGCGCAACTAAGCAAACGCCGGATGCTATCTCGCCGAGTACAGCACGGCCACTTCCGCTCCGGCGTGTAATTCGACGGGGAGTCGTTGGTGCTTCAATTCTCTCGACGACTTGGCCTTTAGGGATTGAGTCAGTTTGTGCAATCGCGTGTGCTAATAAAACGACCAGCACACCCAAGCGCACGAATGAAGAAATAATGATCACTGCCGCACTAGAATCGTGAAACGATGAACAGGCCGCCACCGATCGCAATCAGGTCTTCGAGCAAAGCGATGTAGAAATCCGGCAGGCGCAGCGACTTTACGAGCCGAGCGCGGGCCTGATAGCCGCCGAAACAACCGACTATTCCGCCGAGCACTCCTAACCCGGCGCCAACGAGTGCCGTCTTTCCACCGCCAAGTGAAATACATGCGCCCGCGAGACCACCTGTCACGATGCGAGCGATAAGTCCTGGAGGAGCAGTGCGGCTCGGAGTATTCGGCAGCTTATCAAAAATGATTTCTGTGATGGCCAGCAGGCTCAGAATTATCATTGCCGGAACCGAGCCGATGAGAGCCCATGGCCGCGCAAGCTTGAGCCAACCGAGGTGCACGGCCCACGCGACCGCCGCAGCGGGCGTAAGCGAACGCAACCCGGCGAAGAGTCCAATTAGGAATGCGAATAGCAGTGTCATCTGTCCTCGATTATATAGTCTGATCGCAAAAGAAGATGCATGCTATAAAGATTATGCTGATCAGCGTCAGTGGTTTTCGCAAATCAAATACAGAAAGATCGCCCCGAAGAATTCCGGCCCCGGGGCCAAGGTCATCTTCGAGTTTCTTCCGGACGGCACCTTCAACGCCATGCCTCCGGGTGACACCACCATCGTCGACAAAGACAAGTACCAGCTCCTCGACGACGGCCACACACTCAAAATCCGTACGCAGCTCTTGGGTCGCGATCCGGTCTGTAAGTTCACCGATAACGCCATCCAATGCGAAACAGAAACCGCGAACATAAACTTCAAGAGACTCTAAGTCAGTAAGTCAAATCGATTGGTGACAAACGAAAATTTTTGCGCTATGGTGCTGCTCACCCACTAAATTAAAAAGAAGCGGGCCGACTTGTGCTTGAACCACAAATCGACCCTAGATCCTCAACCTTCTATCGAAAGGATAAGGATCATGGCAAAACATGGTAGCGCATCACCGCGCGAACAAGAATCTCGCACACTCGACGCCAATCTAAAACGACGCGCTCGAAAACTCGCAACCGACAGCAGAGTCGACCCCGGAACGCGCTCACTAATCCGCTATGCATTGCAGATCAAGGACCAACACCTTGGGCAAATAGTGAATCGCATTGAGGCCGGCGAGATGCGCATTGACCACATCCGCCTGGAGAGTGATTAAGAATCCTCCGCGCCGCGGCGGCTGCGTTCCGCGTAGGGCTTTGCACAAAAACTGGGAATCGATATATTTGTTAGCCTGCGACAGCAGGCGTAAGCATAAAGCCTGGGGCGCAAGCCCCAGGTTAACTTGCGCCCCAGGCTTTATGCTTACGCCTGCTATCGCAGACTAAGACTCAATCGATCTCGTACGCCGCGAGCACACACTATGTCTCTCCTTCAAGATATACGCTACGGTCTGCGAATGATCGTCAAAGCGCCGAGCTTCACCGTGCTGGCGATGCTGGCGCTGGCTCTTGGTGTTTGCGCTAATACCACGATCTTTAGTTTTATCAACGGCCTGGTCCTACGACCATTAACCGGCATTAAAGATCCCGAGCACGTCGTCGCGGTTTATACGAGCGACTACAGCAGCGGCTTGTACGGCTCGACCTCATATCCCGACTACATCGATTTCCGCAATCAAGCCGACGCTTTCGAAAGTCTTGCCGCATACGATCAGACTGTGCTGAATGCAACGGGTGAGACTGAAGCCGAACGTGTGCGCGGTGTCGTTGTTACCGGAAATTATTTTGAAGTCCTCGGCGTCAGGGCTCAGCTCGGACGCACTCTGCAAGTCTCCGATGAGCAGACTGCAAATGAACAACCGGTGGTGATCAGTGACGGACTCTGGCGACGTCGCTTTAACGCGAACCCGTCGGTGGTCGGGCAAACGTTAAGACTCAACGGGAAGCCCTACACGATCATCGGCGTAACCGGTCCGGAGGTTCGCGGCCTGCGTCTTGGACCACCGCCAGAGTTCTGGCTCCCGATGACTGCCGCATCTGACTACGCCACCAGTGGCCGCGGCGATCGCGGGCTCGAGTTGACGGGCCGTCTTAAACCAGGACTGACTCCCGCCCACGCGCAAGCGCAATTAACGACGATTGCCGCTCGGCTCGCACAGGCTTACCCGGAAACGAACCTGGGCACACTCGAACGACCAAACGAATCACGTCCCATCACTGTCGTGCGCGAATCGCGAGTCGAGCCTTCGGCGCAAGTCGGAATTTGGCGCGTGTCGGTATTGTTGTTTGCAGTGGTTGGGTTGGTCCTACTGATCGCGTGCGCCAACGTGGCGAATCTATTGTTAGCGCGCGCATCCGTACGACGCAGAGAGATCGCCGTGCGACTGGCGTTGGGCGCGAGCCGGCGCCGGCTGATACGACAGTTGCTCACCGAGAGTCTATTGCTCGCAATGCTCGGTAGTTTACTTGGTTTGATCCTGACGCAATGGTCCACGCGTCTGCTGCCCGGATTCCTTTCCGCAGAAGACGCGAACGGTCTGGATCTCAGTCTCGACTGGCGTGTGCTTGTCTTCACACTTGGCGTCACGATTTTGACTAGCGTGCTGTTTGGTTTGGCGCCGTCACTACAAGCGACTCGTCTGAATCTCCTGCCATCATTAAAGGATGAAGCTCAGGGTGGACGGTTGCGGCGCATTGGTCTGCGTGATGTGTTGGTCATTTCGCAGCTCGCACTATCGCTGGTCTTGTTAATTGGTGCGGCGTTGTTTGTGCAGAGTCTGCGACATGCGATCAGCTTTGATCCCGGCTTCACGGTACAAAACCTTCTCGTCGCTTCAATGGAGACGCGTGGTGCGAGTCTGAACAAACAACAGGGCCAGGCTTTCTATCAACAGACAGTCGAACGCGTGGGTAGTCTTCCCGGTGTTCAATCCGTCAGCTTATCGCGAATCGCTCCACTCAGCGGTGGCGGACAACGTCGCGGCATGCAGTTCGAAGGCTATCAACCACAACAGAATGAAGACACCGAGACTAACACCAACGTCGTCGACCTGAATTTCTTCAACACGATGGGAATTCCGATTGTCGCTGGACGCGACTTCAACGCGCAGGACAGGGAAGGCAGTCCTCACGTTGTGATCGTTAATGAAGAGGTGGCGCGTCGTTATTACGGCGGAAACGCAGTCGGCAAACGACTCAAGGTGGGATCCGATGCTCCGCTCAGTGAGATCGTCGGAGTAGCACGCACAGCTAAATACCGGAATCTGCGGGAGCAACCACTTCCTTTCATCTACATCCCGCTGGGTCAGGAATACCAGCCAGGCATGACGTTGATGGTGCGCACTGCCGGCGCTCCTGCGGCGCTGGTTGGACCAATACGGAACGAACTGCGGGCGCTGAATAAAGACGTCCCAGTGTTTTCAGTGCAAATGATGGAAGAGCGGATAGGTGGTCAGCTAGCGGCAGATCGGATGATTGCGGTGCTGCTGAGTATTTTCGGTGCGGGTGGGCTGTTACTGGCCGCGATCGGTATCTACGGCGTGATGGGTTATTCAGTTGCGCGACGCACGCACGAGATTGGTATTCGCATCGCCCTCGGCGCCGACCGACGCGACATTATGAAACTGATGGTGGGACAAGGCATGGTCCTGGTCCTGATCGGCGCTGGACTCGGGCTCATGCTGGCGCTTGCGTTAACACGAGTGGTGAAAAGTTTGCTTTTCGATATCAGCGCGACCGATCCGTTGACGTTCGTCGCTGTTGTGCTGGTGTTGGTGGTCGTGGCGCTCGCAGCATGTTATCTGCCAGCGCGGCGGGCGACGAAGGTCGATCCGCTCGTGGCGCTTAGATATGAATGAACGGGCATCGGTGTATCTGTGGATGGATTGGCAGAGATCGAACTTCAATTAACTGGTCGGGGCGAGAGGATTCGAGCCTCCGACCTCTCGGTCCCAAATCACAGGTTCGGCAAAAAGTTATGCTTTTGCCACTTCACAACTTGCAGCCAACCACGAGTTTGCTCGGGTTTTGCGGTTCCTTCCCATTCGTTACCAGCGCATCACCGCATTATGCTGCAAATTCTGTCCACAAATTGGCCACACGTTTTTGGGGTGAACCCGTTCGTTGAGACAGTTTGAATTAGCCACACTTTGTGGCTGAACGACTTAGTCTTGCCAATAGTTGTTTTAGTGTCTTGAGTAAGCAAAACAGGTAGTTCATTCACTCTTATGAAATTGGGGAATACACAGTTAACCTACTGGATTGTAGATATCCTCTATTTCGTCTTGGGTTTCCAATTCTACTTCACTGAAAAACTTCTTTCTGATATTTGAATTAGTTTGCAGACATGCATACAGAATTATTAATCCGTACATCAACAGGTGCGTATCTCTTTCCGAATTACCCTCTAATAGAGCCCCGAGTTTCTCTCCATGAAATAGATTGTTTCTAACTCTTCTGATGAGAAGAAGAAGCTTCTCAAGTTGATAATCGGTTTGTGGAACTACGTCCTTCCAAGTGAGGCTATCAAAATCAACAACCTGCTTTTTGGGAGGAGCTTCCTCATAGTAACGAATGGCCTTTCGTACTTCCCGTGAAAGTTGAGCCTGAAATGCATCGTTCATCTCCCTACCGAATTTGTTCCAATCAGGGAAAACTCCTATTTTCCCTTCGGTTAAATAGGCAGTTGTTGAGAGCGCGTGTTCGAACCGAGAAAAGACGAAAAAAAACTCATAAACCAAATCTATTCGATGAACTCGAGCCATCAGTTCTAGAGTACATCTTCGATAACTATTTAGAGCGTCAGCGGTGAGCTTAAATTCTCTTGGCTTGGTGGCAATATGAGTCGGTCCCACTTCAAGAGGGGGCATCATCTTTCCCTTATTTGTAAAGTATGAAGATATGTCTTCGCCCTCATCGGCAAGGCGAGCAATCGAGTCTGCAGATATGGGTCGTTTACTCTTGGATGTTCTTCGCATAAAGCTGTTGTTCTTCCTTCGTAGCTTTCCACAACGTTACTAAGTGGTAATATTCTCCGTCCCCGTCTTTTCTTATTTCAACGACCAGCGAATAGAGGTGACCGCTGACCCATCCTATGGCGCGGTGCTGCTCAGGGAGATCACTGCGCTGATCAAAATAGTACGGATGTTCAAATATCTCTTGCGCTTCTTCAAAGCCAATACCACGCTTTGGATTCCTTCGAAGAGTCATGCTCTTGTTTTTGTCAAAGTCGAATCGCACCGTTCTGACTCTATAACAGCTAATGAAGACTTGGCAATTCAGCGAGTTATTCTTAATCTCGTGAGATGACAGCAAATCTTCTCCATAAGAAGTGCAGAGAGTCCGCGCTTTTCTGCTTAATGAGTGAGGCTTTGATGTTTCTCTAAATTCGCGGTTCTTATTGAAATTGTGTTTATGAAATTTAGACGGAAACACTGACCGTTGAGCGAAGCGTTTACGGTGGCTCACTCGACTTAGTAGCAAGAAAGCCGCCAGGCAGGGTCAACAAAAAGAGCGGCTATAAAGTCTCAGCATCTTCGGGGAGCCGAGAAATCTTGTAGCTAAAGTCTTCAGAGGTTTGCGGAAACGTGAGCAGCTTACCTTGCGACGTGGCCAGGTTGATTTTTCGCGTAATGTGGTCATTGCAACTCGGACGAAAGGCAGGAAGAATCGCGAAATCCGCTGGATGTTTTGAACCCAGAAGTGCGCGAGATCCTGAAGCGGGCTTGTCATGGAAAAGATGCTGAGGATTACGGAAAAGATCCAGAGGATTACGTTTTTACTAATCCAGAGAACGGATAAACCGTTCTATGACATTAACCGTTCCTTTCACACGGCTTGCCGTCTTGCGGGGATCAAAAACCTTTGGTACACGATCTACGAGCCACTTTCGCCACCCGGTTGGCGCTCGCTCGTTATGAAGCACTCACGATAATGACCTTGATGGGACACAAAGATTTGAAAACCACCATCCGTAAATTTGTGCTGTCCAGCTTCAACGCGACGTGCGTCCACTTCAACTTGTCCACAAATTGGCAAATGATATACGGTCGCCAACGATGGCGGCCGTAAACTTTTGATCTTGTTGGTCGGGGCGAGAGGATTCGAACCTCCGACCTCTCGGTCCCAAACCGAGCGCACTACCAGGCTGTGCTACGCCCCGAAGGTTGAGGCATTCTAAGGAGAGGGGAGTGGATGGTCAAGTTTGGATAGAAATGTGCGCGTGCCTAACAACGCACGGGCGCGGTGGCTGATTTGGTTTTTGATGGTGTCTGAGAGTTCGGCAAAGGTTTGATCGTAGCCGTCGGGAATGAATAGTGGGTCGTAACCGAAGCCGCCAGTGCCACGGGGTTCGAATGTGATTGTGCCGTTGCAAATACCTTCGGAGAGGTTGAGGATTTCGCCATCAGGCGTTGCGATTGCCACTACGGCGACGAAGCGAGCGCGGCGGTTGGAATCTCCGGTTTTCCCGAGTTCGGATAGAAGCAGAGTGCGGCGATCGGCGTCGGAGGCGTGTGCGCCTGCGTAGCGTGCGGAGAAGACTCCCGGCGCACCGCCGAGTGCCTCGACTTCCAGGCCTGAATCATCAGCGAGCGCGCATAATCCTGTAGCCGAAGCGTAGAACTGCGCCTTAGCGATCGCGTTCTCGGCGAACGTCATAAAGTTTTCCTCGGCTTCACCAACGTTTGGAAACTCCTCGAGAGAAGAGAAGGACCATTCCGAGTTCGCAAGAATGTTCGTGATCTCGATCACCTTGCCGGGGTTGCGTGTGCCTAGTAGAAGAGTATTCATCGATTGCCGTCAGGCTGGAGCAGCCCAACGATCGTGCTGAACTGTCCAAACGCGGAACGTGTCGTGCGCTCGATGCCAAATGCATTCAAGCGTGTTTCCGTCGATGCAAAGCCTGTCCGTCGCAAAGTATCCTGAAGCTTCGCGACTTCATCGCTCGAGAGTTGTCGTCCCTGCAGCGTAAGCAGCGTCGAGATGAAATTGTTGAGACGAGCTTCGTCGTTTGTGTAAGTGACGATCGGAGCCGAGCTCTGCTGTGCTGACTGCTGCAGGTCTTTTTTATCATCGGCGGCATCGCGTCGCAGTGCTTCGAGACCGGCGCGCACGTTTTCAGTCTTACCTAACAATACGTAACCATCCGCAAAGACAGCCGTGAACTCTTTTCCTGCAGTCGGATTCGAAGAAAGCCCCGCGAGAATCTCGCCTTTATCACTGTGGAAAACATTCGCCGTCAGCGATTGCCTGAGTCGTGCTTCATCACCCACACGCGCAACGAGAATCGATCCTTCCACGCCCTGCGAAGGCTTCATCGTCAACAATGGCGGACTGAGCGTCGCCAACACTTCTTTTGGATTCTCGATCCCGTAGACTGCAAGACTCGATTGCAGTAACTCGCTAAACAGCACCGCCGGCACAGCATCGAGCTTGTATGAGACTGCTGCGTCGAGCGAATTCCAGGCTGTTGCCGGCGTTTTGTTGCGATAGATCGTCAACGACTCAAAACCTTCAGGTACGAGCTTCCAGAAGTTCTCATCTCTTTCACCCGTTTCAAAGGCAGGTTGCAGACGCGAAACGACGCCCGGCTCGAGCGAGAATAGAAACCGATCTTCAATTCCATGCGCCGATGGGTTCGCGGTCCATGCGACACCGCGCAGTATCTTGCCCGCACTCACGGCCAACAACTGCTCTAACTGCTGATTACCCGGAGCTTGGCGCATGAGTAAAGGCGCGGCCCACGAGAAGAGCTTCGCCGAGTTGGCCGGCGAGATGTATCCAAATCCTAGTGTATTACTCGAGGCGACATTCGCACGCACTTTCACCAGCTCTGTGTCAGTGTGAATACTCGGACGCACACCACGACGCACTTCCAAACAACTGCGCACTGCATTGTCAGAATTGCCAATCACGACCACCGTGCCGTCAACAGCGCCTACAATCTTGCGCTCGCCGCCGGCGATCGAACATTCAATGTATTCAGCGTCGGCGCTGCGTTCGCTGCACATCGAGGCTCCGTAAACGAAGTTTGCGAGATGCTTCACGGCCTCGACAGCGGCTGGCTTAGTGCGCCAACGCGACGTGTGTGTCTCGGCGATGATGGCGACTTCCGGGCGGACTCTCAGCGTGTCGTTTTCCTCGGCAGTGGTGAGGTCAACAACAACGAGCGCTATCTGCGCGCGCGCGAAGAGCACTGCGGGCAGTGGTCCAATACCGGCGCGCGCGGCAGCGCTCATGAAGCGATTCTGAGTCGTCGGCTTACTTTGCGTGATAGGTGCGGCCGCCTGCCAGACGTCGCTGTTCTGAATCGCCTGGGCCACCGCGGCGAGATTGTTGAATTCAACGTAGACGATGGAATTCGCCGGCGCGTAATCGGCCATGTCGACTTGGCGGGGAAAACTCCACCACAGCCAACCACCGGTGAGCAGAACTGCAAGCAGTAGTAAAACGAGCAGGGGACGGAGAAATCTCATTCGCTCGCCATGCTAGCTTTTCTCACGTAAAGTCGCAAAGAAAGGCTGGTTTTCTTTCACCGCAGAGACGCAGAGAACGCAGAGGTTACGCAGAGAATACTTTGCTGTCATTCGGAGGCTGTGTTAATTTTGCCCGCTTGGTACCTACACCTATGACCTATCGCGCACTGTCTGCACAGGCTCTGGCAGAACACGACTACGATGCTTTTCTGACCGAGTTACAAAAGTCTCTGACAGACGGAAAAAGAGATCCCAACGAAGTCGTACGCGACACTCTGTTCGACATCTACTACGGCGCCTCACAACCGGACCGCGAAAAACTCAGTTCAGCCGCGCGCGCCGCCTGTCACGCATTTGATCCACGGAATATCGCCACGGAACCCGAATACTACACCGACATCGATCAGAAGCTTTACGCCGAACGCAAACCGATGATCTGGCTGTGGCAGATGTTCGACCGCTCGCCGCTCGGACAAAACTCACTGTTCGGGCATCAATTCCGCCGCATGCTCGCCCCGATGATCTTTCGCAGCGTCGGCGACAACTTCAAGTGCTGGCACTTCGTCGAGTGGTCGTTTGGCTACAACCTCTCTATCGGTAACAACGTCGTCGTCCACCGGCACGTCCTGCTTGACGACCGCGGCGGCATCGATATCGGCGACGACGTCTCGATCTCGGACTACGCAAACGTCTACTCCCACAATCACGACATCTACGACATCCACAAGGTCGAAACACCTCGCACGCGGATCGGAAACGGCGTTCGCATCACGTATCACGCCACCGTGCTCGCCGGCATGGAGGTCGGCGACAACGCGCTGATCGGCACCGGCGCCGTCGTCACTCGCAACGTCGAGCCGTATCACATCGTTGTCGGCATTCCCGCAAAAACCGCCAAGATCAAAGATCCAAACAGCGTCCCAAAACGCCCTTAGCGAAACTGGAAGACTGCGGCATTTCTTCCAGAATCAGCTATTAATTCGCCGGATTTCTTTCTCTAACCGAAGAAATAGTTAAGGTTAAACAATGAAAAATTAACAATTGACACTGTTTGGTTCATTAAGCTACTCTCACTCAGGTTGACGGCAATACCGCCGTCTGCCGGGTGCCCACCTGGTTTTCAACAGCGGTCAGTCCCGCGAAACTTTGGAGCACGAGAAAGGCACACTTCGCGTGAGCGGAGGTCGCAAAGCCTACGGAAGTTGGTATTCCAACTTGGCTGGGTTTCCGAATGTTCACTCCTGCCGCAGAATTCATCAGTAGTTCTCTGTTGACACCCGCCGGGTCCCTGCCTTTGCCCAGTGTCATGCCCAACCATCCTACAAACAAACGGACGGCTACCTTGAAACCAAACGCTGAGTCTCTGACCTCCAAACTGTTAAGACGACAACTATCGCGCGCGCGGAAAGCACGCGCCCGCCTGCGCCAGCAAAACAGAGTGCGGCTCGCTGTTGTGAGGACTAACTAACATGTTCAAAAAAGCTGCTGGAAAAAAGAACCTCGTTGGTCTCGATATCGGCTCGAGTGCGGTCAAGGCTGTTGAGCTCGCGAGAAAAGGTCCAGCCCTGCAACTTCTCAATCTCGGTTTTGAAAATCTTCAGACCGACACGATTGTTGATGGTCAGATCATGGAGCTCAACAACGTCTCCAACGTGATCGCACACATCTTCAGCGAACACCAGATTCGCACGACGCGCGTTGCCGCCGGCGTCAGTGGTCACTCTGTGATCGTCAAGAACATCGTGTTGCCGCACATGAGCGACGAGGAACTTCAGGAGTCGTTTAGCTGGCACGCTGAAGAGCACATCCCATTCGACATCGGCGACGTGAACCTCGACTACGAGTTGACCAGCAGATCGTCAGAGTCGCTGCACGTTCTCATGGCCGCGTGCAAGAGCGACAAGATCAACAACGTGAAGCAGGCGATCCAGCTTGCAGGCAAGCAGCCGGTAGTCATCGACATCGACGCGTTCGCGCTTCAGAACTGTTACGAAGTCAACTACCAGCCGCGCCAGGGCGAAATCGTTGCGCTACTGAACGTCGGCGCGGCGACGATGAATATCAACATCCTCAACGGCACACGCTCGATCTTTGCGCGCGATGCTTCAGTTGGTGGCAGCCAGTACACGGGCCTGTTGCAGAAAGAGCTCGGCATCAGTTTCGAACAGGCGGAATCAGTGAAGCGTGGCATGGCGTTGCCGGACGGCGTGGAGCCGAAACCGATTCAGCCGATCATTGAGGCTGTTTCCGAAACGCTTGCGCTCGAAGTTAAGAAGACCTTCGACTTCTATCGCACGACCGCGCAGGAAAGCGAAGCAACGATTCAGAAGATACTGCTCGCGGGCGGCGGATCGAAGCTGCCGGGCCTGCCTGAGTTTTTGGCGGCACGTTTTGATATTCCGGTCGAGGTGTTCGATCCGTTTCGGCAGATTGAAGTTGATGCGACGAAGTTTGATCCGGACTACATGCGCGAGATAGTGCCAGAGATGGCGGTTGCTGTTGGACTTGCGCTGAGAGGAGTAGAGGCATGATCAAGATAAACCTGCTCGAGTCAGTCACGGATCGACCTCAGGGCGTTGCGGCGGTTGAAGAGAAAGTCGCCAGCCGGGCCGTGCAGACGCTGTTGCTCGCGCTCACGGTTTTGGGTCTGACTGTGTTGGCGATGGGTTACGACTTTGTGAGCTCAAACATGGCGCGCGCTGCGGCCCAGAAAGAGCTCGACAATGAAAAGCGGCTCAATGCGCAGATGCTCGCGATTCAGAAAGAACAGATGGAGCTCGAGAAGAAGTCGAAAGAAGTTCAGGCTCGCATCGATGCGATCAAGAAGTTGCGCGAGTCACAGCAGGGTCCGAGCGCAGTGTTGCAGGAAATTAAAGCCCGCTTCGACGCAGTTCCCGGTTTGTATCTGACGGGAATCGAGAATAAAGACGGCGAGATCACGATCAAGGGTGAGTCGCCGAATGAATATTCAGTAACGAAGTTTGGTCAGAGTTTGGAGTTCTCGGGTGGCTTGTTCAGCAACCTGAACATCGAAACAGCACGCCAGTTAGTGAAAACACCCGAAACCAAAGCGGCGATCCCTGCGAATGCGACCTCGTCAACTGATCTCGCCGGAGTGACGCCGGAAGTCGTCATCTTCACTGTGAAAGCAAACTTCGGCAGTTCGTCTAAGAAGGAATCTCAACCAGTGCCTGCGCCAACGCAACAAGTGGCCATGAAGAAATGAGGATACTCAGATGAAAGTTGGCAAGCTCCCAAGTTTTCCGTGGTACCTGCGACTGCTCGCGTTTCTCGCGATCGGCGGCGTCATGTATGCGGGCTTCTGGTATTTCGTGACCAGCGGCACTCGCAAAGCAACCAAGGAGATGCAGGCCGAGATTGCGGACCTGAAACCGCGCAACGCTCAGTCCGCTATCATTCAGCAGAACCTCAACAACTTCAAAGCCCTGTACAAGGCGCGCGAAGAAGAATATGCGGAGTTGAAAGCACTCCTGCCCGAGCAGAAGGAGCTGACGATGGTCCTGCAAGGCGTTCAGGATCGCGCCAAAAATAGCGGCCTTGTGCTGATGCGATTCAATCCGAAGGAAGATACGCAACAGGATAACTACAGTGGCAAGAAGATCGACGTCAACGTGATCAGTGGCTTCGCAAGTCTGCGAACCTTCTTCGATCAGCTCGCCCACTACCAGCGAATCGTCTCGATCACCAACTTTGAATTGAAGCAAATGGACAAACAATCGCTGACTAAGACTGTCGAGGCGCGCTTCGATCTAACGGCTTACTACGTTTCCTCCGAGCGCTTGCAGAGCCAGGTTCCGGCTCCGAACGGCAAGCCCGCCGCCGGTGGAGCGGTTCCTGCTCCGGCTGCCCCAGCGCCCCAACCCGCGAAGTAACGGCGACCACTCAAGAAAGCGAAGATCATGATGCGAGTTAAAGAGACAGCGAGAATCGGGTTAACGAAATTCTACCCGGCGCTACCGCGCACGGTTCCGTTCCTGCTTAGCGCCGCGTTGCTTGTCGCGAGTGGCTTCGCGATTGGTGTCGTGGGCCAGGAAACTCAGCCACAAAAGACTGCGGCGACGAAGCGAACGGTCAACGGTCGCGATCCGTTCCGGAAGTATGAGCCGGCGCCACCGGTGGTTAAGCGAACCGCCGGCACGGCCACTATTCCCAGCATCCAGGATCGGATCACTCTGTACAAAGCACAGAAACAGGCGGCGATGAATGCGCGCATGCAGGCGCCCAAGCCAACTACCGCTCTGTTGCTCAGTGAGATTCAGGTTATCGGCATTACACGATCGCCGAGAGGTTATGCCGCGATCATCGAGGCGACACCAATCAAACTTTCCTATGTCGTCCACCCTGGCGAGCCTTTCTACGATGGCCAGCTAGTAGCGATTGAAGACAACCGTCTCGTGTTTCGTCATGAGACCGTGTTTACCGACGGCCGTCGTGACCGAGCAGTCGAGTACAAACCCCTGCGACAGCCAACCCAGGTGAACTCGATGAACGCGGCGCCCGCCAATCCGCCCGTTGCGGCGGCGCAACCCTAAACATTTCTGGCCTGGTTTCCAGAACCAAGCCTTTGACAAAGCCCCGTGTTTTCGAAAACGAACACCGGCGCCCTTTTGACAAACACCAGAACGTAGCCGTGTCAGTGCGGCGCGCGCTTTAGTTGCCCCGGCAATCGAGCGTAGTGCGTGGCGGCACGTTTGAAATCCCCCTAAGGAGGGAACGATGTTTTCTCAGTTTCGAGTCGAATCAGCCATCAAAAGGACCACGCTCGTCCTGTTGCTTGTTTGCCTTTCGGCGGCAGGCGCGTTGGCTCAGAATCCAGTCCAGCAGACTTCGTCAGCGACGGCGATGCCCACGCCACCCGTGGGAATGTCACGCTCGACCGACAAACAGTCGGACCAGGGACGGCAGTACGGACAACCGGGATTTATCGGCGAGCCGATCAACCTGAACGTCGTCAATGCTGACATTCGCGACATCCTTAACTACATCACCGAACAGTACGGCGTGAACTTCGTGATCGATGCTTCAGTCGGCGCGGTGCCGGTGACGGTGAATGTTCAGGACGTGCCGTGGAACGTTGCGCTCGAAGCAGTGCTCAAAGCCAACCGGCTCGGCATTGAAGTCAACGGCAACATACTCCGTGTCGCGACGACTGACGTGCTGGCGAAAGAAGCCGAAACTCAGAAGGTGATCAACGACTCGCGTCTGGATGCTTCGCCGCTCGTGACGGAATTCATTCGACTCAATTACGCGCGCGCGTCGGGCACGTTGGCCCAGGCAGCCGGCTCGACTGGCGCGTTCTCAGGCGGTTCGACCAATTTGAGTTTTAGTGGCGGCGCAGGTGGTGATGCGACTGGCGGCGGCGGCGATCAGGGCCTCATGCCGATCATCTCGCGCAGACTTTCAAGACGTGGCTCGATCGAAGTCGATGGTCGCAGCAACACGCTGATCATCACGGACGTGAAGGAAAACATCGACGCGGTTCGACAGCTCGTCGCGATTCTGGACCAGCCGGAGCCGCAGGTTGAAATCGAAACACGTATCGTGATCGCGCAGCGTAACTTCAGTCGCGATCTCGGCGCACAGCTTTCGATGGGTGTTGTGAATCTCGGAACCGGTGGTTTGGGTAACATCTCGACGCTGCCGTCGAGTAGCTCGCAGAGCGGGTCTGGAAGCGGCAGTGGCAGTGGCAGTGGTTCTGGATCGGGTTCCGGATCGGGATCGGGATCGGGATCCGGTTCGGGCTCAGGCAGCGGCTCTGGTCCGAGGTCTGGTCCAAATCCATTCGGCGTCTTCGGAGGACTCGCCGGCACGCCTGTACCAACGAACAATCTCGCCGCGGCAGCAGCCAGCACCGTGATCGGCTTGACGACCGGATTGTTTGGCACCGCTCAAATCAGTGCGCTTATCACACTCGCCGAATCGCGAGGACAGGCGAAGACAGTTGCGACTCCGCGCGTCACGGCTCTCAACAATCGTCCCGCACAAATCGAGAGTGGTTCGCAGATTCCCGTACAGACAACGCAGGCCGCAAGTGGCACCGCTGTCGTAACAACGACGTTCGTGTCCGTGCCGCTGCGTCTCTCAATCACGCCGCAGATCACGGATGCCGGAACAGTTGTGCTGCGCGTTACGATCGAAAACAACACGCTCAATACTGGTATTGCAGTGGCCGGCGTTCCGGGTATCGACACACAGCGCATGCAGTCTGAAGTGCTGGTTCCAGATGGCGGCACGACTGTCATGGGCGGCGTTCTTGCTGACACGGAAGGTGAAGCTCAGCAGCGCACGCCTGGTCTAGCGTCGCTTCCGGTCGTAGGCAATCTCTTCAAGAGGAAACTGACGACGCGACAGAACAGCGAAATCCTGTTCTTCATCACTCCGCACATTTACCGTCCTGATTACCAGGGCCGGCCGACTGCGGGAACCGTGAGCAACGGTCAACGCTCGATCACGATTCCGCAACCGGTGCCGCTTGGCAATCCGCCGAGCAACACGCCGACCCCGACGCAATTGCAACAGCAGCCTCAGTCGCAACAACCGACGACCACTCCGTCAACTCAACCGCAGTTGTTGAATGCTCCGCTGCCGAACAGTCCGGCTGGCGCCAACACTGCGCGGCCGGGAACGCTGAGCGGTCAACGTCCGTAATTGGAGGGCCACATGTTCAAGGAAATGCTTGACTCCATTATCGACCGCACCGAGGGCAGCCTTGGCGCGCTCATAATGGGAACAGATGGCATCGCCGTTGAGAAAGTCCTCGGCGAGGCAGGCTTGGATGCGAACCTCGACGTCGCGGCGGCTGAGTTTACTTCACTCGTGCGTAGTGCTCAGCGAGCTGGAAATGACACGGGTCTTGGTGGACTGCGTGAGCTGGTCGTGTCACTCGAAGGCGCGGTGCTGGTGATGCGACTGCTGAGTCGTGACTACTTCGTCGTGCTCGCGCTGAACTCGCAGGGCAATATTGGTCGGGCACGGTTCGAGCTGCGCAAAGCCGAGTTGAAACTGGCGAAAGAATTTGCAGTTTAATGCCGCAAAGAGGCACAAAAGGCACAGAGAAATTAATGAGGCATCTTGTGCTTCATTCTGTGATTCTTTGCGCGTTTTTGTGTACCGGAGTTGCTGACGTCAACGCGGCTTCGCTGTTTGGCAAAGTGATCGAAGTCAACAGCGGCGACGTCGTCACGATCTTCAATCTCAATCGCCCGGTGCGCGTCAGGCTGCTGGGCGTTGATGCGCCCGAGTTGGACCAGGCGTTTGGCGATGTCGCGAGGAAGCATCTTGCAGATTTTGTCTATGACAAGTCTGTGCTGGTCGAATATTCGGGCATTGATGGTGACCATAGTGTGAACGGGCGAGTATCGCTCGAAGGAGTCGACATTGGCGCGCAAATGATTCGTGACGGCGCGGCGTGGGTAGATCCAAGCACTCAGCATCGTTTGAGGGCGACGGACCGCGAAGTATATCAGGAGTCTGAAGCAGCAGCGCGCAGTGAGCGTCGTGGCTTGTGGCAACAGGAGAATCCGGTTGCGCCGTGGGAGTTTGCGAGGGCGCTCGCGATGCTAAAAGCTCCGGCTGCGACTTTAAATGCAGTTTCTCTCTCGCGAAAACCTGCAGTAGGCCGGCCGGTTCCTGAGCTTACAAATTTAACGCTGATGGCGTCTCGTGTTGCTGAGGCTCCCGGGGCGACGAGAAGCGGTGGCCTTGCTGATCTTCCAAGCTTCCTGGCTCCTGTTAATGGCAGGAACTGGCACGTGTTGCGACCTGCGGGTGAACGCTTTTCGGTGTTGGTGCCGGAGGAAGGTGATACGCAGGAATTACCTTTTCGAGATGGCGCGGGTGCTCTCTACAGAGCCCGCGATGGCCGAGCTGCTTTCCTGGTTACGTGGGCCACTGGCACAACGTACGGCGAGTCAGATACTGAGGCCATCAACCAAAGCGTCTCCGTTCTTCTCCAAAGCTTCGGAATGATGTTCAACCCAGGCCAGCAGGGTGGTCAGCCGCTGGTTACCCCATGTGAGTCGCAAAACGAGAAAGATATCTCGATGCACGGTTTCACGGGGATCGAGTTTGACATCACCACGTGCGCGGTTCCCGTAAAGGCGCGCGTATTCACCCGAATCATCAACAACGAGCGCCAGATGTACGCCGCCGTCGTCCTTTATAAGGAAGATAACAACGTCGCTCGCTTCATCAACTCCTTCACGATCACCGAAGCAAGGCCACAAAAAGGCACAAAAGCCGCAAAAACAAGATAGCTGCTTTTGTGCCTTTTTGTGGCTAAGGGAGTTTTATGTAAGGCATGCCGCGGAGGATGATGCGCTGGCGGCGAGCGACGCGGCGCGGGTTGATTTGGGGATTGAAGACGGTGCGCGGGTTGGGAATCATCGCCGACAGGAAAGCTGCTTCATTCACTGATAGAGATGAGGCGGGTTTGTGAAAGTAATGCTGGGCTGCAGCTTCAGCTCCGTAAATTCCGTCGCCCCACTCGATGACGTTCAAGTAGATTTCAAGTATGCGTCGTTTGGTCAACGTGCGTTCGAGCATGATGGTCAACGCCGCTTCCTGCCCTTTTCTCAAGAACGATCGTTGCGATGATAGATAAAGGTTCTTCGCGAGCTGCTGGCTGATCGTCGAGCCGCCGCGTTTGAACTCAGGCAGGCTCGGAAGCCAATCGTCGTCTTCACCTTCCGCCTTTGCCTGGCGTGCTGATTCTCGTTGGGCTTGCTCGAAGGCTTTCTGAATCGCTTCGTAGTCGAACCCGCGATGCGTGAGGAAATTCGTGTCTTCACCGGCGAGCACAGCGCGCTGCAAGTTAGGCGAGATCCTGTCGAGCGGCGCCCATGCCTGTTCGCGCTTCGGTTGCTGGCCCTTGGCTTGTGCTTCTTTGATTCGTGTGTCGATCAGTGAAGTGGAAGACGGATCACTTTTGCGCAGCCACAGCACGCGCACAAACATGATGCTTTCGTAACCGATTATTCCGACGGTTACGCCCAGCACCGCCAGAAAGAAAATTCGAAAGAGTCGTCGCATGCTTTTGCGGATTACGTTCAGGCGAGCCGTCGAGTTGCAACCGGGGTTTCGAAAACGTTCTTGACCATACGAATCGTGTTGCAGTGGATCTCGATCGTGTCGTTGATGTCTTTGCCATAGCCGCCGGACATCACAGTCACGACCGGAACTTCGCGCTCGTAACACTCACGCAGCACATGGCTGTCACGCTTGCGCAGTCCATCGATCGAGAGAGATAGCTTGCCGAGCTTGTCTTTAGCGAATGGGTCGGCGCCCGCAAGATAGAAGATGATCTCCGGATCGTGTGCGAACACTGCCGGCAAGTGATGCGCAAGAGTTTCGAGATATTCATCGTCGCCAGTGCCGTCTGTTAATTCAATATCTAAGGTGGACTGCGCTTTAAAGAGCGGATAGTTGTTAGCGCCGTGCATCGAGAAGGTAAACGTTTCGTTATCACCGGCGAAGATTGTCGCTGTTCCATTGCCCTGGTGCACGTCGCAATCGACGATAGCTGCCCGACGGATCAGGCGCCTGGCGCGCAGCGACCGAATCGCGATAGCTACATCGTTTAGTACGCAGAATCCGTCGCCACGATCGGCGAACGAGTGATGCGTACCGCCAGCGAGATTCGAGCTGTATCCTTCCGCCAGCGCCGCGTTGGTGGCAGCGAGTGTGCCGCCGACTGCGTAGAACGAACGGCGCACGAGTGACTCAGACCAGGGCAGTCCCAGCCGTCTTATTTCTTTCGTTGTTAGCGCGCCATTGCAAAGACGAGTGACGTAATCCTCGGTATGGACCAGCAAGACATCTTCAAGCAGAGCAGGGAATGGCTCGACGATCTCCGATGGCTCGAGAGTTCCTTCGACCAGCAGCCGGTCGCGCACCAGCTCAAATTTACGAATCGGAAAAACGTGGCCTTCGCCGATCTCTGCGTAGTAACGGGGTGTGTAAAAGACTTGCATGCCGCGCAGACATATTAGTCCCTACCACGTATAAGTCCAATAGGACCTATAGGACTTATTTTCTACTTGCGATTAGATCTTCGAGTAATACCGCGGTAGTTGACGTTTCCGGGAAGTTTGCGGGGCAGATCGAAATCGTCGTCGACGATGTCTTCGAGATGGACGCTTGCGGCGCGAGCGTAGGCGAGGAGGGTAATCAATGAAGGCTCGCGTTTGTCCTGCTCGTATTCCGAGATGCGACCGTAATGCATCGTCTCGCCGAGTCCGAGCCGCTCGAGCATCTGCGTTTGTGAGAGGCCCAGCCCGTTACGTATTTGCAGGAGTTTTTCAGCCAATCTTAACGGCCGCGGACGCGGGTTCCCCATCAGAAATGACCTCCTGATGGTTGCTTCCGGCGCTTATTCGCAGTTGGGAGTGCGTTGCGTTCGCAAGTATCTTTCGCCGTGAGTATGAATCTTACATGCTCAACGGCGATGCTCATCATTCGTTAATGTGGGATGCTGAGCCGCGCATGTTGCCGTTGCTGGGTTGTCAAAGACGGACCGTATCCTAAACGAGATGGCCCGTTATCGCAAATAGAAAATTCACCCTGGGCCACGAATTGTATTATCCGTGGCCCAAAGCATGGTGTTTAGAAGGCGATGAACTGGTCAGTCAAGACCGTGACCACCGGAATACCTTCAATATTATCCGGCAAAAATGGCTTCTGTGCCGCGTTCTTATTTACATATATGACGATGGCTGCTTCGCCATCGGCTCTGCCTGACAAGCCAACGCCTGCGCCCATGACGCCCGGTTGGAACATCAGGTTGGCGCGATGAACGTCAAGCACTGCCGACGCACGATCCGCAGCTTGTTGTGGAAGTTGTGGCATCAGACCCTCCAATCCGGGAACGAAAGGTTGTCTCCCGCCAAATCGTTGAAAAGGGATGGATTTAGATTGATTTTTTAACTGCTGTCAGTGCTGGCCGCAGGTCGTGATAGCTTGCTTATAAAACTCGGTCAGACGTTTCGCCTCTGGTCGTGGCGAGATCCTGAAACTCGCCGGCCGGGATGAAGAGGCACGCGCGGCTTTCGCCATCGAATCATTACCACCTGCGCATCGACAAAGCCAGTCCATTTCCGCACTGGAGCTCCGCGCCCGCTCAGCACTCATCCCAGACGATCGTAAATAATCGTCCCAGGCAATCGGCTGGGAAGATCGACGGTGTCATCGACGAGAACTTCCAGATGGACACGCGCAACGCGGGCGTAGGCAAGGAGTATCAGGAGCGACGGCTCCCGCATGTTCGACTCATATTCTGAGATCCTGCCCACCTGGAGCGAATCCCCAAATCCCAAACGCCGCACCATTTCAGCCTGCGAAAGCCGTAGAGCAATTCTAATCTGACGAAGTTTTCGACTGAGATTCACCGGCCGCGGCCGGCCCTTTGTTCCCATGAGTAGCTCTCCTTTCGGTCTTGGTATTCGCAATTGAGAGTATCAGGCGCGCTGCGATCTGTAAAGCAAAGCCGTAACAGTATTGGTGCAGTTTGAAAAACGCCGAAGGCGTTGGCCAGTTACAGCCCAGGGTTCGAGCTTGCGAGAACCCTGGGACCAATGACCAAAGACGAAACAACCCTGAAAGGGTTCGCCCTCCGCCGAACCCTTTCAGGGTTGAAAACACTTGTTGTGGCATACCCCCAGGGTTCTCGTTCCTCGAACCCTGAGCTGCAATTAGCGAACGCCTTCGGCGTTTTTTCAAACTGAAGCAGTACCCGTAAACAGGATTACAAGATTTACGGGATGAGCAAAGATAGTTGGCCAGTTCTAGGCTTTGCCCGAAAGGCTGAATAATAAAGTTGGACCCGGTCCAGTCAGGTTCTGACTTTTGACAACCTTGCTTCACACTCTGAGTGTGACCTTAAACTTAATGCACCATCGGGTCGGCGAGGGTGTCGTCGGCGCCGATGCTCAGGGCGAGGGCGCGGATGGCGGTGCGGGCGTCGCGTTGCTGGTCCTCAGACAAGAGAGTCCAGGCGAGAGATATTGGACATTCGGAGTCGTGGGTCAGGGCTTTGTGACAGACAGGGCAGTGGTCGACAGAGAGCTCGAGCACCACGTAGAGCTTCGCCAGCAACGTGATGATGAGTTCAACGCGCTTCTTCTGCTCTTCTGATTCAAACATGGGATCAATACTGGAGGGTGTTTTCCCATTTCACTCGCTTCAGTAGCGCGAAATCAGAAAGCATCTTGCCGGCTCCCAACACTACTGACGTCAGCGGATCGTCCGCGACAAACACGGGCAGACCAGTCTCCGTACGCAAACGCTTATCTAAATTCGCGAGCAACGCGCCGCCGCCGGTCAGCACTACGCCGCGATCGATGATGTCGGCTGAAAGCTCCGGTGGAGTACGCTCGAGCGCCACACGCACCGCATCCACGATCGCACAGACAGAAGGATCGAGCGCCTGCCGCACTTCTTCATCACTGACCGTGATCGTCTGCGGAATGCCTTCGACGAGATTGCGTCCACGTACGTCCATCTTCAACGGTTCATCCAGCGGAAACGCACTGCCAAGGTGAATCTTAATCTCTTCCGCCGTCCGCTCACCGATCAAAAGGTTGTACTTTCGCTTGATGAACTCAGCAACTGCATTGTCCATCGCATCGCCGGCCGTGCGCACTGCACGCGCATAGACGATGCCGCCCAGACTGATGACGGCGATGTCGGTCGTGCCGCCGCCGATATCGACCACGATGTTTCCCTGCGGCTCGGTGATCGGAAGTCCCGCGCCAATCGCTGCGGCTACCGCTTCCTCGACGAGGTAAACTTCCGACGCCTTGGCGCGATAAGCAGAATCCTCGACCGCGCGACGCTCGACCTGCGTGATCTCACTCGGAATACCGATTACAACACGCGGGCTCACCCACGTGCGGCCGTTGTGCGCTTTGCGGATGAAGTGCTGGAGCATCTTCTCAGTCACTTCGAAGTTGGCGATCACTCCGTCCCTCATCGGCCGGATGGCAACGATATTGCCCGGGGTCCGGCCAAGCATCTCCTTTGCGTCCTTCCCGACAGCCTCGACAGCATTTGTCACCTTATTAATAGCGACGATGGAGGGTTCGCTCAGCACGACGCCTCGTCCTTTAGCGTAAACGAGCGTGTTGGCGGTGCCGAGATCGATTGCCAGGTCATTGGAACGCAGTCCGGAGAGCAGAGGGAAGGACATTATTGACTCCTCAGTATTTAGTTGTTAACTCGAAATAGATCGGGAAGGAACAAGAATCCTTGTCTAGCAAAACAAAGACAAACAGACTTTAATTCGTTGAGAATAGAGTGTCAAGAGGTTTTTGTAACGCGGATTACACGGATCAAAGCCGCGGATTCGATCCGTGGGTCTGATCCGTGTGAATCTGTGGCTCAGTACTGCCAGTTGACGTTCACGAAGCCGGTTCCGCTAGTGGGAACGGTGTAGGAATGGTTACTGCCGGCCTCCCACGTGACTGTGCCATTTGCTGCGATTTTGATGAATTTGAACTGGATCGTCTGCCCGGCCGGAACTGACGCGACGAGGAACCAGTTCGGATAGTTCGGCGTCAGCATCGGGCCAACAGCAGTATCCCAAGTGGTTGACCAGTTACTCAGCTCAACCGTGTTGCCTGTGAGGAAGATGTAGTCGCCCACAGAGGTCGGACTCGCGTTGTTGACTGTGAACGTGATCGGAATCAGCTTGGCGGTCAGGACGGTGTACGAGATCGCGTTCGAAACCTGCCCGCCCGAATTCGTCACGGTGATGTTGTAGTTGCCGTTTGTGACTGAAGGCGTGGTGGCAGTGATCGACGTCGACGTCCACGAGCTCACAGTCGCCGTGGTTGTGCCAAACTTCACCGTGCCGGTTGTCGATCCGAAGTTCTTGCCGGCGATGACGACCTTCACGCCTGACTGCCCGTTCGTTGGCCCAATCGAGCCGATCTGAGGTGTCGACGCGCCTTCCGTAAACTGCCACACGCCGACGGTGTGCGCCGGAAGAGTGAAAGTGGTGACTGGATTGTTGCCGCCCGATCCCGTGCTCACGCTGATCGACGATCCACCCAGCAGACCGCTCATGTAATCAGAATAACCGCCCGCGGGAAGCGACGTGTTCAAGCCGTTGATGCTGTAGCCCGTTGTCTCGTTCTTATTGATCGCGATTAGGACGACGTTGCCGAAGAACTTTCGTTCGTAGATGTAGACGTCGTTGTTGATCCAGCGCTGGCTCATCGACCCGTACGGAATCGCAGGGTTGTTGCGACGCAACGTTGAGAGACTGCCGATGAGCTGGTAGGCGGTCGTGGATGTGCTGAAGTTCGCCATCATGGGCCGATTGTATGGATCGGTGCCGCCGCTCGTGTCGTTGTGCAGGTACTGCTCGGTGCCGTAGTAGATGCACGGAATGCCCCGACTGGTGAGGGTGAAGGCGAGCGCCTCGTGCAGACGATTGTTGTTATTGTTGATCGAGAGGAATCGCGCCATGTCGTGATTGTCGATGAACGTGACGAGATCTTCCTTCCAGGTGAAGTTGCCACCTTCCGTCGAGATGACTGAATCGATCTCGGAGAAGTTTGCGTTCGAGCCGAAGACGCTCCGGATCGCAGTGTTCAAAGGAAAATCGAGTAGCGAGATACCGCTCTTGTTCGCGAACTTATAGGAGTCGCGATAGAGCGGGTCGGAGGTGTTTCCCTGATACCACTCACCAAACAAAAAGCTGTCGCCATAGGTGTAGATCGAATTCGCAAGACTGTATTGCCAGCCCCATGTCAGGTGCTTGACTGCGTCGATGCGAAAACCGTCCACGCCATGTTGTTGAAACAGTTGCGCGGCAGCTTTCAGGTAGGCATCCATCGTGGCGTGTTCCTGGTTGATGTCGCTGAGATCGAAGAGTGTGTAGTACTGCACCTGGTAGCGATCGTCCCAGCCACTGCCCGAGATATTGGCGTTGTGATGGAAGTAACCATTGCTGTCGCTGGGGAAGTTACCGAGCAGTGTGCCGTTGTCGTAAAGCGCGCCAAACTCGCCGGCGTTGTTTTGAGTCGAGTGATTGGGCGCGAAGTCGATGATGACTTTGATTCCATTTGAGTGCGCGGCGCTGACGAGGTTGTCAAACTCGGTCCACGTATTACTCGAGTTGCCGAAGTGTTCCTCGATACGTTTGAAGTCGCGCGCCTGATAACCGTGATACGAAGCAGTCGGGTTGCCGCCGCCGTCAGGAATGTTTGTGTTGAGATTGTCGACTGGCGGCGAAATCCAGATCGCAGTTACGCCGAGGCCCGCGAGATACGACATCTTCTGTTGAATGCCCGCGAGATCGCCGCCCCAGTAAGCGCGCCAGTTGGTTTTGGTTGAATCGTAGAGCCCGGAGCTCTGCGATGGATTGTTGTTTGTGCTGCTGCCGTCGAAGAATCGATCGGTGATGATTTGATAGATGACTTCGCGCTTGAAATCCGCGGCGCGTGTCGTTGTTATTGGTGTGAACAGAAGCGTGCAGAGAAGCGCGACAACTGAACGTCGCTGTGAGAGCGTTAACATGAAGTACCTCCGTGTGGAGTTATAACAGGATTACAGGATTTTTCAAGATTTGCAGATCTTGTTCGTCATGTATGTCTGTAATCGCACCAACGTATGCATGATGTCCGGCACGCTGAAACCGACAACTGTAGGGATGGCCCTCCGTGGCCACCCGTTGGTCCTAACCCGAGTTACGGGTCGCCACGGAGGGCCATCCCTACAGTTGCCCGGGAGTGGCCCAATGCAAGGTGGGTCAAAAATCCCCCCTTGACCAATAAACCTACTGATTTTATTCTCTCCACTGTAAGTAGATCTTGCCTCCCGTTACTCGCCTTAGCGAGTGAACCTCCCAGTTGAATACTCACATTAAGATTTGGTCAGGGGAAGGTGTGTCGATGCCACTCGGTGGGAAGTCGCAAGGTAACTGGTCACTCTCTGATATTTCCTTAAAGTATCGTCTGCCTATTCTCATTGGGACTCTCCTGGCGGCAATCATCCTGGCTTGCAGTTGGGCCTCGTATCGCGCGGTCAAGGCTTCGGCCCTCGACGCCGGCCGCGAGCGTCTACAAAACCTGACGCAGCAACTCTCGACCACGTTGCAGCAGTCCGCAAGCAACTTACTGACGAAAACAGCCACAGTTGCAAACGAGCCGGTGATGCGTGCGTTCGTGAAATCTCCTGAGACCGCATCGCAAGCCGACATTCAGAATCTGTTGCGCCAGTTCACCGCACCGCAAGACCCCAACGCCATCAGAGTCGAAGTATGGAATGCCCCGGGCGCGCTTTTAATGGTCGCGCCCGAAAGCGACACAAAACCACTCGGCGACCTAACGACCGAGTTCAAACAAGTCTCGTCTGAACCATTCAAGGCAGTCGGTGAGATAAGGCAGTTGAAAGACACGATCGGCTTTCCAACTGTCGCGGCGATCAGGAGTGAAGACGGGAAAGTCGCAGGCTACCTGGTCCGCTGGCGCAAGCTCTCAGCCAGCGCCGACACACGCCAGCAAATGACGCGACTGCTCGGCACGAGCGCCACCCTCTATCTCGGCAACCTGAATAACGAGACTTGGACCGACCTCGCGAACATCGTCGCAAAGCCTGCAGTCGACGTCCGCTCGAAAGAAGACATTTCGACCTATGATCGCAACGGCAAGGTGATCGGCCTGGCGCGACCGATTGCCGGCACTCCGTGGCTGCTATTGATCGAGTTTCCGGACAACGTTGTGCTCAAGCCCGTCAGCGGTTTCGTGAAACGCATGATCGTGATTGGTGTGTTTTTATTTGTGATGGGAATAGCCGGTGCGTTTGTGCTCAGCAGAAACATCACGGGTCCGCTGTACGCGTTAACCGGAAGCGCAACTGCGATCAGTCGCGGTGATGATTCGCGCACTGTCGACATTCACCAGAACGACGAAGTCGGACAACTCGCAAGCGCATTCAACACGATGGTAGAAAAGCTGCGCGACTCGCAGCGCGAGCTTGAACAAAAAGTCCAGGAACGAACCGCGCAACTCGAAGAAGCCAACCAACAGCTCGAATCCTTGTCACAAACAAATGCTCACAAGCGCAGCGTCGCTGAGAAGGAGCGCGCCGACGCGCTCGAAGCTTTGTACAACACGGAGAAGCAGTTGCTTCAGTCGCAAAAACTGGAAGCCGTTGGCCGGCTCGCCGGCGGCATCTCGCACGACTTCAACAACCTGCTGACCGTGATTCTCGGTTACAGCGACATCATGAAGCGCAACTTGCAGGAAGGTCATCCGCTGGGACGCAACGTCCAGGAGATCATCAGGGCCAGCGAGCGCGCCGCTTCGCTCACGCGACAACTGTTAGCGTTCAGTCGCAAACAGGTCATGCAGCCGAAAGTGTTCGATCTGAACACGGTCGTTACCGATCTCGAAAAGATGTTGCGGCGCATGATCGGTGAAGACATCGAATTGCGAGTAGGCCTGCAAGACGAATTGGATCACATCAAAGCCGACCCGGTGCAACTGGAACAGGTGATCATGAACCTCGTGGTGAACGCTCGCGATGCAATGCCGCGAGGCGGGAAGTTGTCGATCGAAACGAGCAACGTCTATCTCGACGAGGCGTATGCGCGCGAACATGTTTCGGTGGTTCCGGGTGATTACGTGATGCTTGCGATCAGCGATACGGGTTGCGGTATGAGCGAGGCGACGCGCCTGCACATCTTCGAGCCATTCTTCACGACGAAGGAACAAGGGAAGGGAACCGGTCTTGGATTGTCGATGGTTTACGGCATCGTCAGGCAGTCGGGCGGCAATATCTGGGTGTACAGCGAAGAGGGACGAGGAACCACGTTCAAGGTCTACTTTCCGAGAGTGACGGCGCATGCTGAAGAACACAAACGTATTTCAGGAGGTTTGGATGGGCCACGTGGGTCCGAGACGATCCTGCTAGTTGAAGACGCGGAGCTGGTGCGGAACCTTGCGCGACAGGTGCTCGAGACTGCTGGTTATCGAGTATTGTCGGCGGCTAATGCTGAAGCAGCGATCGATCTGTGCGAGACGATCAATGGCGATCGGATCGATCTGTTGTTGACTGACGTTGTGATGCCGGGCATGAGTGGCAACGAGATGTCGGGAATACTGCTGAAGAAACGTCCCGGAATGCCCGTGCTTTACATGTCGGGTTATACGGATGATGCGATCGTCCAGCACGGCGTGTTGGAAGCAGGGATTAACTTTTTACAGAAGCCGTTCACGCCCGGCGCTCTCGCGTCGAAGGTGCGTGAGGTTTTGGACGCGGATTAAATCCTGATTTACAGGATGTCAGTGTTTCCACCACAAACAATCACACCGACGCGCTCGCCTGATTCTGGTTTGTATCGACCTGAGAGAAGTCCGGCGAATGCAGTCGCGCCGCCCGGCTCGGCTATGATGCGCGTTGTTTCCCACAATGTTTTCTGTGCGGCGATGATCTCTTCATCCGAGACGAGCAGTGCGCTGTGGACAAACTTCTGCGCGATCGGAAACATCTGCTGACCAACTTGCCTCGGCGCGAGTGAGTCTGCAGCGATACCGCCTGCAGGTGAGTCAACCGGTCGACCGGCGCTCAACGCGCGTTGCAAGGTTGGCGCTTCGATTGGCTCGACTGAGACGACCTTGACTCGGTTTTGATACCACGCCGCCACGCCGCCGATTAATCCACCACCACCGACAGCAACGAGCACTGAATCGAGCTCAGGAGCTTGTTCCTCCAGTTCCATTCCGAGCGTGCCCTGGCCCAGCAACGTTTCGTCGCCTTCGTACGCGTGAATCGGGAGGGCGCCCGATTGCGTGGTCCATGCTTCGCTGGCTTCGAGTGAATCGGCGTAGCGATCCCCCGTGATTACGAGCTCTGCTCCAGACCGGCGAATGCGATCGAGTTTTGTTTTCGACGCGACAGTCGGCACGAAGATCGTAGCGGGCTTGCCCAGTTTCATCGCAGCGAACGCGACAGCTACGCCGTGATTTCCGCCTGACGCGGCGACCACACCGGCTGCGGGAACTTCGCGCGTCAGTATGTTTGTGAACGCGCCGCGTGCTTTGAAGGATCCGGCGTGTTGGAAGAGCTCGAGTTTGAAAGTGATCTTGATCGAATCGAGTCCAAAATCCGCACCGTCCACTTCGAGTATTGGAGTGCGGCGGATGTATGGACGTATGATGCTTTCTGTCGCTTGAATTCGTTCGCGCGAGAGTTCGGTTCCGTTATTCATATGCAGAAGAGTATCCTGTAATCTTGAAAATCCTGAAATCCTGTCCTAGCATCCCAACATTATGACAACCACTGCCGAAACAATGACAGGCGAGCAGATCGTCGAGCTCTGTCGCCGCCACACTCTCTTCGAATGGTCAGCCCAGGCTGCTGTCGATCCGATTCCCGTCGCGCGCGCGAAGGGCATCTATTTTTGGACGCCCGAAGGCAAACGCTTCATCGATTTCAACAGCCAGCTCATGTGCGTCAACATCGGTCACGGCGACGAGCGTGTGATTCAGGCGATCAAAGAACAGGCTGACGTGCTGTGTTACGCCAATCCATTCATGGCGACGGAAGTGCGCGCGCGCCTGAGTGTGAAGCTTGCTGAATTGACGCCCGGCGACATCGACGCATTCTTCTTCACGAACGGCGGCGCGGAGTCAGTCGAGAACGCGATCCGTATCGCAAAACTTTACACCGGACGGCAAAAGATCGGCGCGCGTTATCGTGGTTATCACGGCGGCACCGCGGGCGCGTTGACACTGACGGGCGATCCGCGTCGCTGGGCCGCTGAGCCGGGCATTCCCGGAGTGTTTCGCATTCCTGATTTTTATCACGGCATTCAAAAAGGTTGGGACACGACTGAAGACGTGCTCTCACGCACGGAAGAAGTTTTGGAGCTGGAAGGAGCAAAGACGATCGCGGCACTGATCGTTGAGCCGGTTGTCGGTACGAACGGCATTCTCATTCCGCCGGACGGTTACATGCAGGGCTTGCGGGCGCTTTGCGACAAGCACGGCATACTTCTGATCGCAGATGAAGTGATGGCGGGTTTCGGTCGCACAGGAGAGTGGTTCTCGATCGATCACTGGAAAGTTGTTCCGGATCTGATCACGATGGCGAAAGGCCTGTCGAGCGCGTACGTGCAACTCGGTGCGGTCGGCATGCGACGCCAGATCGCGGATCACTTTGAGAAGAGTGTGTTCTATGGCGGATTGACTTACAACAGTCACCCGCTCGCATGCGCGGCCGCGCTCGCGAACATCGCCGTCTACGAAGAAGACAATTTGATCGAGAATGCGCGTCGCATGGGAGCTGTGATGCGCGGGCTGCTCGAAGATCTCGAGCAGCGACATCCGTCAGTCGGTGCGACGCGAAACATCGGGCTCTTCGGGATTGTCGAGATTGTGCGCAACAAAGAGACGCGCGAGCCGATGGCTGGATTCAACAGCGCCGCGCCCGAAATGCAGGCGCTCGGAAAGTTCTTCCGTCAGGAAGGTCTGTACACGTTTGTGCGTTGGAACACCTTCTTTACCAATCCGCCGCTCTGCATCACTGAGGATGAGCTGCGCGAGGCGTTCGCGATTATCGATAAGGGTTTGGAGATTACTGATCGCGCGGTTTCCTGAAGAGATAGTTCACGCAAAGACGCAAAGGCGCAAAGGCGAGTCAAATCCTTCTTTGCGTCTTTGCGATCTTTGCGTCTTTGCGTGAACTATCTTTCGCGTCTCTCCGCCCCAGGCTCACTGTCTGTCAAGTTTGACTCGTCGCGGGCCTGGTGTCGTGGCTCGGCGCGTTGCTCGCGAGGATTCTCGTGGTCGCGCATGGCCTTGTTCTTCTTGTTGTCCGTTCGCTCGTGATCCTTCTTTTGTCGATCTTTCTCTGACATCTTATTCCCTCCCGGTCGTCAACGCTTTCGCGCGCGGAACTGAGTCGCTCTGTTCGTAGGGGGCCGCATTCTCCTCAGAGATCCGGTAGCGCAGAAACGCACCAACACCACCGATTCGCTCCAGCCGCGTGCTGTCTTCGATAAAAGTCACTCTCGCCGACGACAACACATTCGCTCGTCGCACCAGCTCATCTGCCACCGTGCGCTGATCCAGCTCTTCGGGCAGCGCTCCATCGACGTCGTAAAGCTTCAAAACCTTTTCGACTTCTTCCTTGTCGAACTGAATACTGTCAGCCTTCGCGGCGATCAGCACCTCTTCGACCTGGCCATTTGATAGCGCCGCGAGCGTCTCGGGTACGCCGGCAACACCGAGATCGTCAGCCCGATATTCGTTCAGTAATCGCTCAACCTTCTCCATGTCAGTGAGCGAGTCGTGACGTTGAAACGCAATCAGCGACTCATCAAGCAGCTCGTGTTCGGGCGTGTCGATGCCGAGACTGAGAGCGTCGATAACCTTCTCCTGGAGTGTCTTTGGCATCTGCTCGCGCAGCAGCGGAATCACCGTCGCTTCATCGCCGGCGAGAATTACGTGCTCGATATTCTCTTCGCGCACGATCTTCTCGAGTGTGTCGACGACTTCCTTCGCATGTTGGAGATGATAATTCTGTACGTGTCGCTGGTAGCGCGCCTGTGACCAGCCACCAACCTTCGTGTGCTTCGTCTTCACATTTTCTACTTTCTCCTGGTGAACTGCGCGGTTTGCTGCGAAGACGAATATCTGCGCGCGATTCGTATCGGCGAGCACAACGGCGTAGCGCCGGTACTGATCGACCAGGCGCGCGAGCGGATAGAGATGCGGTCGATCGGAAACGAACAACCGGTTGCGTTCGAACGGCGCTTCAAACAGTCCGACGACAAACCAATCACTGTCGGCCGAGCACGCGAAGATCGCGACTCCCTGCACTTGCGGCGGAACTTCACTTTCGAGGTAACGCACAATCCTCACGAAGTCTTCATCGAAGCTTTTCTGCTCGTCTGAATTGTTCTCGTATGACTTGCTTCGCTCTGAAAGCTGCTTGCGCACGAAAGGAAGAAAGGTGCGTTGACCGTGCTGATCCACGCGCGCGTCGAGGTAAAGACTGATAACTGGCGCGGGAACCGGATCGTAGTTGACCAGACCTTCGAGCAGTTTGTCAGGCGCTGTTGTTTGAGTAGCGATTTTTGCTACATCTGTAGTGTCGTTAGCCATAGTAATCCACACACTCCGTCCGATATTTATACAAGACCGCTGTCGAGAGTTACTTGAAGCACATCGGGTTCCACGGCCAAAGATTTGCTTTGAACCTCACCATGCTTACAGGAAAAGACATCATCACACTTACCGCACTCGGCGCTGGGGCTTATGCACTCAAGTCAGCTTTCAATCATTTCTTTGATTACGATTTGAAAGACAAGACAGTACTGATCACCGGCGGCTCCCGAGGGCTCGGCCTCGCGATGGCGCGCGAGTTCGCACGCGAAGGCGCACGTCTCGTACTTTGCGCACGCGACGAACAAGAGCTCGATCAGGCGCGACTCGATCTCGAAAAGTTTGGCGCCCAAGTGATGACTGCGCGTTGCGACGTGACGAGCAGGCACGACGTGATGGCCACCGTGGCGAATGTTTACACTCAACTCGGAAGTATCGATGTGCTCGTCAACAATGCAGGCGTCATTCAAGTCGGCCCTTTGGAAGTGATGACGCACGAAGATTTCGAGCTCGCGATGCAGGCGCACTTCTGGGGACCGCTCAACACGATCATGGCCGTGCTGCCTTCAATGCGTGAGAAAAAAGCAGGACGAATCGTCAACATCAGCTCGATCGGCGGCAAGGTGAGCGTTCCGCATCTAATCCCGTATAGTGCGAGCAAGTTTGCGCTCGTCGGGCTCTCGAAAGGTCTGCGCGCGGAGTTAATGAAGGACGGAATCAAAGTAACGACAGTCTGTCCCGGGCTCATGCGAACGGGCAGCCCGCGCAACGCTGACTTCAAAGGCAAGCACCAGTTTGAGTACGCGTGGTTCAGCATTAGCGACGCCATGCCGCTGCTTACAGTCAGTGCGGAGAATGCTGCCAGACAGGTCGTTAGCGCCTGCAAGCGTGGCCAGGCAGAACTAGTGATCTCAGTTCCGGCGAAGATTGCGGTGCTTTTCGACGCATTGTTCCCCGAAGCAATGTCGCAGATGCTCGCGCTTGCGAACGGGCTATTGCCGAAAGCAGGTGGAGTGGGAACCGAACGAATGAAGGGGCGAGACAGCACCTCGAGCTGGTCACCATCGTGGCTCACAACGCTGAACGAAGAAGCGGCGCTACGAAATAATGAAGTGCTGCACTGACACACTTTTGTGTTTCTCGCTCTGAGCTTATTGAGTTTTTGTTACGTTGAGATCTAGTGGTTGACGAAGGGTGAACGCGCTTCTAATATCCACTCCACACAACGCCATAGTGAAATTTGCAGTTGCCCCGCAAGTTCTCTCCTTCACTAGCCAAATGTGTGGATGCGGCGGCGGCGTGTACGTTCAAGGTAAGTTACAAGGAGGATCCCATGCCCCGATATGGCAAATTGTTCTTTTCACTAACGGCGCTGTTTGTTCTGGCTCTGGCGAGTACAAGCGCTCGTGCGGACACAATCACGATATCAGGTGTAAATTCCGGCCAGGCTGCAACAGCGACTGTGGTTTGTGCATTCAACTCTCAAACAAATACCTTCACCTTTACAATCACGAATACGTCGGCTATTACCCAGCCCGGCTCCACGTCGACGATCACTGGGATCGGCTTTGACTTGCCGCCGCGGGGGAACGCGAGTGCTTCGGGATTGAATGGTTTCACTGGCATGCAGGCGCCAAGCTTGACGTCTAATTTCGATTTCTCGGATGGCAACTTAGGAAACGTACCATCGGGTTTCAACAATGTGGTGTTGGACTTCGGTTTCACCACCGGGCCCTCTGGTAATTTCAACGGTGGATCGCCGAATGACGGACTGCTTCCTGGCGAGAGCGCATCGTTCACGGTTACAGGAGCAGCATTCACTGGATTCACTGAATCGCAGATCTGCAATGCGATCTTCGTGCGCTTCCAGAATGTTCCTCAGCCGTTTGGCAGCGATGTTGGCACACCGGGACAGGTACCGGAACCAACATCGATTTTACTGCTGGGCAGTGCGCTGGTCGGACTTGGCGGCTACGCTCGACGTAGATTTAAGCTAAGTAAGTAAACAGGTCTCCAAAAATTCCACTATCTTGTAACTAACAACGTACGCAGACGTACAATTCCTTCCACACTTAATCACTAAACTCATCTCACCGCGGCATTGGGTTTGCCATGAGAGCCGAACGTGACGATAAACGTTTCAGGTCCGGTTGAGAAACAAACAGCGCGAGATCAAGTTGTATTGAAGTAAGGCAATCATCTTCAGCTCAACCCGCAATTTAGGTGGCCGGGTGAAACAACAGATCTCAAGCCCAGCCGGTCACTAACACAAAGTCGCCAAGTGAGAACGTCGCTCTCCATGGTTGTAGTGCGCGCGCGAATAGGTATCTCACTCTGAGTTAGAAATGATGGAGAAACAACGATGAGCAACAACACTAACGCATTCACAGCACCACCCGGTGAGACAGACCTTGTCTGCTTCTCTCACTTGCGTTGGGATTTCGTGTATCAACGCCCACAACATCTTTTGTCGCGTTGCGCCAAAGAACGTCGCGTCTTCTTTGTTGAAGAACCAGTCTACGGGAACTGCTCGATGCGCCTCGAAGTGCGGGAGGCGGATCCGGGAGTTCACGTGGTCGTACCGCATTTGCCTGACGGTTTGAGAAGCGAGATCGCGATCAACGCGGTTATGAAAGAGATGACGCGCCAGTTCTTTACCGAGCAAGGCATTAACGAATACGTTTTCTGGTATTACACACCGATGGCGCTCCGCTTTACCGAGCAGTTCAATCCGGTCGCGTCTGTTTACGATTGCATGGACGAATTGTCAGCGTTCAAAGGCGCTCACTCGAAGCTGCCGGTGCTTGAAAGACAACTTTTCAACCAGGTCGATCTCGTTTTCACAGGCGGGCAAAGTCTTTACGAGGTGAAGCGTAATCAACACCCAAATGTCTACGCATTTCCGAGCAGTATCGATGCGTCACACTTCGGCAAAGCGAGGAAGGCCGTTGCAGATCCCGAGGATCAAGCACACATTCCGCATCCTCGTCTCGGCTTCTTTGGCGTGATCGATGAGCGCTTCGATATCGACCTGCTCGATGAAGTTGCGGCCAAACGCCCCGATTGGAATTTCGTCATCATCGGACCGATCGTGAAGATCGATCCGGAAACGCTGCCAAAGCATTCGAACATTCATTATCTCGGCGGCAAGAAATACAGCGAGCTGCCTGAATACTTAGCCGGTTGGGACGTCGCGCTGTTGCTATTCGCGCGCAACGAGTCGACTCGCTTTATAAGTCCGACGAAGACACCGGAGTATTTGGCGGCGGGCAAGCCAGTCATTTCCACTTCGATCAAAGACGTCGTGCGGCCTTATGGCGAGATGAAGCTTGTCGAGATCACCGACACTGCCGATGAGTTCATCGCCGCGGCAGAAAAGATCCTTTCGAGATCGAATCGCTCAGAATGGCTACAGAAAGTCGATGCGTTTCTCGAGAACATCTCGTGGGACAAGACCTGGTCACAGATGTCGGATTTGATCGACGAAGTTATAGAAAGAAAACGTCCGGCACGTTCTTTACCGCTCAACGGCATGAGCCAGCGAGCCGGCGCCTCAGCAATTACTCGATAAAACGAACAAGGGGAGGGTTTCATCCGATGTTTGATTATTTGATTGTAGGAGCCGGCTTTGCCGGCAGTGTACTAGCAGAACGACTCGCAGCGGGTTCTGATAAGAAAGTCTTACTTTGCGACAAGCGTCCACACATAGGCGGCAACGCTTACGATCATTACAACGACGCAGGCATTCTCGTTCATAAGTACGGCCCGCATATTTTCCACACCAACTCGCGCGAAGTATTTGAGTATCTTTCGCGTTTTACTGAATGGCGTCCGTACCAGCATCGCGTGCGTGCGAGTGTCGACGGGCAGATCGTGCCGATCCCGATCAATCTCGACACGATTAACAGCCTTTACGGCCTAAATCTGACGTCGTTTGAAGTCGAAGAGTTCTTCAAGAAGGTTGCGGAGCCGGTCGATCGGGTGCGTACGTCTGAAGACGTAGTAGTCAGCAAAGTCGGAAGAGAGCTGTATGAAAAGTTCTTCCGCAACTACACGCGCAAGCAGTGGGGACTCGATCCATCCGAGCTCGACGCGAGTGTGACTTCGCGAGTTCCGACGCGCACCAACCGTGACGATCGTTATTTTACTGACACTTACCAGGCGATGCCCCTGCACGGGTTTACGCGCATGTTTGAGAACATGCTTGATCACCCCAATATCAAGATCATGTTGAATTGCGATTACCGCGAGATAGAAAAAGACATTCCGTTTCGCGAGATGATCTATACCGGACCGATAGATTCGTATTTCGATTATTGTTACGGCAAACTGCCTTACCGATCGCTTGAATTCAAGCACGAGACGCACGACACGCCGGTTTTTCAGAGCGCGCCGGTGGTGAATTATCCGAACGAGCAGCTATACACGCGCGTGACGGAGTTCAAGTATCTCACCGGGCAGGAACATCAGAAGACGAGCATCGTTTATGAGTTTCCGAAGTCGCAGGGTGATGCTTATTACCCGGTGCCGCGCAAGGAGAACGCTGATTTATACGCGCGCTACAAGGCGTTGGCCGATGCCGCAGTCGACGTGCATTTCGTTGGACGCTTAGCGACTTACAAGTACTACAACATGGACCAGATCGTGGCGCAGGCGCTCACGACCTACGGCAAGATCGCGGGCATGAAGCGAGTTGAGGCGATGGTTCACAGCCACGGTAACGGTAACGGCAACAGCAAGGGCTACGTGAGAACGGATCGGTTGGTGATCACTGCCGTGAATCAGTAGCGAATTTAGCGGAAGCCCGCGAAGCGGGCGGCAGCATAAAGCCTGGGGCGCAAGCCCCAGGATCAAATCAAGAAACACAAATTGAGCGCGCGAAGCGCCCGGCAGCGCTGTCGCCCGCGTCGCGGGCTCGACGCTTTAATTTCAAACGATCCCTGGGGCTTGCGCCCCAGGCTTTATGCTATCGCCCGCTCCGCGGGCTGAGAACGAACAAGGGGGAGCAATGGATCTCAGGGTTGGAGGTGTTTACTGTCTGCCCAACGGGCGCGAACTTATTGTATTGTGCAAACGTCAGAATGGCCGCGTCTCGTACCGGCTCTCGTGTCGCACAGATCAGTACGAAATCAACGATGAAGGCCGGTTGATTTGCGACGGTAAATTAACTGCATGGGATGTTTCAAATTTGAATGACACAGGGCGATCAGTAGGAGTCGAACGCTCTACAACGTTAACTGTTTCGCATGATTTTTAGACAAAAAGAGGTCCCCCGCCCAGAGTATCCGCGTCCACAATTTGTTCGCAGCATCTGGTTCAATCTCAATGGCGAATGGGAATTTGCTTTCGACGACGCCGATGAGGGATTTAGTCAAAATTGGCAAGACGGTCGCACGTTGCCGCTGCGAATCAATGTTCCGTTCGGCTACCAGACCGAGCTGTCAGGCATCAACGACAAGAGCATCCATGAAGTCGTATGGTATGCGCGCTCCTTCGAGCTTCCCGACGAGTTTTACAAGCGCGATCTGCTGCTCAACTTCGGAGCGGTCGATTACGCCTGTACAGTTTGGGTCAACGGCCAGGAAGTCGGACACAATCGCGGCGGTCACGTTCCTTTCCAATTCGACATCGCGCCGTATCTCAAGTCAGGCACGAATCGACTAACGCTGCGCGTCGAGGACCGACAAGATCCGGAGCAGCCGCGTGGTAAGCAGTCGTTCACCGGTTTGCCTGAAGGGATCGATTACTACTGCACCACCGGGATCTGGCAAACAGTTTGGCTCGAGCCCGTGCCGCCGATTCGCATCGAAGAGCTGCGCGTCATCACACATGCGAAGCGAAATCTCTTCGAGTTGACAGTGTTCCTGCACGCGCCTTCGTCGGCGTGGCGCATTGAAGTCGAGGTGCTCGAGGAAGGTAAGCGCGTCACGATTGCCGAAGATCAAACCGCAGTCGCAACCGGACGACTCGCCATCACGATCCCCTACGCAAAGCTTTGGTCGCCTGAGTCGCCGCATCTTTACGATCTGCAAGTCAGACTCTATGACGGCAAAAACCTGCTCGACGAAGTTGGATCGTATATCGGACTACGCGGTATCGAATTGCGCCACGGAAAGTTTCTCATCAACGGTAAACCGACTTATCTCAAGATGGTTTTGGACCAGGGTTACTGGCCTGACGGTTATCTCACCGCGCCATCCGATGAAGCGCTTCAGACGGACATCGGCTGGATCAAGATGTTTGGATTCAACGGTGTCAGGAAGCACCAGAAGATCGAGGATCCAAGATGGATTTACTGGTGCGACAAGCTGGGCCTGCTCGTGTGGGAAGAAATGCCAAACGCGCGCGAGTGGTCGCCGAAAGCTGAAAACTTGTTATCGGCGGAATGGCAGGATGCGGTGCGACGCGACTTCAATCACCCGTGCATCGTGGCGTGGGTGCCGGTGAATGAGAGCATGGGCTTTCCGGGGTTGGGTCTCGAGCATGTCGGGCAATATGCGTTCATCGAGCGGATGGTTCGTGTCACGAGACGATTGGATTCCACGCGGCCTGTGATCGATAACGATGGTTGGGAACATACAGACATCACCGACATCTGCGCGATTCACGACTACACACCCACCGCGGAGAAAATCCTGGGTCGTTACAAACAGACTTTGGAGAGTGGGGAACTTCCTTCGAAAGTTTGGGTAGACAAACCGCTTTTTGCTCGTGGGTCGAAATATCGTGGACAGCCAATCGTGTTGTCTGAAGTTGGTGGCTTCCTCGCGATACCGAAAGACATCCCACCGGAGAAACGCGATCTGCTTTACAGGTTTTACGCTTCGTTCGAGACGAACGAAGAGCTTCTGGAGAAGTATCGCGACCTGATGAAGGGGATCGCTTCGCTCGAGTTCCTTGCTGGATTTTGTTACACCCAATTGACCGATATCGAGCAGGAGATCAACGGTCTTATGACTTACGATCGCAAGCCAAAGGTTCCCGCGGAGGCCATTGCCGCAATTCATGACGAGATGTTTAGAAAATTTTAGACAGGATTTACAAGATGTTTCACGATTAACAGGAACAATCTTGTAAATCATGTGAAATCTTGTCAATCATGTCTAATGTGGCCCAAAACTTGATTGCAGATTAGTCCAATCAAGGAGGTCTAGCATCAATCATGGAAAGCAAAGCGAAGATTTTTGGACACGCGATTCATCCGATCCTTATCGTTTACCCGCTGGGACTTCTTTCAGCGGCAGTGGTCTTTGACGTAATCTATCTCGTCACCGGAAATCCGACGTGGACGACAGTCTCATTTTGGATGATCGCAGCAGGCATTGTCGGCGGTTTGCTGGCTGCGGTGTTTGGTCTGATTGACTATTTGAATATTCCGTCGGGAACGCGCGCAGCTCGCATCGGTCTTCTGCACGGACTCACGAATGTATTCGTGATGATCCTGTTCGTTGCGAGTTGGTTACTGCGAAGAAACTCGCCGGACGTGCCATCGACGGCGGCGTTCGCGCTCTCGTTCATCGGTGTTGCGGCGGCGTTACTCGGCGGTTGGCTTGGTGGCGAGTTAGTTGAGCGTCTCGGTGTGGGTGTCACGCCTGACGCGAACCTGAACGCACCGAATTCGCTGACGCACAGCGCACGCGACATGAAGCACAAGGCTGACGATCACGGCCGCCGCGCGGCAGCCTAGTAGGGAAACTGAATGCGCAAGGTCCTTGACGTTGACCGGCTGGCAGTTCGGCATCCACCGGAAGGCCAGCCGGTGATGCACCAGAGCTGGGGCAAACTTCTCTTCATTCACTGGCGCATCGATCCAAACATCCTGCGGCCGCACATTCCTCGTTCACTCGAAATCGATACTTACGGCAATTCAGCGTGGATCGGGATCGTGCCGTTCACGATGTGGGACATACGCGGCTTGCCGCCGTACATGCCTCCGATTCCCGGTCTCGACTCGATGCACGAGTTGAACGTACGTACTTACGTTCATTACAACGGCGTGCCGGGGGTTTGGTTCTTCTCGCTCGACGCGAACAGTAGTGCAGCAGTTTTGGCGGCGCGCACCGTCTATCACTTGCCTTACTACTCGGCCGACATCGATCTGCAAGGTAAGAGGAAGATCAAATACCGGTTGAAGCGTAAAGACGATCCGCCGGCGAAGTTCAGGGCGGCTTGGGGTGTTGGTGATGCGTTGCCGAAAGCGCAACCGGGCACACGGGAGTTTTTCCTCACCGAGCGTTACGTGCTCTATAGTGAGTTCAACGGCGAGCTCTTTCGCGCGCGCGTCTATCACCAGCCGTACGAGTTGTACAAAGCTGAGCTTACAACTTTGGACTCGACGATGATCGAAGCAGCCGGTTTACCAAAACCAAAGACTCAACCGATCCTTCACTATGCCGAAGAAGTAAACGTCGACATCTGGATGCTCGAGAGTATTAACGACTGATGATGTTCTGTGTTCGTCAACGTACTCAGTACTCTCACCACTAATTCGAATGCACATTGCAACGATCTAAACATTTTCATGACACAGCTTTCGATCACTGTGTGCGGCATGACAATTGACACCGCATGCGCGTATGAAGTTGAAAGGCACGTCCGTCATGAAAATCGATTGCATTCGCACACTCAACGGTCCGAATGTCTATAGTTATCGTCCAGTTCTCCTCATGAGACTGGACCTTGGCGAGCTTGTCGAACGCGAGAGCCGTGAGTTTAGCGGCTTCAAAGACAGACTACTCACGCTTCTTCCCGGAATACACAATCATCATTGCAGTCTCGGACGGCCGGGCGGCTTTGTAACGCGGCTTGAAGAAGGAACTTACTTCGGTCACGTCGTCGAACACGTCGCACTCGAGTTGACCGAGCTTACAGGCATCGGCAAATCACACGGCAAGACACGTCACGACACCGGCAGCGTCTACAACGTTGCGATCGAGTTTCGTGCTGAGAAGGCGAGCACGTACCTGTTGCAACAGGCGGTGAAGCTGGTTGAGGCAGTCGTGCGTGGGAAATCGTTTCAACTTCAACCGGTGTTGGAAGAAGCGAAAAGATTGGTCTCGGATGCGGACGTCGGTCCAACAACACGAGCGATCACTCACGCTGCTGAGAAGCGCGGCATTCCGTGTCGTCGAGACGGCACGGGGAATCGCATTCAGCTCGGTTACGGAAAGCATCTTCGCTACGTTCAGGCAGCGATGACGAGTCAAACGAGTGCGATTGCTGTCGAGCTGGCGCAGGACAAAGACGAAACCAAAGAACGACTCGAGCGGAATGGCATTCCCGTGCCGAAAGGCAAGGTGGTCTACACGCTTAAGGAAGCAAACAAAGCAGCAGACGAGATTGGCAGACCGGTCGTTGTTAAGCCGGTGAACGGCCGTCAGGGCTACGCTGTTTCACTTGAAGTCGAGACAGCGGAAGAGATGAAAGTCGCTTTCCAGGCGGCGAAGGAATTCTCATCGGCGATCTTAATCGAGGAGATGCTTGCCGGGCGAAACTATCGCGTCGTGATCGTTGGTGGTCGCATGGTCGCGGCGAGCGAGCGCCTGCTTCCGCACGTGGTCGGCAACGGAGTTAGCGCGATACGCGATTTAATAGCAACTGAGAACAGAAATCCTTTGCGCGGCGACGGTCATGAAAAACCGCTGACGAAGATCAAAGTCGATTCCGATGTGCTCACACACTTGCAGCATGCAGGGATGTCGCTCGATTCGATCCCGAAGCGCGGCGAACACATCACCCTCTCGAATCGATCGAATTTATCCACCGGGGCTACGGCGCAGGACGTTACAGAGAAAGTTCATCCGAGTATCACTCGCATGTGTGAACGCGCCGCGCGCCTGATTGGTCTGGACGTGTGTGGAGTGGATTTAGTGATTCCGGACATTGCTGAAGAGATGACGAGCGGCGGAGTGATCGAGATCAATGCTTCGCCGGGTTTGAGAATGCATCACTTCCCGTCGGCGGGTATGCCGCGCGATGTGGGTCAGGCCGTTGTCGATGCGATTTTTCCGCCAGGCGCGCCGAGTCGTATTCCAATTATTTCGATCACGGGGACTAACGGCAAGACCACAGTCACGCGAATGATCGGTCACGTGCTCAGCACGACCGGTTTGTGCGTCGGAATCACGACGACTGACGGGATCTATATCGATAACGAGCGCGTTGTCGATGGCGATACGACTGGACCACAGTCAGCGCAGGTTGTGTTGGGTGCTCCGGCTGTCGACGCAGCGGTGCTGGAGACGGCGCGCGGCGGAATCCTGCGACGCGGGCTTGGCTACGACTGGTCCGACATCGGCGTGATGACAAACATCAGCGACGATCACATCGGGCAGGACGGCATCAAGTCGGTTGAGGATGTTGTCTACATCAAATCGCTCGTCGCCGAGCGCGTGAAAGAAGGCGGCACGCTGATATTGAATGCTGACGACGAGCATCTCGCGAAGTTGATGAAGTGCGAGCGCGTCAACAGAGTGCCGAAGCGAGTCGTTTATTTCTCGCTCAACGAAAACAATCCGCTCGTAAGCAATCATTTGGAAGCAGGTGGCACGGCTTACTTTGCGCGGAACAAAGGTCTGATCGAGGCGATGGGCGAGACGCAGCGAAACCTTGCGGACCTCTCGATACTGCCCGTGATGATGAACGGTGTCGCAGATTTTCAGGTGAGTAACCTGCTGGCGACGATTGCTGCTTGCCGCGCGTTTGGTGTCGAGCAGGATGTGTTGTTGAAGAGCCTGATCAATTTTTCGAGCTGGGCGCACAATCCCGGGCGCGCGAATCTTTATCGTTTGAACGGCGGGCACGTGATGGTTGATTACGGGCACAACACCAACGCTTTCGATGCGATTTGCAAGATGACGTCAGCGTGGAACGACCGGCAAGTCACGGGGATCATAACCGTGCCCGGCGATCGCGACGATTCGATCATCGATTGTGCTGCGCGTGCGGCAGCGAAAGGTTTCGACAAGGTGATCATTCGTGAAGATCACGACTTGCGCGGGCGCAGGCCGGGCGACGTCGCGAACATTCTTTGTCGCGCGATTCATGAAGCGGCGCCGGCGACGGAGTGTGAAGTAATCCTCGACGAGATCGAGGCGTTACGGCAGGCGGTGCGCCGGATGGTGAAGAATGAAGTGATCGTCCTGTTCTATGAAAAGCTGCAACCGATTCAGACCGCGCTGCAGGAATTAGACGCGCAGCCTGTGGTTGCGCTGCCGCCGCCGGTCAAACAAGAGAGATCGTTGAGGCGCTTGCGGCCCGCAGTTAATCGCACTCGACGTTTTGGTAAGAGATTGTTCCGCGCCATGCCCACGGCGTAAAGGAAGAGGAACCACAACCAGCATAGATATCCGCGCATAAAAATTAGAACCCGGAGGGTAAATCATGAAGAACAAGATGTTGCTTGCGAAAGTGCCTACAGATTTGTTGTACCAGGCGTTGGAAACAGAGAAGGGCGGCGTGCAGATTTATGTGACTGCTCTGCGTTGCGCAGTTAACAAGGATTTGCGGGAGGAGTGGAACAAGTATCTCGAACAGACCAAGAACCACGTCCAGATCTTGTCTGACATTTTGAATGCACTCGAGTTGGATCCGGACGCGGAGACTCCCGGGCGCAAAGTGGTTCGTTATATCGGTACTTCACTCGTGAAGGCGATGGAGATGGCGCTGCGATCCGCCGATCCTCAGTCAGCGCAGATCGTTGCTGCTGAATGTGTGGTGTTTGCGGAGACAAAGGACCACCTGAATTGGGAATTGCTGGGCGAGCTCGCGAAGAATGCGGATGAAGTGGAAGCGGAATTGATCCTGCCCGCGTACCAGCAGGTTGAGGAAGAGGAAGACGAACACCTTTACCACACGCAGGGTTGGACGCGAGAGCTCTGGATCGAGGCGCTAGGTATGCCGGCAGTGTTGCCGCCGCCTGAAGAAGAGCGCGACGTCACGACTGCCGAAGACGCTGCGAAAGCCAAGAAGACGCGCACCAAAAAGGCAGCTGCGAGATAACTCTAATTTCTTTCTCTGCGCAACCTCTGCGTCCTCTGCGTCTCTGCGGTGAACTTGCCTTTTAACCGCAGAGGCGCAGAGGACGCAGAGGTTGCGCAGAGACGCTTTAGAACGAGAAAGGGACAGATAAAATGAGTCAGGCCAGAAACAAGTCAAAAGCAAATTCAAAGAACAACAAATCAAATCCCACGCAGAACCCGGTTGACCCGACTAACGGCGCTGGTCTCGGCGCGAACAATCAGAAGCTCGACGATCTCGCGCCGAATGTCGAAGACTCCGCCGGTGAATTTCTCTCAACCAATCAGGGCATTCGCGTCAACGACAATCAAAATTCACTCAAAGCAGGCGATCGTGGTCCAACCCTGATCGAGGATTTCATCTTTCGTGAAAAGATGACTCATTTCGATCACGAGCGAATCCCGGAGCGCGTAGTTCATGCGCGCGGCACGGCTGCGCATGGCCACTTTCAGGTTTATGAATCGATGGCCGAATACACCAGGGCGCACTTCCTCCAGGATCCGTCACTGCAAACGCCTGTCTTCGTTCGCTTCTCTACAGTCGTGGGATCTCGCGGCTCGACGGACCTCGCACGCGACGTGCGCGGCTTCGCGGTAAAGTTTTACACGCAGGAAGGAAACTACGATCTGGTCGGCAACAACATACCGGTGTTCTTCATACAAGACGCGACCAAGTTTCCCGACTTGATCCATGCAGCCAAGCCCGAGCCTCATAATGAAATTCCGCAGGCGGCCACGGCGCACGACACCTTCTGGGACTTCATCTCGCTCATGCCCGAGTCTATGCACATGGTCATGTGGGCGATGTCTGATCGCGCGATTCCGAGAAGCTTGCGGATGATGGAAGGGTTTGGCGTACACACATTTCGTTTTATCAACGCGAGAGGCAAAGCACGCTTCGTCAAGTTTCACTGGAAACCGCTGCTTGGTTTGGCCCAGGTTGTTTGGGACGAGGCGCAGAAGATTTCCGGCAAGGATCCCGACTTTCATCGACGCGATCTTTGGGAGGCGATCGAGAACGGCGACTTCCCGGAGTGGGAGCTTGGCGTTCAAATTGTCGAAGAGAAAGATGAACACAGCTTCCCGTTTGATCTGCTCGATGCGACAAAGATCATTCCGGAAGAGCTAGTGCCGGTACAACGTATCGGCAGGTTAACGTTGAATCGCAATGTGGAAAACTTCTTCGCCGAAACAGAGCAGGTCGCTTTTCACACTGGCAACATCGTACCCGGCATCGACTTCACTAACGATCCTTTGCTGCAAGGGCGATTGTTTTCTTACCTCGATACGCAACTGTTGCGTCTCGGTGGTCCGAACTTTCACGAAATTCCGATCAACCGACCCGTGGCGCCGGTGCATAACAACCAGCGCGACGGCTTTATGCGCCAGACGATCAATAGAGGACAGACGAGCTACGATCCCAACAGCCTGCGCGGTGGGTGTCCGTTCCAGGCAGGCATGGATATGAGTGGGTTCGTCAGCTATGCGGAGAAGATCGATGCTCAGAAAGTAAGGCAGCGTAGCGCCAGTTTCTTCGATCATTTCAGCCAGGCTACGCTCTTCTACAGAAGCCAGTCAGCGGTGGAGCAGAATCACATCGTGCGTGCGTTGCGATTCGAGTTGGGCAAAGTGGAGACGCCGCCGATTCGCGAGCGGATGTTGGGTTTGTTGGCCCAGGTCGATACGGATCTGGCGAACAGGGTCGCGACAGGACTCGGGTTGAATGTGCCGAAGAAGCTCGAGAAGCCAATGAACATGAGTGTTCCGGCTGATGCGGATCCGCGGAAGTTTCAACCGAAGCGAAACGGCGACGAGCTGGAGCCTTCGCCGGCTTTGCGAATGGTCGACAATCCGAACTTTCCGCTGAAGTCGATCAAGACGCGCAAGATCGCGTTCCTGGTGGCGGACGGATTCAATGAAGCTTCGGTGATGGATATGAAGATGGCGCTGATGAAGGCGGGTGCGAAAGCGATGACTGTCGCTCCGCACTTAGGCGCGCTGACTGGAGCAGGCGGGGAGACGTTGAATGCGGACTTTAGCTTTTCGACCGGCGCGTCTGTTCTGTTCGACGCGGTCTACGTTCCGGACGGTCAAGCCAGTGTGACGGCGCTGCAAGCTGGACCAGAAGCGGTGGATTTCCTCCGCGAAGCCTACCAGCACTGCAAGACTATTGCGGCGCACGGCATGGGAGCGCAGTTGTTGGAGAACGCTGGCCTTGGTGAATCAATGGCTGATGCAGGTCTGATTGCGAGCCGCGACGGCGATGCTCGAATGCTGGCGGAGAATTTCATCGTCGGCATCGCCCGACATCGCCACTGGGAACGTGAAGTGATTTTGTAAACGGAGTCTTCTCTGTGCAACCTCTGCGTTCTCTGTGTCTCTGTGGTTATTTTTTGTCAGGATAGCGAACCACAGAGACACAGAGAACACAGAGGTTGCACAGAGAAGCAGGTTCCCCAAAAAATTCGCTTTCCGAGGGCGAAAAGTGGTATAAGCAATGCATCCGACAGTTCCCTAATTAAGTTCGGTCGATCCCCCAACCTCCGAATCGCCCCATCATCCGTGCGGGTTTTGCGTTCAACTCCTTTCAAGGGGGTCTTGATGTCCAAACAACTCGCTTTCGCTGCCGTTTCGCTGCTCTTCTTGTCGTGTGCCGGTCTCGTTGTGGCGCAGAATTACGCTGATAACCCACGGGCCAGCGGCACAGCCGAGCGAACAGTCACACCTGAAGCAAAAGCCGAAGCTAAACGGCTGTACAAAGAAGGTGTGAAATATGGTCTGGCCGGCCTCTTCCCGCAAGCCGTCCAGATCTTAGAGCGCTCGGTGAAATTGGATCCTGCGAACCCGGACGCGCACTTCGCGTTGGGCCACGCTTATTACGACCTGAAGCAGTATCGCAGCGCTATTGAGAGTTTTAAGAGAGTGGTTGAGCTCGACCCGAAAGACTCGGAGGCGCGCGACCGTCTCGGCCTTGCGCGCGCGATGCTTTGGGAACAGGACAATGCGAGGTTAACCGCGCAACGTCAGAGGTCCGCGCCGAAACCTCAGCCACTGGCCGAACAGGTCGCGATGACAGCCAAAGCCCCACCACCGGCGCCCGCGCCTGCTAAGACGCCGGATAAAGCTGCGGAGAAAGTCGCCGAGAAAGCTCCGGAAAAACCTCCTGAAAAAGCTCCCGAACAAGCCGTAGATACTTCTGACGATGTAAATGCCGCCGCCAATGAATTGCCCCTCACGAAGATCTATCGCGTTGGACCAAACGACGTGCTCGATATTCGCATCAACGATAGCGCCGCACAATCAACTCTGTTCACGATCACGGCTTCGGGATTGCTCGAACACCCGATGCTCGCCGAACCGCTCGCCGCCGGCGGCCTCACTACCGATGAGATCAGCAGCCGGTTGGAAAGCGAGATCAAGCGACGTGCATTGATGGAAAATCCGAAAGTGTCTGTCGGCGTTCGCGATTACGCGAGTCACACGATTCTCGTGAGTGGTCTCGTGAAAGACTCAGGCACAAAGATTCTCCGGCGAGAAGCGATTCCACTCTACGTCGTCGTCGCCGACGCGCAACCGTTACCTGAAGCAGCGCGCGTGACGGTGCTGCGAAACGAGACGAATCAAACGTTCGACGTTGAGCTTGCACAGTCGAGCGAGATGAATCTGTTGGTTCGGACGGGCGATGTGATTACGCTGCATCCGAATATGACGCAGTTTCTTTACATTGGTGGTGAAGTCAAAGCGCCCGGCGAGAAGACTTACCGGCGTGGCCTGACTTTGACGCAAGCGATCATCGCGGCTGGAGGAGTTACACCGAAAGCGAAGGAAGCACGACTCGGACGCGACGATGGCAAAGGCTTCTTAGTTGTGACGCGTTACAAGTTGAAAGAGATCGAGTCGGGCAAAGTTCAGGATCCGGCGGTCAAGCCGGGTGATCGGATCACGATCAAGGAGTGATCATGTCTGCGACGTTGAGACAAGTGAATCTGCCCACGGTTACGGCAGAGTTGCTGCGCGTGGCTGAGAGCGGCGATGTCGATGAGCTGTCGCGTTTGTTGCCGCGTGTGGTTGACATCAATGCGCGTAACCGCCACGGAATGACGGCTCTGATGAAGGCGGCTTTCTTCGGTCACGAGCCAGTCGTGCGCGTGCTGCTCGAACACGGCGCGGATCCGAATTTAATGCGCAACGACAGCTTCACGGCGCTCGCACTCGCTGCGTTCTTTGGTCATGGTGAGATAGTGAAAACTCTGATTGAGTTTGGCGCGCGGACTGAAGCTGTAACGCGTGCCGGTGCATCCGCACGCGCATGGGCCAGGGCCCGTACGTATGAAGATGTTGCGCGTTGTTTAGAGGCGCATGCGCCGCCGAAGAAGCCGGTCATTGCAATTGCACCAACGCCTGCGCCTGTTGAACCCGAACGTGTTGAATCCCAAAATGTAGAAACACCGGTCGCTGTCATGCCTACGGTGAAGACGCTGTCAGATCCGCCTGAGATCTGGGATCTGGTTCACGAAGTACCGCGCAATTTCAATCCACGATCCGCGTTCATTTCTCGTCTGATGTCGATGAGGAAGACGTTTGCTTTGGGCGCGTGTGCGCTGGTGTTGTTGACACTTGGTTCTGTGTTTGGTGTGTGGATGTGGCGAGGCTCGCATGCGCGTCGACTACCGGCGACCGAGGTTGCACCGGCGCCTGTCGCAGCAGAAACTACGGTGAGTCAGCCCGCGCAGCCGGAAGCTGTTGTCGAGAATCCGCCTGTTGAAGTTGTGAATGACAATCATGTTCGTGCTGTTCCTAACAAACCACGCCACCAGCAACGAACGTCTCCTGTTGTGACTGAAGCGCCACCGGAAAACGTGGCGAGCACACCGGCAGTTACGGCGCCGCCGCAATCCGAATCACCCAAACCATCGCCACCTGTGGTTAAAACAAACCCCAGCACAGCGCTCAGCCCACACCTGATCACGCCAGCGAAAAATGCGCCACCAAAAGGCAAAGTGATCCAGTGGCCTTAATCTGTGTAATCTGTGGCTGATTAATATTCAGCAAACGCGTCGTCAGGATAGCAGTACAACCAGCGCTCGCTCGGTTCCGCAGACGCAATCACCGGATGACCACTCGCACGCGCATGCTTCGACGCGTGCTTATTTGGTGAGCTGTCGCAACAACCTGTCTTACCGCACGTCTGACAAGTACGCAGGTGAAGCCACTGCGCACCGATCTTCACACACTCTTCGCAAACCCTCTGCTGCGGTTGTTTGACTTCATCAACCGCATTGATATGAACACATACTTCTGTTGCCATCCAGCTAGTATACAGGCTGGGCGCGATATTCCGTTCGTTGACGGCGGTCGTAAAAATCGCGATCAGAGCTGTCCACCGGCAGATCGTCCTTAGTCGCCGGTCTGCCGAATTTATTACCGCCGCGAATCACGCCAGTCTCGTCAACGTAAAACGATCTGACGCCGGTTGCTTCGACGCCGCCGTAAGTCATCGGTACGCCAACCACAGCAAACCCGGGGTAGTTCATCTCGTTGGTAGTCAGTTCCACCGTGAATTTGTAACCACTCTTCGTGCCCGTCGCGAGCCTCGAATCGATCAAACCCTCGGCCGCGAGCTCACTCAGTGTTCCGAAGCTGCCTGCGCCTTTGGTGGCTTGATAGGTTGCTTCCGCTGAATGAAGTGTTCGCAGGGATGACTGCGCTGCGCCTTCGTTGGCAGCTCGACGGGAGGCGAGCAGGTTGGGGATTGCGATCGCAGCGACCATGCCCATCGGAACAAAGGAGACGAGGGCCACGATATTCAACACGAGAGCGGCCACCGCCATGCCATGTCCGCCGTATTGCCACGGGTCGCGTTTCGCGCGGCTCATTGCGATGCACGCCAGGATGATGCCGGTGATGGCGCCGGCAAAGAGAATGCCCGCGGTGAAAAAACCGATGATGCCGATAACCAGTGCGGCTATCGCGAGGCCTTTTTTCGGGCCTTCTTCCTCGTACGGCTCTTCATAGCTGGAGTTGTAAACAGGCGTGGGAGTTGAGAGGTCGTGCGAACGCTGGCCGAGCGGGGCGCCACAAGCTTTGCAGTGCTCGACGTCTGACCAGCCCACAAAGCCGCATTCGACACATTTTGTACTCTTCATGATTTGTCGTCCTCAGTGATTGGGGTGAAAGAGGCGGGTTGGGTTTTACCCTTCAGAGAGGAAGGGTGTTGGGGAAATATAGTACTGAGGTGAGGTTCAGAAGGTCAACAAAATTAACAGCCTGTTTGCAAAGGTAAGTTTTTTACAGGACTTACAGGATTTTCAGGATTAACATGTAAATCCTGTCCATCCTGTAATCCTGTAAAAAACTGTCTACTACGACGCGGCGGCGGCGCTCTTCTTTTTCGCCATTTCCTGCTGCATATACTCCCTCATCGCCGCAATGTGGCCGGGAGCCCGCTGGTCGGACCACTGCTCAAACTTCTGGGCTGCAGTTTCGAGGTTTTTCAGCATGTTCGGGTCCTTGTACGCCTCGCGAAACTGTCCTGTTACCGGTTTCAGCAACTCCCACACAAAGAAAAACTCCCCGCTTGTCTCAAAGAACAGATCCTCATTGAGCAATCCGTAATTGAGCAGTGCGCACGCCTGCTCCCAGTATCCAATCACCATTCCGACGTTAATGCCGGCTTCGGTTCCCATCGGTGCGATTTTCATCGCTTCTTCCATGGTTTCAGCGCGGTAGTTCTGCTGAAACCAGTCACGCGCCTGTCGCAAGCGGGCCTCCCGCCGCAAGTCGTAAACTTGAAGGTGAAGTTGTGCTTGTTCATGCGTAGGTTTAGTTCCCATAGCTTTCCTTTCTATTTGTCTTTCCGGGTCAACTTTATTGCGTCAATCCCAATCTGGGGAAAATTCACATTCCAACCTTACGTCGAACGACGAAGGCCGGGATCGACACTCTTACTAAAAATTTTTGGTTGACCCGGAAAGTACCTCAACTTTGTGACAAAAAAGTGACGCTGCTATCAGCGACCACGAGTCAGACGTCGCGAATTTGGAGCGCGAATGATGCCCGGCGCTTCCAGTAACGGACGAGGCCTGTTGATTAACTCGACCACATGCTGCGCCGACTCCATAGCGCCTTCCTGCCATCCCGGCAGTTGCGAAACCTGATCCCCAGTGACGTAGAAGCGCCCGTCCGGCCGTAACAGCCGGGTGTAAGCCTTCGAATGGTCATCGCTGTTTGGATCCCAGTTGGCCCAACCGCCGCCCTCGTTCTGAATGTTCTGCCACGCGATCGAGATTGCTTTGTCTGACGGCACGATCCGCATGTCTGCAAACTCCGGATGAAGTTTGATCGCGCCCTTGCGCGCCTCGACGATTCGGTCGGCCGGTTTCATGTTGCCATACCTGATCGCATCCTGGTCGTAGTTGTAGACGCCCGTGAGCGTTCCGTTTTTAGTGAAGTAGTCATACGATGGATACCACATCTGCGTGATCGGATCGTCGGTGTAGCTGATGCCGCCGTAGATCTGGTTTTTGTCGTTTTCCCAGAAGCGTTGATTAGCCTGCCAGCCGAGTTTGCAGGTAGGATCGTAGACACACGTCCCGACCGCTTTCACAAAATCATCAGAAAAGTTGTTTTTGATCTTGCTGAGTATCGGCAACGGAATGTTGCTGATGCAGTAGTCGGCGTTGATGTTACTACGCTTGCCGGTCTTGCGATCGCGGACCGTGACCGTCACGCCTTTGGCGTTCGTGTCGATGTTCAGCACTTCAGTGTTGTACTGGATCAATTTACCGACTTTGTTTACGAACCCGTCGACGATCTTGTCCATGCCGCCAATTGGCTGAAAGAGTGTCGGCTGCCATTCGTATTCAAACGACTGGTAAAAGCGATGCTCCCAGAACTCTGAGCGGAGCAGTTCGTTGAGCGCCAGCTTGTCCCCAGGCTCGCACGGTTGGCGGACAGTGATGATGCAACCATCGCGTGTCGAGCCGGTATAGTCAAAACACGTTTCGCATTGCTTCTCGCAACTGACGCACTCCGCACAGCTCTTGTTACACGTCGCACACTTTTGTTTGCCGCAAGAGCTGCACAGCTTGTTCTCACCGAGATCTCCAAAATTTTTCAAGAGACACAAAAGCCGGTTGCGGTCGCCCTCGTCCATCTGCTGGTTGAGTGCTTTCTGATTGATGGCTTTTGCCAGCATCTCGGAGATGTAGCCCTGAATGTCGTTGTAGATCTGACGACGGACTTTCGGCTTGCCACCGAAGGCTTTGTTCGTTTGAAACACGTTTGCCATCGTCTCCATCACGTAGACCTCGAGGGCGACGCTGAGAACCTGACAGTAATGAAGAACTCTGCGATGATGATAGGGAAGTCGACCTGGTCCAAGATTGAGATAAAGGCCCTCATCGAATTTGCAGACCTGGCGGAAGGTTTCGCCGCTTTCAGTCTTCTCTTCGAGGACGGTGCCTCGGCGCGCGGTGTGATTGCGGCCGCCGGGTCTTTCTGTTAGTTCGATGATCTGTACGGTGTAGTTTGCTTTTGTAAGTTCGTAAGCTGCAGTAAGACCGCCGATGCCGGCTCCGAGTATCACGACTGTCTTGCCGGTTCCGGATCCGGTGGGAAGTTGGGGCGGACCTGCCCATGCTTCCGGCAGGTTGATCAGTCCGAGCGCCGTCATCGTCTCGTACAGAGCAACTGAGCCGCCCGCGACGCCGACTCGCTCGAGAAAACGTCTTCGAGTTAAACCGTTCTTTTGTTTTGTCATTGAGCTCCTTCAAGGGGTTGGGAATGAGATAGCCCTGGGCTCGGGAGGTGAGACTTTCGCAGATTAACACGACCTGGTGAATGTGTGGCGTACTTTTTGCTAATACAGCAGCACATCAAGGGGGAACGACTGCAATGCCATCACTTTGGAAACTCGGTGGTTTGAGTTGGCTTCAGTTAGCCAAACGTGTTTGGAATGAGGTTCAGGAAGACAACGTGTTTGGTCGTGCGGCGGAGTTGTCGTACTACTTTCTGCTCGCACTCTTTCCGTTCCTGATCTTTCTGACTTCTGTGATCGGTCTCGTGCTTGGGTCGGGAACCGGCACGCGCCACATGCTCTTCAACTACCTTGCGCGCATCATGCCGCCGTCGGCGTTTCAACTGATCGACGCGACGATGGTTGAAGTGTCGGCGGCGAGTAGTGGCGGGAAGCTGTCGTTTGGAATTCTGGCGGCATTATGGGCGGCGTCGAATGGGCTCACTGCGATCACCGGATCGCTCAACACCGCCTACGATCTGAAGGAGACTCGACCGTGGTGGAAGCAGCGGTTGGTTTCGATAGGTTTGACGATGGCGCTCTCGGTTTTGATCATCGGCGCTTTGGTGCTGGTGGTTGCGGGCGGAAAGATTGCGGAGTGGCTTGCTGCACACTACGGTTTTGGTCCGGTTTTTCCCACCGCGTGGAAGATTGTTCAGTGGCCGGTGATTTTTGCCGCCATGGTCCTTGCGTTCGCGTTGATCTATTACTTCGCCCCTGATTTCCGCAAGCAATCATGGCAATGGTTGACGCCCGGCGCCGCGATCGGTGTCGTGCTGTGGCTGCTGGTCTCACTCGGCTTTCGTGTCTACCTGCACTTCTTCAATTCCTACAGTGCGACGTACGGCTCACTCGGCGCGGTGA
>DASYFE010000135.1:0-18742 GCA_036498585.1 Pyrinomonadaceae bacterium | reverse complement strand
CGCATGCGCTGGATCGTTTCGTCGAGGTTGTAAGCACGACCATCTGGATAAACGTCGATCAGCTTCACGGTGAAGTCAGTATCCTTCGCGTCTGACGACACATAGAGCGTCACTTCGATTGGTCCACTGACTTCCACACCTTCCTTCAACGGCTGCGTACTGTAAACAAGTATATCCGGACGCGTCTCATTCTTTCGCTGATCGTAAGCGCCCGCTGTGATCGCGTTGCCAGTACAGCAAACATTGCCGCCGTAAGACGGCGCCGGGTTCATCGGATCGTATTCAAACTTGTCAGGATTATCGGTTGCAGGCGCTGCTTCCGCGAGGAGGCCATCGCCATTCATCGTGTTCGCCTTGCCACCACTCGAAAGGAAAAAGCTCATCGGCTGCGCGCCCACCGGCGGCCACGTATCTGCTGATTGCCACTTGTTGATGCCCATCGTGAAGTAACGCACGCGCGGCATCTTCTCGAGGACGCCGTTGTTCTCGCCCTTGAGGAAGTGATCGAACCAGGCGTATGTCAGCTCGTCGTAATTCAAACGCGCGTCACCGACGCTGCGCTCGCCGATCATCGTGTTTTCCGTCGCGCGCTTGTAAGCGCAATGGAGCGTCGGCGCAATCACGGCGTACTGTTGATTCGCAACTTCCGGAGACGCAGTTTTACGAACGTGATTGAACGCGGCGAGGTTTGGACCAATCGACACGTCATACCATGACATGAACCAGAACCCCGGAATGTTGATGCGCATGTTGTCATGCCACAACCCGCCTTTGTACCACGCTGGATCGTTCGGCTCGCGCTGAATCATCGCGCCGCCCGTGTCGACCGGCATGCGATCCGCGAAGATGCCGTGTGGCGCATCTACCGCCGCTAAGATGTCTTGCGCTGGAAGATGGCTCAGCGCCTTGGCCCAATCCACTGTGGGCAGTTGCGGCGCGAGATCGAACGACTTCGACGCGCGGATCAAATCTTCCTGCGTGGTGTTCGGCGCGAACATCGGGCGCACCTGGTTCTGCTGGCCGTAGAGCCATGCGATGAACAACATCTGGACCGCACCGCCGCGATACCAGTTTCCCTGTTCAAAGTAAGGAGCAACACGACCGACGCCTGCGCCGAAGCCCTGCGGGATAAACGTCGTGTAAGCCGGATTGCCCTGGGCCGCAACCGCAAGCTGCCATTCAGCGGTGGACGAGCAGCCGATCGTTCCCACCTTACCATTGGACCAGGTTTGTTTTGAGATCCAGTTGAACTCGTCGACGCCGTCCGTGAGCGGGGGCCAAGAATGTCGTAGTTGCCTTCGGAAAAGAAGCGGCCGCGCTCGTTCATCTCGACAAAGGCGTAGCCGCGCTTCACGGCTTCGAGCTCGTTTGAGAGATCGCGTGGCGCGCTGTTGCGAATGTCCCAGTAGTTGAAGTTGTAAGGCGTGCGCACGAAGATCGTTGCGTACTTCTTCGACGTGCCTTTAGGTCGATAGACGTCGGTGGCGATCTTCACGCCGTCGCGCATCGGAATCATGAGCTTGCGTTCGACGATCGCGATTGACTGTAGTTCGTTCTCGATCGCCCTGCGTTTGTCGAGTTGTTCGGTTGTGACTTGCGGGCGTCCGGCTTGCGAGTGAACGGTTTCGGCGCCGGGAAGGGAAACGGCAACGAAAAACGCGAATATGGCAAGCGCTACGGTCCAGAAGGCCTTCTTGTGCATGCGTGCGCTCCTGATGATTGGAGTTGTGTCTTAGCTAGGTCTGCGCATGCCATTTATACAGCAATGCGCGCTCTTTATCACGGTCCAGACCCGCTTTTAGGTCTTTTGTTTTGTGCCGGGCGAGGGTATCTCTGATTGTGTCGCGCAGCGGGCGGAAGTTTAGACCGGCTTTAATGGCTTTATCAGGATTGATGAACATGAAGCCGTTTAAGTGCGGCGCGGCTTCTTCCGGTAGCCAGAGCGGCAGCTCGGCCCACGCGGCGACATTTTCCTGAAGCAGGAAGTCTTCGCTGACCCACGTGAACTGCGCATCGCTGCCGGTAACGGACTTACATTCGTCGAGCAGTTGTTGCATCGTTACGCTGTTCGGTAAGCCGTGAGTGTTGTACGCACCGGTGGCCTGACGTTCGATCCTGCTGATGATCCACTCCGCCAGATCGCGAACGTCGATAAACTGGATAAACCGATCGGGACTGCCCGGAGCGAGCACTTCGCCGCCACGAGCGACACGCACCGGCCAGTAAGTAAAGCGGTCACTGTAATCGTCTGGACCAACGATCAGTCCGGGACGAATGATCAGCACGCGGTTGGGCATCATTTCTTCCGCCTCCTGCTCACAAAGAGCTTTCAAGCCGCCGTAGAGTTCGCCGTATGAAGGCTGTCCTGAAATATCGATCGCATTTGCGCGTTCTAACTGTTCGCTTGTGAGTGTGCGAAGTGGGTAAGTTTCTTCAATACCGGGAACGCTGACGTCTCTATAGGCGTTCTGGCTGGAGATAAAGACATATCGCTCAACTTCGTTCGCCAAAACCTCCGCCGCCGCTCTTACCGCGCGTGGCAAATGCCCGGACGTATCGACAACGGCATCCCAGCGCCGCCCTTGAAGCTTGTACAACTCCGCATGCCTATCACCCTTAATGCTTTCGATCGCTCCGAGATCCTCGGTCGAATAATTTCCACGATTAAAAACCGTAACCTCGTGCCCACGGAGTTGTGCCGCAGTCACGAGATGTCTCCCCAAGAATCGCGTCCCACCAAGGATCAGTAGCTTCATTCGAGCGCTACACTACATGATAAGTCTGCTCGACAGCCACCATAACCGTCTCTTCTCCCAGAGTTTCAGAAGCGACGTGTCTTAACTTATGTGCATACCGAGCAACCAAAGCGAAATCCACTGATAACGCTAGTGGTGCATCTGTATAGATTAAATTGATTCGATCCGGAATCTGATCCCCGAATTGAGAGAGATAGCTGCCGTCTAGACCTCGCAGAATCGTACACCCACCAAATGTGTAGGTGAACTCCTCTTGCAGTGTCCGAAGCAGTTTGTCGTATTCAGGACGATGAGGATCGGGGATGTAAACTTCAACTCTTACCCGTTCGAGCAGTGGCAAGGAACCGCTCCCTTCGTTCAGGAAACTTCTTCATTCGCTCAATCACTTCTTCCCTTGTAAGGTTCGCGCGGGGAGGCCGCTTATTTTTTGTTTCTTTGGTTGTTTTGTCTTTCTTCATGCTCGCATTATCTACGCGAATTTGGTTTTGTCAATTCTCATTTCCAATACAGCTATGGTGCGCGCTTTCGGAAGAAGCCCCACTCGCTGTAGAGCAATTCGCATTTCCGGATTAGCCATGAACCAGCGCCAGATGTTTCCGCTGCGCATGTTTTCGGCGCTCAGGAGGATGATGCCGGCGTTGATGCCGATGACGTCGGTGTCGGTCCAGGCGGTTTGGGGGTTGAAGGCGTCGACGAAGCCGTACTTGCCGTAGATTTTGGAGCCGTACCTGGAGTGCATCGTTTCAAGAGCGCGGGTGGAGAGTTCGGGGGTGAACATCAATGAACCCCCGGCGGCGGAGGGGACCACAGTGCCGTCGATGTCGGGGTCGCGTGGTGGACCACCCCAGGCGAGGTAACCTTTGGCGCTGTCAGATGCTGTGATGCCCCAGACGTCTGGTCCAAATGCGGGGAAGTCGTGCGAGAGGTTTATGCAGAAGGCGCGATGTGCGAGCGTGGCGGCGACTGAGTTTTGGAAGTAGTCGATGCGATCGCCTCTAGACTCGCGACGATTGCGATAGTCGATCCATGCGTGCGCGTACTGGTGCATGAACAATGGTACGCCGATCGTCGTGAAATAACTGTGACCTTCGTAGCGAAAACGATCGCGCCACAAGGCGTACCAGGAGGCTGGCGAAATCGGATGAGTGGGCGAGCCGATCGCGAGTATGTAGAGAATCGTGTCTTCGCTGTAGGTGTCCCAACGCGTGCGCAGAAAGCCTGACTCGGGTTTCCAACCGTGTGATAGAAGCAGCGGGTGGCCGTTGAGCATCCAGCGAAAGTCGACGCGGTTGTAAATGCTAGTTGCGCTTTGAACGATGTCTCGATCTTCTCGAAAGCATTGCCGGACGGTGAGGACGCCTGCGAGCAGAAGCGCCGTGTCGATTGAAGAGACTTCGCTGTTCCAGCGTCGCTCGCCAGTGTTCGCGTCTAGCCAATGATAAAACCAGCCTCGTTGCTGAAAGGCGCGCCGTTCGAAGAAGCGTAACGTATTGCGTGTGCGTTCGAGTGCTTCGGATTTTGAGATCCAGCCACGATCGGCAGCGATGCAGAGCGACGTCAGACCAAATCCAGTCGCAGCGATACTCGCCACATTCTGGTGCGTTGCGTCGAGCGGCGAGCCATCCATGCGCGCACGATCGGGGACGAGGCCTGTTTGCGGATCGGCTTGTTCCCAGAAGTAGCGAAACGAGCGCTGCTGCAGATCGTCAATGAATGACTGCGCCGCAACGCCGCCACAAAAAAGAGTTAGCCACAAAAAGGCACAAAAGACACAAAAAGTCTTTGTTGTGCCTCTTTGTGGCCTAGTTGACTTTGAATTTCGCTTCGAGGACATCGACGGAATTGGAGCCAACCATTACTTGAAATTCGCCTGGCTCGACTACATAACGCATGTCACGATTCCAGAACCCGAGTTGCTCCGGCCCCAGCACAAACTCAACGCGCCGCTTCTCACCGGGCTGTAATGACACGCGCTGAAATCCCTTGAGTTCTTTAACCGGTCGTGTCATGGAAGCTACAACATCGCGAATGTAGAGTTGCACCACTTCATCACCTGCGCGCCGGCCGGTGTTCTCTACTTCAGCACTGACTGTCAGTTTTCCGTTTGCAGGAATACCTGGCGCGCTGAGCTGAAGGTTCGCGATCTTGAACCTCGTGTAACTCAAGCCGTAGCCAAAAGGGAAGAGCGGCGTCCAGGGCAGGTCGTAGTATTTCGAAGTGTAACGATTCTGAGCTTCAGGTGGTCGACCAGTGTTCATGTGGTTGTAGTAGATCGGAACCTGGCCCACAGCTCGCGGCACTGTCACCGGCAGCTTGCCGCCGGGATTCACATCGCCAAACAGAATGTCGGCAATCGCATTGCCTGACTGCGTGCCGCCAAACCACGACTCGAGAATCGCCGGCGCGTTATTCACGATCCAACCAACAGACAGCGGCCGCCCATTCACGAGCACGACAACCACCGGCTTGCCGGCAGCGTGAACAGCCTGCACAAGCTCCATCTGGCGGCCTGGAAGATCTAGCGTGGCGCGCGAAGCAGCCTCCCCAGTCATGTCCGCACTCTCGCCAACAAACACGATCGCAACGTCAGACGCCTTCGCGAGATCGACGGCTTCCTGAAATCCCGAGGTCGAATCGCCGGTGACGTCACAACCTTTCGCGTAGCCGACCTTCGTTTGCGCCGACACGGTGGCCTTGATTCCAGCAAGCGGCGTCACGGTGTTTTCTTCTTTGCCATCGCCGGCCCACCAGCCAAGCGGCGCACGACGATCGTCGGCAAGCGGCCCAATGACTGCAATCGAACCGACATTCTTATTCAACGGCAACGTCTCGCGATCATTCTTCAACAAGACCATCGAGCGGCCCGCGATCTCACGCGCGAGACGAATACTTTCCGGGCGCAGCAACGCAGATGATTCGCGTGCCTCATCATTGTAAGGACGATCGAACAGCCCGAGACGAAACTTGATCCGCAAAATACGTCGCACGGCTTCGTCGATCGTTGCGTTGGAGAGTTTGTTTTGCTTCAGAAGCTGTGGTCCAAACTGGTTATAGCTGCGACTCACCATCTCCATGTCGACGCCCGCATTCAGCGCAGCCGCCGCGGCTTCCTCTTCATTTCCCGCAATACCGTGATTGATCAGCTCGCGTACAGATGTGTAATCGCTAACAACGAATCCATCAAACTTCCACTCGTCTCGCAGCACCTTCGTGAGCGTGAAAGAGTTCGCCGAAGCAGGAACACCGTTGATGGCATTGAACGAGCTCATCAACGTGCCGACACCCGCGTCGACAGCGGCCTTGAACGGCGGCAAGTAGATCTCGCGAAGCGTGTTCTCGGAAAGATCCGTCGTGTTGTAGTCGCGACCTCCTTCCGCGGCGCCATAAGCTACAAAATGTTTCGCGCACGCAAGGATCTTGTCGGGAGCACCGTAATCGTTCCCCTGAAATCCACGCACACGCGCGCGCGCGAACGCTGCGCCGAGGAAAGGATCTTCACCCGCGCCTTCCGTGATGCGGCCCCAACGCGGATCGCGCGCGATATCGACCATTGGCGCGAAGGTCCAACGAAGCCCGACGTTATTCGCTTCCTGTGCGGCAACCGCTGCCGAGCGCTCGGCGAGCGCCGGATCCCAACTGCTCGCCTCCGCAAGTGGAATCGGAAAGATCGTGCGATAACCGTGAATCACATCGAAACCAAACAACACCGGTATCTTTAATCTCGACTCATTTACCGCTACACGCTGTAACTGATTCGTGCGTTGCGCGCCACGAACGTTGAGCGTCGATCCGAGCAAACCTTTGCGAACCATCTCGACGTGTTCAGGACGGAAGTTGCCGGGTCCTTCACCGTCGAGTTGTTGTAGCTGGCCCAGCTTCTCTTCGAGCGTCATCTGCGCGAGGAGGGCGTTGACGCGTTGTTCGACGTCGCGTGGCCCCTGGCTATGTGATGTGGGCGTGACGAAAAGAAAAAAACTGAGGACCGCAACAAGCAAAAAGATTGGAAGTCGGGTTTTCATAGAGTTTTCTTGTACACAAAAAGGCACATAAAACACAAAGGAAAATCATCTGTGATTTTGTGCCTTTTTCTGCGGCTATGTCTTAAAAGGGGCTCGCCCGAGTCTGATTTCTCTGTGCAACCTCTGTGTCCTCTGTATCTCTGTGGTTGTTTTTCCTAAGCAATCATCAACCACAGAGACACAGAGGACACAGAGGTTGCACAGAGAAGGACATGTATGACGACATTTCGGCAAAGCCTCTTAAAAGTTGAAGCGCGCCTGTAACTCAACCACACGTCCCGCAAGCGCGTTCTGCGCGCGACCGAAGTCACGACTGTCGACAGTCGGCGCAAAGAACCCGAAATTAGCGAGATTCAGATTGTTAAAGGCGTTGAAGAAGTTTGCCTTCACCTCGAGAAACGCTCCTTCGCCAAGAAACGACGGCAATCCCGTCCGCTTTGCCAGACTAAGATCGACTGCGAAGTATCTTGGACCACGAAACGAGTTTCGTCCGATGCCCGGTAGCAGCGCACCGTTCGGATTGTTCGGATCGAAGTAGAGCAATCCGCCGCCCGGGAAATTGCCGCCAGGCCTGATGAACGCTTCATTGTCAGTATCCGTAAGATTGCCGCCAAAGTATCGCGGCGGACGTGACGGACAAACGAAGTTATTCGAGTTGGCCGAACGCACACACTGGCCTGTATGCGGAGTCCACGGGAAACCTGTATGAGCTTGCACGATGCCGTCGATTTGCCAGCCACCGAACGCCTTCCCGATGAAGTCTCGACGATCACGGAGGAATGGCAGATCCCAAAGACCAGACGCGGTAAAGTTATGCCTGACGTCGAAATCCGATGGCCCACGTTCCTGACTCAAGTCCTGCGGAAAAGTCTGGTTAGTTACAGCTCCGGGACCTTCGTTCGACAACGTATCGATAGTCTTGGCTAGACGATAAACCATATCAAACTGAAATCCGCGACTGAAGCGACGCGTCAAACGCGCGTTCATCGCGTTGTAGTTTGCGTTCACGTCAGGCGTCGGAATGTACACGGCAAACGCGAAATAGTCTTGTGGTATCACAGGCTGAACGAAGAGCTGATTCACAAGACGAATCAACTTGTGACTCGAGCTGCCCTGATAACCGACCGTCGCCGTGAGTTTGTACGGCAGCGCGTACTGAAGATCGAGTGAATACGTGTAGACGTACGCAACCGGCGTGTCTGATAGCGCGCCATAAATCTCAACCGTGCGATCGGGCGGCGTACCGGTTGCGGGATCGATGCCGACTGCGAGCGCCGGATTCGCCGGGTAACTGAATGGCGAGCTGCTCGTGCCGACCGTGTAAAGAATCTGGCCGCCCGCGAAAGGCGTTCCGAAATCAGCCGGTGAAGTGCCGCAGCAGATTGCGTAACGCGCGAAGAACGGCGGATTGCCGCGTGAGTTCCCGAAGACGATCTCGGGAATACGGTTGTAACTGACGCCCGCGCCGCCGCGAATCACGAGCTTGTCTTCAAGACCGTAACGCTTCGGACTGTAAGCAAAGCCGAATCGTGGCGCGAAGTTGTTTCGATCGGGATTGTAGAGATTACTCGTCGGCTCGACTCTCGAGCCCGCCAAGCCTCCGTTTGGTCCAAAAATGAAATTGGCGATCTGATCGTTCTTTTCTTTGAGCACACCGAAGTACTCGTAACGCAGACCCAGATTCAAGGTCAGGTTTGGCCGCACTTTCCAGTCGTCCTGGAAGAACAGCGCATAACTGCTCGATCGGAAATGGCGCTGCGCGTTTGCGACGCCGCCGGTTTCCGGATCGGCGTTGATCTGATAGAAGAGCGGCGTGTCATTCGCGAAGTTGAAGAGCCCGGCAAACGTGTACAACGGACGCGAACCACCGTTGAGATTGTCGTCATTGAGCTCGGGACGATATTCGACACCGAGTTTCAACCCGTGGTTGCCACGCACGTTGCTTACAATGTCGCGAAACTCGAGCGTCTTTTCCGAAAAGATTCCCGGAGTCGTTTCTGACTGAGGCGCGCCAAAGCGAATACGACTGCCGTCACGAAACAAACTCTCAATCTCGACGCGCGGGATTCCGAAGTTTGTTCCAGCAGATGACTCGACCTCATTGAAAGCAAACTTGGTGAAGTTGAAACGTGCTTCGTTCAGCAGTGTCGGCGATATCGTGCGGTTGTACAGCAACGTGAACGCGGTGTTGTGCGGCGTCGTGGTGATGTCAGCTTGCGGCCTTGCGCCCGCGCCCGTGTCTCCGTTCACGAAGAAGATCCTCGTCAGGTAAGTACTGAACGTGATCTGATCGTTCGAAGTCGGATTGAAGTCGAACCGCAGGTTGTACTGATTCGGTTTGTTGTTTCTCGGTTCAGAAATGATGACTCTTTGAATATCCGGAATGCCATCGAGACCGCCACCGCTGAGGTTCGCAAAGGATACATACTGGCCCAACCCGCCGGTTAGCGATCCGATGTCGAGACCGCCGCTGACAGGCTGACAGAGAATACCGGCATTCAAGTCCGCGCAAGCCGGAGTCAGCGTTCCAGCAATGCGTGGCTGGATACCGGCACTGCTGAGGATTGCGGAAGTGATTCCCGAGCGAGAGCTGAGAACTGCCTGGCGAAACTGCGGGGTCTCAACATAACCGGTCGAGAGCGTGTTCGTGCTTTCACGCAGTCCTTCATAAGAGAAGAAAAAGAACGCGCGATTCTCGCCGCTGTAAACTGTTGGGCCACCTTCGCCGAAGTGAGGCCAGTAAAGCGGACCACCTACGCTGCCACCAAACTGGCGGAATAATCGGTCGACTCTTTCAGTGCGTCCCCGACCAAAGTCATTCGGATACTTGTTAAAGGCATTGAGCTTCGGACTGTTGTATTTGAAGAACGCGCTGCCGTGGAAGTCGTTGGTGCCGTTCTGTGAAACGACTTTGATCTGCGCGCCGGAGTTTCTGCCGTCTTCGGCGGAATACGTCGACGACGAGATCTGCATCTCTTTTACGGATTCCTGATTCGGCGTCACGACAGCCGCGCCGCCGTGACTGAGACTGTTGACACTCACGCCGTCGATCTGAAAATTGTTTGCCGAGAGGCGTTGACCATTCGCAGTGATCTGCGGCTGGTTCTCAGCCTGGAAGATCGAGATGTTTGAGCCGCCTGGTCCGGGGGAGTTTGGCAGACCATTGGCGCCTCCGTTCGGATTGCGTCCTGCGTCGCCGAAGATTCCGGGCGTGAGCCGCGCCAGCTCGTAAGGATCGCGACCCGTCTGTGGCAGTCGCTTGACCTCCGCGGCCGTGACTGCCTTATTGATATTTGCGTTCTCGGTTTCGAGTTGCTGCGTGGCTTCGTCGGCAATCGTAACAACGGCTGTAATTTCGCCGATCTCCAAAATGACGTCGACGCCTTGCACATTCTCAGCGTTGACGGTGACGTGTTCAGAAACTGATTTCTTGTAACCAGCCGCTTCGACGGTGAGCTCGTACCGGCCCGGAGCAAGACCGGTGATGCGATAAAAACCCTCGCCGCTGCTGTTGGTTTCCTGGATTTTCCCGGTTTCGAGATCTTTGAGAGTGACCTTCGCGTCAGGCACCAGCGCGCCATTCGAGTCGGAAATTGTTCCCTGCACGCCCGCGCGGAATTGAGCGTGCGCGGTAATCATTGCGCACAAAAGAAAAAGCCCGCACGCGGAGGTGCGGACCAATCGATAGATAGTTCGCGACATTGCACGACCCTCCTGAAGCCAGTGTTATGCTGAAATGCTTTCGCTAAGACGTCGGGGGATATTTCGGGGGGACTCGTAGAAGATACCACAGACCGCGGGACCGCTGGATCAATTTTCAGTAACGACATAATTTGAAGTTTCTCTGCGTAAACTCTGCGTCCTCTGCGTCTCTGCGGTGAAATAAAACGAAAGGGCATGTAAACCGCAGAGGCGCAGAGGACGCCGAGATTACGCAGAGTTGAAATTGTAACTGGACGAGCGAAGCAATCTTTTGACAGGATTTGCAAGATGGAACCGGAAGAAACGTCAATATGGACCGAAGCGCCGCTATCGCCGTCGTTGGAGCTGGGTACGGTCCACGTGTGGCGCATCTCGCTGGACCAGCCGGACGATAAATTGGATCGTTTTCGTCGGACGTTGGAACCCGACGAGATCAACCGCGCGTCTCGCTTTCATTTCGAGAAACATCGGCAGCACTTCATCGTTGCACGCGGTTTTCTTCGCTCGGTTGTTGCACGTTATCTCGAAATGCAGCCTGAAGCGCTGCGGTTCTCATACGGCGCGTACGGTAAGCCCGCGCTCGCGAGTGAGCACGCTTTGCGCTTTAACCTGTCACACTCGCATGAAGTCGCGCTACTTGCAGTCGGGCTCGATGCGGAACTTGGAGTTGACGTCGAACACATACGCGCAGATTTTGCGAGTGAGGAAATCGCGCGACGTTTCTTTTCGCGGGCGGAAGTCGAGGTGTTCAACGCCTTGCCGCAGGAGGAACAAGTCGCGGCCTTCTTCAGATGCTGGACGCGCAAAGAGGCGTACATCAAAGCGATTGGCAAAGGACTTTCGCAGGCGCTGGACGCGTTTGATGTAACGCTCGCTCCAGACGTCCAGCCAGCGTTATTGCGTGCGGAAGAGGATGACGTGTCGCGCTGGTTGTTGCGTAATGTGGATGTGGGGGAGGGTTATGCCGGTGCGCTCGCTGTTGAGCGCCCGGTTGCGGAAGTGAGATTTTTTAGACAGGATTTACAAGATTGAGCAGGATTGACATGATGATCCTGTCAAATCTTGTACATCATGGTAACGACTGTCGCACAAATCGATCCCGTCTGTGGAATGACTGTCGATCCGGAGCACGCTGCCGGATCCGTTGAGTACGAAGGAAAGACTTACTACTTTTGTAGCACGCATTGCGTCCACAAATTCCGCGAGAATCCGGAAGCATTCCTTAACAGGCCCGCCGCACAACCAATCGGCATCACACGACAAGCGCCCGCTGAACCAAAACCAAAACCAGATCAGAAATACACCTGCCCGATGCATCCCGAGATCATTCGCGATGATCCAGGCAGTTGTCCGATCTGCGGCATGGCGCTCGAGCCGCTCACTGTCTCGCTCGAAGAGGAAGAGAACCACGAGCTGAAAGACATGACGCGCCGGCTCTGGATCGCCGTCCAAGCAGCGATACCCGTGTTTCTGCTCGGCATGAGCGATTTGTATCCGGGCCAGCCACTGCAACAACTCGTGTCGATGCGCACGCTGCAATGGATGCAACTCGTGCTTGCATCGCCGGTGGTGCTGTGGTGTGGCTGGCCGTTCTTCGTACGCGCGTGGCAGTCGATCGTGAATCGCAGTCTTAACATGTTTACGTTGATCGGGCTCGGCGTAGGTGTTGGTTACTTGTTCAGCGTGATTGCCGTAGTCGCTCCGGGAGTGTTTCCGGCGTCGTTTCGCGACCAGCACGGGAACGTGCCTGTTTATTTTGAAGCCGCGGCTGTGATCGTCGCGCTTGTGCTGTTGGGCCAGGTGCTCGAGCTTCGTGCGCGTAGTCGAACGGGTAACGCGATTCGAGAGTTGCTCGGGCTTGCGCCGAAGACGGCGCGACGCATCGGGCACGGACATGAGGAAGACGTGCCGTTAGATCATGTGCATCCCGGCGATCTACTGCGCGTTCGTCCGGGTGAAAGAGTGCCGGTTGACGGTGTGGTGGTTGAGGGAAAAAGTAGCGTTGACGAGTCGATGATCACGGGTGAGCCGATTCCCGTGGAGAAAAGTTCAGGCGCTCGTGTCGTGGGCGCGACTGTGAACGGCACTGGCTCGTTTGTGATGCGCGCAGAGCGTGTCGGTTCCGAAACACTGCTCGCGCAGATCGTGCAGATGGTGGCGGAAGCGCAACGCAGCCGTGCGCCGATACAGAAGCTCGCGGATGTCGTGTCGAGTTATTTTGTCCCGGCGGTAGTGCTGATAGCGCTGGTCACTTTTATTGTCTGGAGCGTATGGGGGCCGGTCCCGCAGATGGCGCACGGTCTCGTCAACGCCGTGGCAGTTTTGATCATTGCTTGTCCATGTGCGCTCGGGCTCGCGACACCGATGTCTATCATGGTCGCAACCGGAAAGGCCGCGCAGAACGGCGTGCTCTTCAGGAACGCTGAAGCGATCGAGGTCATGCGCAAGGTTGACACGCTTGTGGTCGACAAGACCGGAACGTTGACTGAAGGAAAGCCGCGACTCGAGAGCGTTGTGGTAGTGGATGGATTTGACGAACGAACACTGCTTGCTTTGGCGGGAAGTTTGGAGCGAAGCAGCGAGCACCCGCTTGCGGCGGCGATCGTTGCGGGCGCGAATGAGCGTGGGATCGAAATCAGAGACGCCACTCGCTTTCAATCGATAACAGGGAAGGGCGTGGTTGGCGAAGTCGATGGACATCGAGTGGCTGTCGGTAATCGATCGTTGCTCGACGATCCGAAACTCGATGCGCGTGCGGAAGAGCTACGTGTAAATGGTCACACGATCATGTTTGTCGTTATCGATGGCAAACCAGCGGGACTGATCGGTGTTGCAGATCCGATAAAGTCGACAACGCCCGACGCCATCAAACAACTACACGCCGAAGGCATTCGTCTCGTAATGCTCACGGGCGACAGCCGGACGACGGCTGAAGCCGTTGCGCGCAAACTCGGGATCGATGAAGTTGTGGCGGAAGTCTTGCCCGATCAGAAAGTCGAGGTGGTAAAAAAATTCCAGAGCTCCGGACGCATCGTGGCAATGGCCGGCGACGGGATCAACGACGCGCCCGCGCTCGCGCAAGCTCACGTCGGCATCGCGATGGGCACTGGAACTGACGTGGCGATGAAGAGCGCAGACGTGACGCTCGTGAAGGGCGATCTCCGTGGCATCGTGCGCGCGCGATCGTTAAGCCGCGCGACGATGCGCAACATCAAACAGAACCTCTTCTTCGCGTTCATCTACAACACCCTTGGCGTTCCGATCGCAGCCGGTGTGCTGTATCCATTCTTCGGTATCCTGCTTAGCCCGATGCTCGCAGCCGCGGCGATGAGTTTCAGTTCCGTCTCGGTTATCGCCAATGCACTCAGACTTAGACATGATTGACAAGATTTGCAGTCAATCCTGAAAATCTTGTAAATCCTGTCTACTGTAATCGGTGGCTCAGGATGCGATTACCGGATGCCGTGAACATTAGTCCCAAAGCTTCGTCAGTCACAAACCGTTCATCGAGATCCGAAAGCCGCACTTCGCGATCCGTTCTGCCGTTATTGATATTCACGCCAGCCAATCCATTCCCACCGCGATCAAGATCTGTGTAGAAATACATCCACTGTCCCTGCAGCGTCGCGAGCCGCTCACGATGCCAGAGGAACCGCGACAAACGATCGAGCTGTCGCGCAGGATCGATCCGGTCCTGCACACGCCGTGCGATCCCAAACCGCTTGAACCCAGACGAACGCGGCCGACGATTCGACGCCGTCGCGAGCGCCTGCAAGTTTGAAAATGACGAGCGCGATGCTAATCCATACCAGCCCCACGCCGTCATCGCTGGTCCACCAAAACGGAAATAGAGTGAAGCGGCACGCGCCGCAATTGCCGCCACGGTGCGAAGGATCCCACGCCCGGGCGGTGTGTGTCGCGCACGCCAGAGTTGCCGACCAGTTACGGGATCGAACGCCGCGATTTCTGACTGGCCGCCAATCACGATGTTGTTGCCTTCATTTAACGTTCCAAACGAAGCGCGCTCGATCTTGTGCGACACCTTTGCCCGTCGCTTGCCGTTACTCGCATCGATAAAGATCAGATCGTCACGATCTGCAATGGCGATCGTATTTCGATCGGGCATGACGAGGTTTGTAATGCCTTTGTCAGCGCCCTTGTAACGCCAGAGAACTTTGCCGCTGCGAACATCGATGGCACTCACGCCGTACGAGCCGCGCTCGATCGTCTCACCATCTTTCAAGCGCGTGAATTGTCCCCCAGTGCGCACGTAAAGAACGTCTCCCACGAGGACCATCTCCGGCGTAAGCCCAAGGTCTTTTGCTTCCCACTCGGTGTCGCCACTCTGACGCGAGATCGCCCGCACCCGCCCGTGGCCGGAAACATAGATCGTGCCTTCGGTGAAGATCGGCTCGGCTTCGGTGAGCGCGAGTCCGTCTTCGTTGACCCGGTTCTTCTCCCGCAATCGCTCTTTACCGCTGCGCGCGTCGAATGAAGTAACGCCTTCATAAAAAACATACAGCCGCCCGTCGATGAAGGCGGGCGGGTAATAGTTATCGAGCGTGTAGTCGACTTCCTTGCCGGAGTCCTCGGGCCAGCGCGCCGGCATCATCTCGACTTCGCTGATGTCGTACTTCCAGAGTTCGTCGCCAGTCGCGAGATCGAGGACGTGCAGCAACGGGCGGTGCTTGAAACCATCGCGCGCCTTGCTCTTCGCATCTTTCGCAAGCACGACGGCGAGCAGATTGTTTGTCGGATCGACCGATGTCTGCATCACGGCGCCTTTTATCTTTTCGCTGCGCCAGATCGATTCCCCTGTCAAAATGTCAACCGCTTCGATACGCGCCTTGTCGCCTTTCTCAAAACTCAGCAACAACAGATCTGTGCCTGGAACGGGTGCGACGTCGGTTTCGTCGAGCGAAGTGTCTTTGCGACGCCAGAGCATGTCGCCGGTTGAGGCGTCGATCGCGTAGAGCGATTTTTCAGTGCCGGCGATGAGCACACCCATTTCAGTTGGTTGGTAGAAGCTGATGTCTTTATCGAGTTTTGCTGTCCACGATTGGGCAAAAGCGGGAAGGGAAGAGAGCAAAACAAACAGCAAGGCCCGAGTTAACTTCATAGGACTAGGATAACGCAAATCTGATATGCTTTGCGGCGAATTATGGCAAAGTTATTCGCCGTCGCCATCTTACTCGTAGCACTCGCATCGGTATCTGCGCAGTCGATCGATCCGAACGCGCCGTCACCCGTCCGTCGCAACAGCGTCACAGGCCGCATCGCCGCGCGCGATCTCGGTGATGCACGATTGACCGATCATTACTACGCATTGGTCGGCACGCCCGGCGACCTTCTGATAACCGTCAATAGCACGAATCTCAACGGCGACATCGACGTGTTTACTGCAACTACGTTGCGACCGTTGCTCAAACTCACGCTCTACGCTGAGAGCGCGGCTCCCGTCACGAAGGGAATCTACCTGCGCAAACGCGAGGAGCTGATCCTGCGCGTCGAAGCGCGTAGCCCGAATGATGACGAGGGAACTTACCGGCTGTCCTTCGGTGGATCGTTTGAGCCGATCGTCGGCGGACCTGAGATTGCGGAAGCGGAAACGCCTGGTACAGAAACAACGACTCCGGGCGGACGCAAGACGAAGCGCGTGTCATCCGTCGGAGCGAGGATTGAAGAGCCTGAGCCGCCAGTCACTGAAGTAGTAACCGCAACGCCTACACCCGAGCCAACACCGGAAGCAAAGCCCGTCGAGACACCTGCTGCGACACCCGAGAAGTCTCCCGAAGTCGTAACGGAAAAACCTGCACCCGTACGCAATACGCGCGGCCGCAGACCTGTCGGACGCCGCCCTGCGCCGCGCGTTCGAGAGACGCCGCCGCCGGTCGCGACAGTCGAAGCGCCGAAGCCTAAACCTGAACCCGAGCCGGAGATTGGACCACGGCTCGTGATCGAAACCAATGACGGCACGCTAATCAATCGATCGATGAGTACTGTGAGGCGTGTGACGGTTGAGAATGGTCAGGTGGTCGTAACCGGCAAGGACGGGAAGATCGATCGCATACTTCTGGTGAATATCGTCCGCATGTCCATCGCTCCTTAGCCACAAAAGGCACAAAAAGGCACATAAGACACAAAAGAAATCATTTCCGTTTTTGTGCCTTTTTGTGGCTACTTACCTGCTTTGAGGCTGGCGAGTTTGTCCCGGAATTGGGGAAGATCCTCGCTAGTAGGATCGACTTTTTCTAACTGCGCGATCGCGTCCTCCGCGGCTTTCGCGTCGCCTTTTTGCAGCGTCGTGGCGGCGAGGCCGGCGAGGACCATAACGTCGTCTGACTTCATCTTCAGCGCCGCTCGATACCACTTCTCAGCCTGATCGTAGTGTTGCGCATCGAGGTTCACCATGCCGAGCAACACGACGGTCTTGTAGTCAGTCGGTTTAAGCGTGTTCGCCTTCAGTAAATACTCGAGCGCCTGATCGTAACGTTGAATCTGGTAGTAAAGATCGGCCGTCTGGATCTGCGCGTCGAAATTTTGTGGCTCATTGCGCGCCTTCTCGATCGTGGCTTGAACCTGCGCCTGCATCGCCTGCGGATTCGCCGCGTTCTGCTGGCCCTGCTGCGCCCCGACCGGTGGGTGATCGGCCGGAAGCGCGCCCGCGGCGGCCGGTTGCATCGCATTCTTCTGGGCCATCGAGCTGGCAAACATGAAGCCTACGATGAAGCCCAAAAGCAGTCCGATAATTGCGAAAAGAATATTCTCTCTCGACATGTTCTCTCTGGTTCACTTACTCGCCGCGAGTGTCTTTGCTTCGTTGATGCGTGCGGTAATCGTTTCAGCTACTTCCGAACCCGGCGGAACTTTCTTCAGCACACGCTGCCAGTAGTCAATCGCTTTCTTGTAATCCTTGGCTTGGAACGCAGCGCTGCCGGCGAGCTGCAATGCCTTCGCGTTTTCCGGATCGACTTTCAAAGCGCGATTGATGATCTCCGTTGGCTTGCCTTCGAGGCTCTTGCCCCCAACCATGCCCGTGACAAACGCATACTCAGCCAGTAGATCTGCGTCCTTCGGATTCAACTCGGTCGCTTTCGCATACGCGTTCGCAGCTTCAGGATATTTCTCCATCGAGCTGTAAGAACGCGCGAGCATGGTCCAGCCCTGCGCGTCGTTTGGATTCGACTCGAGACGCTTTGCGAGTTTCGCGACGTTTTCTTCGATCTGTGCCTGCGTTCGCTCTGGCGGTGCTTCTGATGCGGCGCTTGGTGGCGCACCGACAGGAGCCGGATTCGTGATTCTGTCTGGCTCGCCAACTTTCAGGTAAAAGATGATGGCGATGAGAGGCAATCCGAAGCCGAGCAGGTAAGCTGTATTGCGCGCGTTGATGGGCGCAGCGCCGGTTGTCTTTTTCGAACGCGCGGTAGCCGTGTCTTCAAGCAAGCGACGCTCGATCTCGTCACGATCCGCTTCATACTGATCTTCAGCGACAATGCCATTGAGCCGGTCCGCTTCGAGCTCCGAAAGTTGATCGCGATAGACTGCGATGTTCGCCTGTTTGCGCTCATCGTCAGACACGACGTTCTCTTCAGACCGCTGTAGTGCCGGCGGCAAGATGAACGCGAGCGCGATCACGATCAGCAGCGCGCAGATAACCCAGAAAAGAATCACGTCGTCTCCTTTCCGGGAAGAGAAGCGAGGAGCTCTTCTGCGCGGCGACGCTCGTCAGCGCTCAAAGGCTTCTCAGTGATCAGATCGCGTCGTTGCTTGATGTAGTGGAAGAGCAGGTACAAGCCGCCGAGTAATAAGACAAACGGTCCGAACCAGAGCAGGTAAGTCGTGAATGTGACGCGTGGTTTGTACAGGATGAAATCTCCGTAACGCTGAGTGAGAAAGGCGATGATTTCCTTGTCACTCTTACCGGCTTTCATCTGTATACGAATTTCGCGTCGCAAGTCTGCGGCGAGTCCGGCAGGTGAATCAGCAAGAGTCTGGTTCTGGCATTGAAGGCAACGGAGCTCTTTCGAGAGGTTTTGGAGTCGCTGCTCGATCACCGGATCGTCGCTCGGAACTTCTTCCTCCTGCACCTGCGCCTTAACGACTGGCGCGAGCAGACAGATCAGGATCACCAGAACGAAACAAGTCTTTTGAGTTCTCTGTGCAACCTCTGTGTTCTCTGTGTCTCTGTGGTTAACTAATTCATAGAAGTAACTCACCACAGAGACACAGAGAACACAGAGGTTGCGCAGAGAAGAGCGACTCATT
>DASYFE010000134.1:0-11889 GCA_036498585.1 Pyrinomonadaceae bacterium | reverse complement strand
GACACCAAGCAGACGCTCAGCCTTATCAACGCCTTCTTCCGTCAGCACCGCTGTGTGCGCCTTTTCATCGACGACGTAATCGCCCGTCTTCTTTCCATCAATGTCCTCACCTTTTTTCAGGTTCGGGATGATTGCGTCGGCGTTGCTGTATTTATCAGTGGCTTCGTCGGATGGTCCGGAAATGATCAGCGGCGTTCGCGCCTCGTCGATCAGAATCGAGTCAACCTCGTCGACGACCGCGAAGTAATGACCACGCTGCACACACGTGGCGAGGTCAAACTTCATATTGTCGCGCAGGTAATCAAAGCCAAACTCGTTGTTGGTGCCGTACGTGATATCAGCGGCGTACGCGGCCTGGCGCTCGAAGTCATCCATGTCGTTCTGAATACAACCGACTTCGAGACCGAGGAAGCGATGGATCTGGCCCATCCACTCTGCGTCGCGAGAAGCGAGATAGTCGTTAACCGTAATGACGTGAACGCCACCGCGACCCGTGAGCGCATTCAGGTAAGAAGGCAAAGTGGCGACGAGCGTCTTGCCCTCGCCCGTGCGCATCTCGGCGATCTTGCCCTGGTGGAGAACGATGCCGCCGATCATCTGCACGTCGAAGTGACGCATGCCGGTCGTGCGCACGCTTGCTTCCCGGACGAGGGCGAAAGCCTCGGGCAGGATTTCGTCGAGCTCGGCGCGCTCACGTCGCTTTCGCTCTTCTTTATCAGTCACGTCCGCGACGGCTTTTTGCAAACGCTCTTTAAAGTATGCGGTGCGTCCACGTAGCTCGTCGTCAGAAAGCTTCTGTATTGACGGCTCGAGCGAGTTGATCTTTTCGACCAGCGGCATGATTGATTTCAAAAACCGCTGGTTGCTGCTGCCAAAAACTTTAGTAAGGAATTTGTCGAAACTCATAGCTCAATTAGTTTAGCCAATCAGTAATAATCTGTGAATCGGTGGTTAAACGCCTGGTTCTAAATTTTTCTTTATCATATCGATGACGCTCTGCCGCGGCATTGAGAAGTTAACCATCACTCGCTTCCCGTCAGGCGTCGCATTCGTGTTCTTCATTAACACTTCTTCATCGTGGCCCGCACGCGAACTCGCTCCGAAGTACAGGAGGTTGTTCAGCGCTTTCGCGAGCGACTCCGCGCGTTCCGTCGAAGATGCTTCTGACGCAACCGAGGCCAGCACGTCCTTCTCGCCCTGTTTGACTGTGATCTTCACTGTCGCGCCGGGATTGTCTTTGCTGATCGGCTGCAGGTACGTGAGAAAGCCGCTGTCGTTTAGCGCCGCCACGAGCTTGCCAAACAACTCAACGAGATTCTCGTCGCCGGATTTCTTCGTGAACTTCGCGTCCTTCAGTTTGCCCTTCTCGTCGAGCTTCGCTTCGATCTCGATCTCGAAAGGCTTCTCGAAATCGAGCTTGCCCTGGTTCTTCAAATCGTTCGCGTACGTGGCGAAGTCTTTCAGGACTTTCTTGTTGATCTCGTTCTCGTCCGGCAGTGTGACGTTGTTCTGCTCGGCGGTTTTCTCGAGCTCTTGCTGCGCTTGTTCGGGAGTCAACGGTGAACCGGATGGACTGGCTTGAGCGATAGCCGCTGCTGCCGAAGGCGATGGACTAGCTATCGGTGAAGCACTCGGACTCGGCGACGGCGACGGCGACTTTTCCGGATCGACGTGCGATTCCTTACTCGCCTGCGAAATGATCTTCGGCGCAAACGGATCTACTGCTGCTGCTTGTCCGGGAATTTGTCCTGCGGCGAGCTGCTGGGCGAAGTAGCCTTCCGGGTAATGAAACTTGTTGCTTAACTGGACCATCTGCACATCGTCGCCGATCTGAGTCGCCTCGTAATCTTTGTCAACAAACTTCGTGTTCGCAATCAGCGCGGCGATGTTCAATGTGTCGCGAAACGCGGGAACGTAAATCACCATCCACACAAACACGAGATGCAGGACGAGCGAAGCGCCGGCGAGCTTTGCTAGCACCTGCCACCGCGGCTCGCGATTTACCTCAAACTTCTCGAACAACTCTGACATCCTGCAAAACCTGTCTTAAAAGCCTCCGGGTTAGACGCCATTGTAACTCTCAGGGTTCGCGTTAGCACTTCGCAGGCCACACTCTGAAAGTTAGAATGGCTCCGTGCGCCGAAATACCCGAAAAAACTGGGACAAACGCCGCTCACATAGTCGCCGCCCCCCGGACCATGGGGCTAACGAACGAGCCGCGCGCATTGTTTCACCGTCGCGCGAAACCAAACGACTGCTCGAAGGCATCGGTACACCTCGTAAGACGCCTTTCAAGCCCGATCCGTTTCAACTCGAAGCACTCGCGAGCCTGGAATACGAAGACGTGCTGGTCACGGCGCCGACCGGTAGCGGCAAAACGTGGATTGCGCGAGAGGAAATCAGGCGACTTCTTGATAGCGGGCGGCGCGCCTGGTACACGTCGCCGTTGAAGGCGCTCACAAACTCAAAATATCAGGAATTTATTGACGAATTTGGGGCCGAGCGGGTTGGGATACTGACGGGCGACCGGAAAGAGAACTCCGAAGCGCCGCTGATTGTCGGGACGACTGAAATCTATCGCAACCAGCTTTTCGACTCATTGCGTGGTGGAAATGAAGTCAGCGCAGATCTCGTGGTGCTGGATGAGGCGCACTATCTCGCGGACGAAGACCGCGGCCACGTTTGGGAAGAGGCGATTATCTTGACACCGCCGCGCATTCGATTGTTGTTGTTGTCGGCGACGATCGGCAACGCGCACGAGTTTGCAGTGTGGCTGGAAGAGATTCGCGGGGTTCGGTGCGGAGTAATTACCGGGCCAATGAAGCGCCCAGTGCCGTTGCGCTCAGCAGTTTTGCTGCCGGACAAGCGATTGTTACCGTTGTTGGATGAGAATGGAAGGTTGAATACTGAAATCCTTCAGATGATGGAAAGGGAAAGAGAGCGGTAGACAGGATTTCAGGATTTACATGATTTCAGGATGAAACTGCGCATGCCCGAGATGCCGTCGGCGACGTTGCTGGCGGCGCTCGAGGGTTACAACTTGCTTCCCGCCATCGTGTTCCTGCCGACGCGCCGTCGCTGCGATCAGGCCGCATCTGAAGCCGCACTAACGCGCCGCGATCCAAACGACACCCGTCGCGAAGCGCGCCGCGATTTCATGCGCGCGTTTGTCGAACAGCATCCGGAAGTTCGTGGTCATCGACACTGGGACACGATCATTCGCGGCGGTGTCGCGTCTCATCACGCCGGACACATTCCCGCCTGGAAACTCGTGATAGAAAAACTCATGAGCGCCGGGCTATTGGATGCCATATTCGCTACGGCGACGGTGGCTGCCGGCGTCGATTTCCCCGCGCGCAGTGTCGTCCTCACTGGCGCAGACGCACGCACGGGCAGCGGCTGGCGTGCGCTTTCAGCTTCCGAAATGCAGCAGATGACCGGACGCGCCGGACGCCGTGGCCGCGACAACGTCGGCTTTGTCATCGCAGCTCCCGGCCTTCATCAGGATCCGCAACTCATCGCACAGCTCCTGAAAGCGCCACCCGATGCGCTCGTCAGCCAGTTTCGCGCCACTTACACAACGCTGCTCAACCTCCTCGACGCCTACGGAAGTTTCACCGCGGTGCGCGAGATCGCTGAGCGCAGCTTTGCCTATCGCGATTTCGCGCGCCAAATGGCCCAACTCGAACGAAGTCGCAGCGAAAGCGAAGAAAAGATCCATAACGCATTGAAAGACGCCGGCTGCGATATTCCGACGTCAGCGGTGCTCGGACTCGAGCGACTCATCGGCGCTCGTGCGCGTCTCCAGGAAGCGAAGCCGCAAACACGCGCAGAGGTTTTTCATCGCTGGCTGAACGAGGTGGTGAAGCCGGGCCGTGTCGTGGGAATCGGCCGTTCCGGCCGGCGGCTGGTGATGGTGACTGAAAAGCGCGAAGGCAATGTGCGTGGGTTTCGTGAAGATGGGCGTCACGCGAGCTTTCCGCAAGAGCGCATCGGTCGCGTGTATGCACCGGTTTTTCGTCTCAAAGAAGAAGAGATCGAACGCGCCTTCGACGAGATCCGCGAACGTGGCCGCGATCTTACAATGCCCGAGCCGCGACTGCGCGACGCTGACGCGGAAGAGACTGACGCACTCAAGATCATCGACGACTCGATCGAGAACCTGCTGCCGCAGAATTCCGACAAGCAGCGCTGCACCGACGTCGTTTGGCAGCTTCATACGACGGCCGAAGACTACGAACGCGCGTCGCGACGGATCGATGCGCTGCGCGAAGAAGTGTGGCTGCCGTTTGAGCAACGCGCGAAAGTGCTCGCGATCTTTGGTTATCTAGATTACGAAGCGGAGAAGGTCACGGACCGTGGCCGCTGGCTCGCGGATCTGCACATCGACCGTCCGCTGCTCGTCGGCGAAGCGCTGGAAGCTGGTCTCTTCAATTCACTCGAGCCAAAACAACTCGCAGGCATCATGGCGGCACTGACTGCCGACGAAGATCGCGATTACGGCGAGCTCGAACTGGCCGATGATGTCGTGACTTCACTCGCGCGTTTCGAAGACATCAGTTTCAAAGTCTCCGCTGAGGAGTGGAAACACGGACTCGAGCCCACGCCGGAGTTGAACTTCTCCGCCGCAGGCGCTGCGGTGCGTTGGGCCGGCGGCATGCTTTGGTCCGACATCGTCAGAGAGACGCGCGCAGAAGAAGGCGATCTGTTTCGCATGTTTTCGCGCACGGGCGAGGCGCTGCTACAGATTGCGGGCCTGCATCGCAGTCATCCGGAAGCGGCGAATATGGCCGCGACGGTCGCTGAGATGGTCTTGCGTGACCCGATTCGTTAGTATCTTCCGCGTATCTATATAAATAAATACGGTCTAAATAAAGAAAGGAAATCCATGTCTACTTCTTCCGCAGCCCAGCAACCATCCCCGCTACTGTTCTTCCAAACAATCAACGCGCACCAGCGCACCGAGGCTTTGAAAGCCGCTATCGAGCTTGAAGTGTTCACTGCCATCGGCGAAGGCAACACGACTGCATCTGCAATCGCGAATCGCTGCCAAACCGCCGAGCGTGGTATGCGCATTCTGTGCGACTACCTGACGATAATGGGAATGCTAACCAAGAACGACGACCAGTATGCGCTGACGCTCGATTCTGCAACTTTTCTCGATCAGCGCTCGCCGGCTTATCTCGGTGGGACGATAGGGTTTCTTAGTACACCGGAGCTGTTGGAAGGCTCCCGGAACATGACTGAAGCGGTACGCAAAGGCGGTACTGCTATTGATAACGAAGGCACGGTCAAGCCGGACAATCCCATCTGGGTGAAGTTCGCACGTGCGATGGCGCCGATGATGATGATGCCGGCGCAAATGATCGTCAAACTGGTCGATCCAAATGCCGATCGCAAATTGAAGATTCTGGATATCGCGGCCGGACATGGTCTATTCGGAATTTCATTTGCGAAGAACAATCCACAAGCAGAGATTCATGCGGTTGATTGGAAGGCCGTTTTGGAAGTGGCGAAGGAAAACGCGCAGAAAGCCGGCGTCGCCGATAGATATCACACGATTGAAGGCAGCGCGTTCGATGTCGAGTTTGGCAGTGGTTATGATCTGGTCCTGATAACTAACTTCCTGCACCACTTCGATCCACAGACAAACGAAACTCTCTTGCGCAAAATACACGCCGCGCTCGCCGATGGTGGCCGAGTCGCGACTCTTGAGTTTATTCCAAACGACGATCGTGTAACTCCGCCTGAGCCTGCCGGATTTAGCATGATGATGCTGGTCGGCACGCCGAATGGCGATGCACACACGTTTGCCGAGCTGGAAACGATGTTTGCCAACGCCGGATTCTCACGCAGCACGCTCCATCCGTTGCCGCCGACAATCCAACAAGTAGTTATCTCCGAGAAATGATGCGATGCGCTTGCTCATATTTCTGATCTGTGTGGCGATGTTGCTACCGCAAACTCAACGAACTGCACCGCTGGAAACTGACTACCTGCTCAAGCCGGCTCGCATCTTCGATGGCGAGTCGGCGCAGGTTCACGACAACTGGGCCGTGCTCGTTCATGGCGACAAGATCGTGCGTGTTGGACCGGCAAACGATATCAATCCTCCGGCAGGGACAAAGGTGATCGATCTGTCGGGACTGACGCTGATGCCCGGTCTGATTGAAGCTCACTCGCACATCCTGCTTCATCCGTACAGTGAAACTCCCTGGAACGATCAGGTGGCGCGCGAGTCGCTGAGTTTGCGTGTTGCGCGCGCCACAAACCATCTGCGCAACACGCTCCAAGCCGGGTTCACGACGATTCGCGATCTCGGCACGGAAGGCGCAGGCTACGCTGATGTCGGTCTCAAGCAGGCGGTTGAGCAGGGCATCATTCCCGGGCCGCGCATGATCGTCGTTACGAGAGCGATCGTCGCCACCGGCAGTTATGGACCGAAGGGTTACGCGTCAGAGTGGACTGTGCCGCAAGGCGCTGAAGAAGCTGACGGCATCGACAGTCTCACGCGCGTCGTTCGCGATCAGATCGGACACGGCGCTGATTGGATCAAGATCTACGCGGACTATCGCTGGGGCAAGTCAGGCGCGGCGCCGACGTTTTCGCTCGATGAGATCAAGCTCGTGGTCGAAACAGCGAAGAGCGCCAACATTCCCGTCGCTGCCCATGCGACGACTGCCGAAGGAATGCGACGCGCGGCCCTCGCGGGCGTCGAGACGATCGAGCACGGCGACGGCGGCACGCCTGAAGTTTTTCGCTTGATGAAAGAACGTAATGTAGCGCTGTGTCCGACGCTCGCGATCGCTTCGGGCGCGAATATCGAGCGGAAGCGAAACGCATTCAAGGCGGCACTCGACGCGGGTGTGACGATTGCGAGTGGCAGCGATGTCGGGGTTTTCGCGCACGGCGACAACGCGCTAGAGATTGAGACGATGGTGAAATTCGGCATGCCGCTGATCGATGCGCTGCGTTCGGCGACGTCCGTAAACGCGCGCGTGCTGCACATGTCAGACAAGATCGGCGCGGTTAAGCAAGGCTTGCTGGCGGACATGATCGCAGTCGAAGGCGACCCGACGAAGGATGTCGGAGCACTGCGGAAGGTTAGGTTCGTGATGAAGGGCGCCGCCATTTACCGCGAACCGTGAGATGGACAGGATTTACAAGATTTTCCATGATTTACATGTTTATCTTGAACAATCTTGTGAATTCTGTCTAAGTAGTTTTCGAGACGAGGCGCGCCACGGTTAGCAGTAGCTCTTCCGTCCTAAACGGTTTTCCAACGAAGTCGTTGAATCCGGTTTGCAGCGCGCGGATGCGGTCCTGGTCCGTGTGGGCCGTGACCGCCACGCACGGAATATGGGCCGTCGAGGAGTTGGCCTTGAGCTCCCGAAAGACTTCCCAACCGTCCAGCCCCGGCATGGACAGGTCGACCATGATCAGATCCGGCGGGTTCTCGCGAGCCAGCTCCAGGCACTCCCGCCCATTTCTGGCCTCGCGAACGTCGTAATTGGCCCCGGCCAACAGCAGCCGCAGCAGCTCGCGGTTATCGTCGTAATCCTCCGCAATGAGTATGGTAGGTGGCATATTTAATACTGGACGACCGTTACGTTAATCCGTTAGATTACCAGACGACGCCTTTTGGCGAAAAACGATTTCTTGACTAGCTGAATACCAGCCGTTCATAATCATCCCCAGAGTTCTCGCGGCCCCTGCGGGACTCACCATTGCTAATAATCAACCTTGGGTTAGAAATCCCTACCTGAAGACCTTGAGGTTCGTCAAAACAACACGAGGATACGGAGGAGCGAGCTGTGGTCAACGGACACCTGGAAGACAGTTTGCGGCGTGAGATCGAGAGTTATCTCGAAACCCGCATGGGTGCGGTAAAGCAGGAGATAACGACTCTGCAAAGTCTACTCAACGAGTCGCTTTCGAATTTTCTCGAACGCCACGCGGATGTGCAGATGGAAGGCAGCATGCTCGCCTCCATCACCGAGCACCTGCACGCGGCTCACGAGCGAGGTGTCGAGCTGGCCGCGTCCGAGTCGTCTCGCGCGAAGGCTTCGAGCGACATGGCTATCGTGAAATCGGCCATCAGCGAGATAAACGAGCAGAAATCGCAGGCCGAGATTCTCAAAGCCCTGGTCAACCGTGCTTCGTCGTTTGCGCCACGCGTCGCTTTCTTCGTTATCAAAGGCGAACAGGCGTCTGGCTGGCGCGGTCGTGGTTTCGAAGGGTCTGTGGGCGACGAGGCGATCCAGGAGATCTCGTTTTCAGTGAACGCCGACACAGTGGTCGGCAGCGCCGCGAAGCAACTCGCGACGTGGAGTGGTGGTCCGGGCTCACATTCAGAAGATCATTTGATACTAAACCGCCTTGGCGAAGAGACGGCGCGACGAATCGTGGCGATACCGCTGAAAGTTCGCGGACGTGCTGTCGCCGTTCTTTACGCCGATTCAGCAGGCCTCGATTCGGAGTCGATCAATCTCGAAGCCCTCGAAACGCTGGTCACCGTTTCGGGAATGGCCGTCGAGCTCTTGTCAGCCGCGCGTGGCGCAGCAGCTCCGAAACGAGCAGTCGAGGAAGCTCCCGCGCCGGTTGAGCAATCGCAGCCGTCGCCGTCGTCGTATGAGCCGACGAGTGAATACACTCCAGAGCCGGAACCGGAACCGGAAAGCACTCCGGAACCGTCTTTCTCCGGCGCTGAGACGATTGAGAATTATCAGCCCGCTCACGAAGAAACACCGTCTTATGAGCAGGCGCCGGTTGAACCGGCTTCGTTCGTAGAGGCTGTGCCTGTCGAAGAGCCTGCGGGTATGTTTGAGGATTCCTCAGCAACAGCCGAACCGCCTTCAGTCGCCGGCGAGGAGCCGCCCGCATGGACGCCAGCGCCAGTCGAGGCAGCCGGGACGCCGCGACGACGTTATGGTCAGGATCAGGAACTGCCGGTGGAGGTCCAGGGGGACGAGGAGCGGCGCTTGCACAACGACGCGCGGCGGTTTGCACGCCTGCTGATTTCTGAGATCAAGTTGTACAACGAGCAGAAGGTTACGGAAGGTCGCATCGAACACGACCTGTACGATCGTTTGCGCGAGTACATCGATCGGTCGCGCGAGATGTATGATAAGCGCGTGAAGGCCGAGGTCGCCTCTCGTTACGATTATTTCCACGGCGAGTTGGTGAACACCCTTGCCGAGGGTGACGAATCAAAACTCGGTGCGAATTATCCCGGCGCAACCGTGCACGTTTAGTGGTGCTGTGAAGCAACAGAACCGAGCGCGGTAGCGCCGGGTCAAACTCAGTTAAGAGCTATCATTTTGAAGTTGACCCGGCGCTACCGCGCTCGGTTCTGTATTATGGCCAAACATCGCTTAGTTTTGATCTTCATCGGCGTTGCTCTGGTCGCTGTTGCCTCGCTTCCGTTCGTCCTGAGCGCGAGCTGCGTCACCCGGCCGCAAACCCTCGCAGAACAAAAAGCGCTCGATAGCCTGCGCAGCATGACGCGCAACGACGTGCTGCCGTCTGAAGACGTTGTCGCCGGAATCGAGAACCAGTTTCCACGCACTAAAACCGCTGCGCTTGCGCGAATCCTGCACGCGCGAATCAAACTCAAAGCCGGAGACCCCTCCGGCGCTGCCTCTTTACTCGACACCAAACTGATCGCCGAACAGACGTCGCTCGCTGACTACGCGCTCCTGCTGCGTGCCGGCGCTCTCGAACAGGCCGGAAAGACGCCGGAAGCACGCGCGGTTTACCAGGAGTTGATGCAGTCGTATCCAACGTCGCTGCGCGCACGAGATGCGGCGTTGCGTGCGGCGGACTTGATGACGAAGGCCGGCGAGGTCGCCGCCGTTCCACTGTTGTTGAAAAGCTTCGCGCAGGCAGATGACCCGGCGGCTCTGCTGCTGACGGCGAAAGCTTTCGAGCAGACTGGCGATCAAACACGCGCCCTCGCTGCCTATCGTCGACTCTATTTCTTCGCGCCAGAGGCCGCTGAAAGCGCCGAGGCGGCGACTGCAATTACACGGCTCGGCTCCACCACATCGCCCGCCAGCGCGGAAGAAGCGATCACGCGTGCTGATCGTTTGTACAACGCGAAAAAGTATGCCGACGCGTTGACCTCTTACAGCGATGCATTCGCGAAGTTTCCCGCGACTGCTACCAATGAGAACCAACTCCAGCGCGGCATCGCTGCTTACAGTCTCAGAAGAACTCCAGACGCAGTCGCAGCGCTGAACGCGATTCCGACCTCAGCCGCCGAGACGCGCGCTGAAGCGATGTTCTATCTCGCGCAAACGTACGCGCGTGCGAAGCAGTGGGAACAAGCCCGCGCGACCGCCGAAGAGTTGCGACGCAGTTTTCCAAACAGCAACTTCACGCCGCGCGCGTTTGTCGCCGTCGGGCAGATCGCAGCAGACGCAAACAACACCGCTGATGCTTCGTATTTCAAGCGCGCCGCGGTCAATGGTTTTGGCAGCTCGATCGAGGTCGCGCAGGCGCAGTTTGATCTCGCGTGGGAAACGCATCAGGCGAAGAACTACGCCGAATCGTCGCGAATGCTGACCGAGCATCTCGCCAATTACGCCGACAAGAACACCGACAACCGTGGACGTGCAGGCTATTGGGCCGCGCGCGATTCGGAACGCGCCGGCAAACTCGCCGAAGCTCGTGCGCTCTACGAGGCGATGCTCGAGCGCTACGACGCGAACTGGTACGGCTATCTCGCCAAGCAACGGCTCGATGGAACCGGTCGAACGTTGCCAGCCAAATCGTTTCCTCCAGACTCGATTGTGGCGCGTGCCGTCGCGAATCTGAAGACAGTCACGGTCGCAGAAGAAACGGTCGGACCGGAAGAAGACACACGGATCATGAAGGCGGACCAGTTGTCGAATATCGGGCTCGATGATTGGGCGCAGAAGGAGCTCGCGAAGGCTGGCGAAAAAGCTCCTGACAGTCCGAAGGTCAATCTCGCGATCGCGAAGATCTATCGCTCCGACGACGACAACGTTCGCGCGCTCAACACGCTGCGACGCAGTTTCCCCGACTATTCGCAGATGAAGCCGGAAGAGATGACGCGCGAGCAGTGGGACGTGTTTTATCCGCTCAATTACTGGGACATCATCGTGCAGGAGTCGAAGGCGCGTAATCTCGATCCGTATCAGGTCGCGGGTTTGATTCGCCAGGAGACGGTATTCATAACGCGCGCCCGTTCGGGTGCGGCGGCCTACGGACTGATGCAGGTGCTGGTGCCGACCGGGCGACTGACGGCGCGAAAGTATGGCGTAGGTCGTGAGATCACTGCCGATTCGCTTTACGAGCCGCGTTTGAATATTCAATTGGGAACGGCTTACCTGCGCGATCAGATCGATAAGTTTGGCCGCATTGAGTATGTGGCGGCGGCTTATAATGCTGGGCCAAATCGAGCGGTGCAATGGAAGGCGTCGCTGCCGTTGGAGATCGATGAGTGGGCTGAAGCGGTGCCGTTCAAGGAGACGCGCGGGTACGTGCAGGGCGTGGTGCGAAACCGTTTACAATACCTGCGGCTTTACGATGATAAGGGAAACTGGCGGCCGGAAGTCGGCTCGCGAGCTGTTACGGGTGGCGATCCGAATGTGAGGAAGAGGCGCGTCAGTGGCAGCGGCGAAGAGTAGCTTCACAGGATTTACAAGATTTTTCAGGATTAACATGTGTATCCTGTAAAATCTTGTAAATCCTGTAACAAAATGTCGTGCAAACAAGTGGTCATGAAGTTTCTAGTTCTGGTGTTTTTACTGGTTCCACCCTCTATTCACGCGCAAGCCTCTGTCACAATCACAAGTGAACCGAACGCCATCGTCTGGGTCGACGAGATCAGACGTGGGACGACGGACGCCTCCGGCAAACTCA
>DASYFE010000133.1:0-10796 GCA_036498585.1 Pyrinomonadaceae bacterium | reverse complement strand
CCTCCGTGGCCGCCCGTTCCGTCAACAACAACGGGCCGAAGAACGGGCGGCCACGGAGGGCCGCCCCTACAGTTGTATACTAGTTGCTGAAGGAGTTGGATAGATGAGTCTAAGGGAACAGATCGTGAAGGATCTGACGAGTGCGATGAAGGCGCAGGACGCGAACCGGACGTCGACGCTGCGCATGGTGAAGGCGGCGATGATGAACCGTCAGATCGAGAAGGGTTCAGAGCTCGACGACGACGAGATGCAGAAGTTGCTGCGCTCGCTCGTGAAGCAGCGTCGCGACTCGATCGAGCAATATGAGAAAGCCGGACGGCAGGAGCTAGTCGATAAAGAGAAATCCGAGATCGACGTCATCGAGATTTACCTGCCACAGGCCGCCTCACAATACGAGATCGAGCAGGCCGTCGCAGCCGCGATAGCCGAAACAGGCGCGACGTCGATGAAGGACATGGGCAAGGTGATGAAGACCGTACAAGCCGCTCTGGCGGGCAAAAACGCCGACGGACGCCTCGTGAGCGAAGTAGTAAAAGCAAAGCTGGGAACACCCTAAGCGCGTTTGCTTGAACCCCGCCCTTTCCGTATAATTCACAGCTTGCTCGAAGGCACGGGGGCTCGTCCGGTGGGTTTCGCGCCCACTTTTTCTTTTGGAGCGAGAACCTTCTTGAAGGGTGAGAATGGCAAACGAGTCGATTGCAGAGAGGGTTCAGGAGATAGCTGAACGAGTCGCAATCGATCATGGCCTTGAGCTGGTGCACGCCGAGGTAGCCGGCCCCGAGAACAAGCCGATTGTTCGTATATTCATTGATAAGCCGCAAGGTGTCACCCACGAGGACTGCTCCGAAGTAAGCACGCACCTGGGCACGATTCTGGACGTGGAAGACTTCATCCACGCGCCCTACACGTTGGAAGTATCGTCCCCCGGACTCGATCGCGGCCTTTATAAACGGGCCGATTTCGAACGCTTCGCCGGTAGCAACGCGAAGATGAAGACGCGGCAGCCGATTGACGGACAACGCAATTTTAGAGGTCGTTTGCTGGGAGTCGAGGGCGACGACGTGCTTTTTGAGGATCGAACCAGCGGGCAGGTGCGTGTTCCTCTGGATACGATTACGAAGGCGAACATAGAAGTGGATGTAAGCGAAGAGCTGAAGAGATAGGTCATATAGGACATGTAGGTCCTATAACAGATCGGGCAAATAGAAGATGAGTTCATCGATAGCACAAAATATCGAGGCGCTTTGCCAGGAACAGGGCATCGACCGCGACCTCGTGATCGAAGCAATGAAGGAAGCCGTACGCGCGGCCGCCAAGAAACAGTTTCGATCCGGTGAAGATATTCAGGTCGACTGGAACGCCGAAACCGGCATCGAGCTCTCGGCCTCGAAAGTCGTCGTCGACGAAGTCGAGAATCCCGCTACCGAACTCTCTATCGTCGAAGCACGCGAGCTCGCCGGCGACGAAGTTGAGCTGGGCGACGCGCTTTTACTGCCGCTACCGATGGAAGAGCTGGGACGCATCGCCGCCCAGACAGCCAAGCAAATCCTGTTTCAGAAAGTCCGCGACGCCGTTCGCAGCAACGTTTACGAGCAGTACATCGACAAGATCGGCGACCTCGTCAACGGCTATGTCAAACGATTCGAGCGCGGCAACATCATCGTCGATCTCGGCAATCTCGAAGCGATTCTGCCGCGTTCACAGCAGTCGCGCGGCGAGCAGTGGAACCAGGGCGAGCGCATCCGCGTCGTCATAAACAACGTCTCGAAAGAGTCGAAAGGACCGCAGGTCGAAGTCTCGCGCACGTCTCCCGAGCTCTTATTAAGATTGTTTGAAATGGAAGTGCCGGAAATCTACGACGGCACTGTCGTGATCAAGTCGGCCGTCCGCGAGCCCGGCGAGCGCGCCAAGATCGCCGTGATGTCGAATGAGCGTGACGTCGATCCGGTCGGCGCCTGCGTCGGTATGAAAGGCTCACGCGTGCAGGCGATTATTCGCGAGCTGCGCGGCGAGAAGATCGACATCATCGAATGGTCTGACGAGCCCTCAGTTTTTGCCGCCAACGCGCTTTCACCTGCGAAAGTCAATCAGGTCAGAATCACCGACATCGAAAACCGCCAGATGGAAGTCATCGTCAACGAGGACCAGCTCTCCCTTGCGATCGGCAAGCGCGGTCAAAACGTGCGCCTCGCTACGAAACTGGTCGGTTGGAACATCGACATCCGCAGCGAAGAAGAGATCAAGCGCGAAGTCACCGAACAGATGGGCGCGCTCATCGCCTCGGGCGAGGCAGTGCCGCTCTCTGCTATCGAAGGTGTCACTGCGGCGCAGGCTGAGGCGCTGGCCGAACACGGCATCAACGATATCGATGCCCTCGCGGCCACTACCGTCGACGACCTCGTCGAGTTCCTCGATCTGAGTTTGGACGAAGCGGAAGTGATCCTGGAGGCTTCCAAGGCCATAACAGCTCTGCGCGATCGCAATCTCGGTGAAGACGGCGAAGAGATTGAAGAGCAACACGCTGTTTCAGCAGAGTTTGACGAATCGATTGATGGAGAAGTGGAACCGTCTCTGGAATCGACTGCGGAAGGCTACGACGAAGCAGTCGAGCGGGGTGTTCCCTTCACTGCGGAACCGGAAATTCCGGCCTGGGACTCGGCCGATCCGGTGCCGCTGACTGAAGCCGAGGCGATCCCGGCCGACGAGATTGCTTTGCAGGAAGCAGGTCGCGACTTGCGGCCTGACACGATTACGCCGTCTCCTGACATAACTTCCTCGGGTGTCGAGGCATTCGAACACATCGATGAAGTTGCGCAGGAGTTGGAAGACGAAGAGATCGCTTCGGACGCAATGGCTGAAGAAGCAGAGACATCGGCTCCCGCAGTTTCGGAAGAGACTGCATCAGGCGGGAGCACAGACGACGATGAGAACCACTGATGCAGTCATATAGTAACAACACATATCCGGTCTCTTCGGGCCGTTTGTGTTGCCCGCATTGCCCCTGCTGTCAGGCGCCGAACTTCTGAGCGACGCTGAGTGATAGGGCATGCGGTGCCCAATCACTTAGGTCGTCAGGACGCAGGAAGAAGCGTCGAGAAGGAGTGCATGACAGTTTCCTCTAAAGTTCGTATTTACGATCTCGCCAAAGAATTAAAGCTCGATACCAAGCGACTCATCGAAGAGGTGCGTCGTGAAGGTGTAGACGTGAGCGTGCCTTCCAACTCGGTCTCGAAAGAACTGGCCGAGAAGATTCGGAACAAGTACTTTCCGAAGAAGGAAGCCGCGGTCAAGCGCGCGGTGAAAGTAGTCAAGCGCGCGGTGCTGCCGGCTAACGAATCGCCCGCAATCGACGCTGAGCTCGAGATCCACGAGTCTGAACCACCGCCGCCGCCGGCTGTTATGGCCGCTGAGCCCGTCGAAGCTCCGCTTCCAGCGACACCGCCGCCACCGACGACCCCTGCGACATCGCCTGGGCCTGGACCGCAACCAGCCCGGCCGCCGATCACGAGCACGAGGCTGGTGAAGAAGCTGGCTCCGGCTGCACGCGCAGAAGCGCCGGTGATCGAGGAAACGCCTCCACCGCCCGCGCCGGTTGAAGTGGCGCCTGTGGCGGAAGCGCCCTTTATCGAAGAGCCGGTGATCGCGCCGGAAGTGGTCGCGCCGACGAATGGCATCGAAGTGAAAGTCACTCCGCCGCCCGCGCCGGCGCCGCCAAGAACTCCGCCGCCTTCGCGACAAGTCAGAGTTTTACGACCGACTGCAGCCGCGCTCAACGCCGGCATACGTCCCGGCGAGCGCGCGCCCGCACCACCTCCGCCACCGCCGCCTCCGACGAGAGAGCGTGAACAGCAGCGGGAACAACAACGCCCAACCGATCGCAATCGCTTGCGAGAGCGACCGTCGTTGCCGCGATCTGAGCGACTCGGAACGCCGGGCGAGACGGCCACGCCGCAAACTACTTACATTCCACCACCGGACGCTGGTCGTCGTCGTTCAAGACGCAGCAGCCCGCGCGGCGGTCGAAAGATTGAAGGCAAGGCTGGAAGGTTCGACAGGGGTGGTGATTTCATTCCGCCGCCGAGGGCTTTGTCACTCGAAGACCGCATCGCCGGTCGACTCGAGGTGCCCGGTTCAGGCGAGTTAAAAGAAGTCCGCTTGATCGAGGGTTCGACGGTGAAAGAGTTCGCCGAGAAACTCGGAATCAAACCGAAAGACATCGTGACGCTGTTGTTGCAGCGTGGCGTCTTCGCGACCATCAATCAACCATTGATGGACGACGTTGCGGCTGATCTCGGCAAACGATTCGGTTACGACGTTTCGTTCGTGCCGTTTGAAGAGATGGTGGCGGAAGAAGAGTTCGAAGAGTTGATCGCCACCGACGCTGATGACGTTGAGCTGCCGCGTGCTCCTGTCATTACTGTCATGGGCCACGTCGATCACGGTAAGACGTCGCTGCTTGACGCGATCCGCACGACGGACGTGGCGGGCGGTGAAGCAGGCGGCATCACGCAGCACATCGGCGCGTACAGCGTGCAGGTCCCGAATCCGGATAATCCGGGAGAGACTCGTCGCGTCGTATTTCTCGACACGCCGGGTCACGAGGCCTTCACGATGATGCGTGCGCGCGGTGCGAAGGCGACCGACATCGTCGTGCTCGTTGTCGCGGCTGACGACGGCGTCATGCCGCAGACGATCGAAGCGATCGAGCACTCGCGCGCCGCGGGTGTTCCGATCATCGTCGCCATCAATAAGGTCGACAAACCCGACGCAAATCCCGACCGCGTCAAACAAGAGCTGGCGCAGCAGGGTCTGTCGCCACTCGAGTGGGGCGGCGAGACGGAAATGGTCGCGGTCTCCGCGAAGAAGCGACAGAACCTCGACACACTTCTCGAAACGATTCTGTTGACGTCAGACATTCTGAATTTGCGCGCGAGCTCGACGCGTCTCGCTTCGGGCGTCGTCCTCGAAGCGAAACTCGATCGCGGCCGCGGCGCGGTAGCGACTGTTTTGGTCCAACAGGGAACGCTCAAGATTCACGAGCCCTTCATTGTCGGACAGATCTCGGGCAAGGTTCGTGCGATGTTCAACGATCGTGGCGAGCCGATCATGGAAGCCGGACCGGCAACTCCGGTTGAAGTGCTTGGTTTGCAGGGCGTACCGCAGGCAGGCGAGAGTCTCCAGGTCGTTTCGGATATCACGAAAGCGCAGTCGATATCACAGCATCGCCAGATGCTGAGTCGCCAGGCAACACTGCTGCAAACGACGAAGCGCGGTATCGAAGCCCTCGGCGAGAGCGAAGTCAAGGAACTGTTGGTAATCATCAAGGCCGACGTGCAGGGTTCAGTCGAAGTGTTGAAGTCGACGCTGCAAAAACTCTCGACCGATCGTGTGAAGGTGAAAGTTATTCGATCGGGCGTGGGCGCGATTACCGAGTCAGACGTGCTGCTTGGTTCTGCAACGCAGGCCGGATCGTCGTCGTCGGCAGTCGTGATCATCGGCTTCAACGTGCGACCCGAAGCACGCGCGGCGGACGTCGCGAAGCAGGAAGCAGTCGATATTCGACTCCACTCGATCATCTACAAGGTTGAGGAAGAGATTCGCGCGGCCATGATCGGTATGCTCGAAGCGATCGAGAAGGAGAAAATTCTCGGCAAGGCTGCGGTCCGCGAAGTGTTCCGCGTACCGAGAGCTGGAGTTGTCGCCGGCTGCATGGTCGTCGATGGAACAGTGCGTCGCAACGCGCGTGCGCGTTTGATCCGCGATGGCGTAGTGAGCTGGGAAGGCAACATCGGTTCGTTGCGGCGGTTCAAGGATGACGTGTCCGAGGTCCGCGAGGGCTTCGAGTGTGGTATCAGTCTGGAAAACTTCAACGACGTGAAAGTCGGCGACCAGATTGAGGCTTACATCGTCGAGCGAGTCGCGGCCACTGAGTTGTAAAGGCGCTGATGGTTGTGCGTCGAGCAGAGAGAACGGCCGACACTCTGAGGGAAGAGATTGCTCAGATTGTCGGCTACGAATTGGAAGACCCGCGGTTGACCACCGTCACGGTTACGGACGTTCGGCTTTCGTCGGACAAGCGCGCCGCGCGTGTTTACGTGACCGTAGCCGGTGACGAGAACGAGCACAAGGAGGCGCTGGCGGCGTTGAAGCACGCCGCGCCGTTCGTGCGCAAGCAACTGGGGCTCTCGTTGAATCTGCCGCGCACGCCTGAGATTCATTTCGTGCGCGATCGCGTCGAGGAAGAAGGCGAACGCGTCGATCAACTGCTACAGGAGATCGAGCGGGAATGGGAAAGTCAAGGAAAGGATAGTGAAAGTTAGAGGAAGTATTAAAAGCTCCTCCCGAATTTGCAATTATGCTTAGTCAAGTAGTCGAGCTGATCGAGGCAAAACGTCGTTTTGCGATCACCTCACACATTCGCCCTGACGGTGACAGTCTGGGATCGTCACTCGGTCTTTACTGGTTGTTGCGCGCGCTCGATAAAGATGTCGAAGTGATCATGCGCGATCCAGTGCCACACGCTTACCAGCAGCTACCCGGCGCTGGCGATGTACGCGTCACTCCCGCAGTCGATCCTTCTTACCATGCAGTGTTCGTGATCGAGTGTTCCGACATCACGCGGCCCGGCCTCGCGGATCTCGAGAAACAGTTCGTCGTCAATATCGACCACCACTCGACCACCGCGCTCTTCGGCAACATCAACTGGATCGACTCAACCGCTTCGGCAGTCGGTGAGATGATCTACAACCTCTGCAAAGCGACCGGCGTTCGCGTCACGAAAGAGATTGCTGAATGCGTCTACACGGCGCTGATCACCGATACCGGGTCGTTTCATTACTCGAACACGACTGAGCGCACGTTCAAAGTCGCTTCCGAGCTCGTGCGCACCGGCGTCAAGCCGGCGAAGACCGCTGAGGCAGTGTTTGCAAGCTACCCGTGGAGCAGGATTCAGCTAATGGGCGCGGTGCTTTCGACTGCGCGCCGCGATGAAAGCGGGCGCGTTGCATGCATGCGGCAGTCGCTCGAGATGCAAGAACAGGCGCACGCTTCCGATGAAGATGCTGACGGATTTGTTAACTATCCGTTGACGGTTGGTGAAGTCGAAGCGGTCGCGATGCTCAAAGAGAGTGAGCCGGGAGTTTATCGCACGAGTTTGAGATCTAAAGGCGATGTCAACGTCGCGAAGGTGGCTGAGAAGTTTGGCGGCGGCGGGCATCGAAACGCAGCCGGCTGCACGCTCAAAGGAAGCTGGGAAGAAGCCGAGACGACGATCGTTGCCCTGCTGCAGGACGCAGTGAAGCGCGCGAACGGCGCCCGCGACATCACCGAAGACGCATTGAAAGAAACCGAATCAGTGATTTAACACAGAACCGAGCGCGGTAGCGCCGGGTCAATTTCAACAAAGGTTGTTGTTTGACAAAATTGACCCGGCGCTACCGCGCTCGGTTCTGTGCATTCTATATGTCAGGACAAGATAAGAAATACAAATGGCGTCGCGCGGATTACCAGGAGAAGACGCGTGGACTGCTGATGGTCCATACCGGCGACGGCAAAGGTAAAACGACGTGTGCGCTTGGTTTGATGATGCGCGCCGCCGGGCGCGGTTTGAAGTGCTGCATGATTCAGTTCATGAAGTCGCGCAACGATCGCTATGGCGAGCATATCTCCGCGGAGAAACTCGGAATCGAAGTCCACACGATGGGCGACGGCTTCACCTGGGACACGAAGAACGCCGAGCAGGACATCAAGACCGCACGCGAGACGTGGGCGCTCTGCGTAGAGAAGCTACGCTCGGGTGATTACGATATGCTGGTCTTCGATGAGCTGGTCTACGTGTTGAGTTACAACATGTTGCCGGTCGCTGAGGTGTTGGAGGAAATTCGCACGATACGCGCGTCACAACCCGCGCTGCACATCGTCGTCACGGGCCGTGATGCACCGCCGGAATTGATCGAAGCAGCCGATCTCGTGACGGAAATGAAGGAGATTAAGCATCCATTTACTGCCGGCATTCGCGCGCAGCAGGGGATCGAGTTTTAGCCGCGCGGATACCACAGACTTTCGGTTTGTGCTACCCTTCCACGCATTCCTATGGCCTGGTTCAGTAAGAAAAGCAAACGAATCGAAGCAGTCCCGCCCGAAGAACGCGTAGTAAATACTCAAAACGTGTTTGTTAAATGCGACGGGTGTGAAGCGCACCTGTTTACAGGTGAGCTCGACGACGCGCTCCAGGTTTGCAAGCACTGCAATCATCACTTCCGCATCGGCGCGCGCGAACGGCTGCGACTGCTTTTCGACGACGGTAAATTTGAAGAGCTCGATGGCGAAGTGGTCTCGATCGATCCGCTCGAATTTGTCGACAAAAAGCCTTATTCGGAAAGAATCGCACAAGCCGTTGAATCGTCAGGCTTGCCGGAAGCGATCATCAACGGGCGCGGCACAGTTGGCGATCATCCGGTGCTTGCAGCCGCGATGGACATGAGTTTCATTGGTGGCTCGATGGGCTCCGCAGTGGGCGAGAAAGTCACGCGACTGATCGAGCGCGCAATGGAAGAACACAGCGCGGTGATCATCTTCTCGGCGTCGGGCGGCGCGCGCATGCAGGAAGGCACGCTCTCGCTCATGCAGATGGCGAAGATCTCCGCGGCGCTCGCGACGCTTGATGAAGCGCGTTTGCCGTTTATTTCAGTGCTGACTGATCCGACGACGGGTGGCGTGACCGCGAGTTTTGCGATGCTTGGCGACGTGATAATCGCTGAGCCGAAGGCGCTCATTGGATTTGCCGGCCCGCGTGTGATCGAGCAGACGATTCGACAAAAGCTGCCGAAGGATTTTCAGCGTTCTGAGTTTCTACTCGATCACGGGATGATCGATGCGATCGTCGATCGCCGCGAGCTGCGCGACTACCTCGCCAGGCTACTGAACTTCATGATGAACCCCGAGATCCACGGCGAGTCAGACATCGAACGCGCCCGCCGCGCCGCCAAACTGAAAGAATGAATTTTGAGGCGGCCGTTGATTATCTTTTGAGTCTCGGGCATGAGACTCTCGCTATCAAGCTCGGCCTCCGCAATACCGAACTACTTCTCAACGCTCTCGACAACCCCGAACGCGCATTTCAATCAGTCCAGATCGCAGGCACGAACGGCAAAGGCTCGACCGCGGCGATGCTCGATTCAATCTGTCGCGCAGGGGGTATCAAGACTGGTCTATACACGTCACCCCACCTCGTATCGATCACAGAGCGCATCAAGTTTTCCGGCGCCGAGATAACCCGCGAAGAGTTTGCGGCTTGCGCAACAACGGTCCGCGAAGTCTCCCAACAACTCGATGCTCTACCGACTTTTTTCGAACAAGTAACCGCGATCGCCCTGCTCGCTTTTCGTAAGGCGCACATCGATCTCGCTATTCTCGAAACCGGATTGGGTGGCCGCCTCGACTCCACCACCGCCGCCAACGCACACATCATCGCCATTACACAGATCGCACTGGACCATCAGGAGTATCTCGGCCACGCGATTGCGAGTATCGCCGCCGAAAAAGCCGCTATCATTCGTCCAGGCGTGCGTGCAGTGATCGGAAGACAACCATGTCCCGAAGCATTGGATGTGTTGCTTGAGCAGTGCAAAAAAGCCGGTGTCACACCGATTCTCGTCGACGATGATTCCCACTCCCTCGCCGAGCGCGTTAATCTCTCGCTGCGCGGGCGTCACCAGATCGACAATGCCGCCGTGGCGATTCGTGTAGCCGAGCTGCTTGAAATTCCGGACGCTGCCATCGTGCGCGGGCTCGAAAACACACAGCACCCAGGCAGACTGGAGTTGATTCCGCACCGTCCAGCGTTTCTAATCGACGGCGCGCACAACCCCGCGGGTGCAGAATCATTGCGCACGTACCTCGACGAGTTCGCCGGGCGACCGCTGACGTTGGTTTTTGGCGCAATGCGTGATAAGCAACTCGAGCAGATCGGTGAGATCCTGTTTCCAGTTGCAGACGCGCTGGTTCTGACAACGGTCAATAACCCGCGCAGCGCTACTCTTGAAATGCTCGAACCTGTGGCAATGCGTTATGCTCGGGGAAAAGTTTTGAAGAGTGACGGCAGCGCCGCAGCTTTACAAACGGCGCTCGCCAACACGCCCGAGGAAGGAATGATTTGCGTTGCCGGATCGCTTTATCTCATTGGTGAGATGCGCCCGCAGATATTAGGAAAACAAAATGACTAAAGAGCTACCAAAGATACTGAGCAGTCAAAAGGTATTCGACGGCCGCGTGTTCAAGGTCACCGTCGACACTGTCGCTGAAGGTGAGCTTACCTATCAACGCGACGTGGTCCATCATCCGGGCAGCGCCGTGATCGTACCGGTCCATGACGACGGCACTGTCGTGCTGGTGAGACAGTATCGCCATCCCGCGGTTCGTTACCTGCTCGAAGTTCCGGCAGGTACGCTGTCGGATGGCGAACGTCCCGAAGCAGGCGCCGCGCGCGAGCTCGAAGAGGAGCTCGGACTCGTGGCCGAACAGCTCGATAAGCTCGCGGAGTTCTTTGTGTCCCCCGGGTTTCTCGAAGAGAAGATGTGGGTTTATCTCGCCACCGGGCTGACAGAAGGCAAGCCAAATCCTGACGAGGACGAAGTGCTCGACATTGTTCGTTTACCGATCGGCGATGCGCTCGAGATGATCACGAGCGGCGAGATTCAGGATGCGAAGACGATCATCGGGTTGATACTTGCGGCGCCACGAGTCGGCGCGCCCCTGTTGGATATCGAATACCCTGCCGTTTGACCGAAAACAGTCAA
>DASYFE010000132.1:0-14327 GCA_036498585.1 Pyrinomonadaceae bacterium | reverse complement strand
ACGTGCGCGTGTGTCGGGGTGATGGTTACTTTAGCGTGATGATGGAGGAGGATCTCCGCGAGAGAATCTTCAGACTCGATTCCCAAAGCCAAAATTAGACGCGCCTTTATATGAGGGAGCAGGTCCGTTAGCCAGGTTGGTTTGTTTACAGGATTTACAAGATTTTCAGGATTAACCTGTAAATCTTGCAAATCCTGTAATCCTGTCCACACTGGATCGTCCAGATTGCGATCCTGATTGATTTCACGCCCGACAATCGTCACGAACTCCCAGATGCTCAGATCGTCGTGGAACTGCTCGACCGGGCTGGTGAAGTCGCTGTAGATCTCGAGGAAGATCGCGAGGTTGATCAGGTAGAAGAGACCGCCGAGGTCTGTTTCGAGCGTGGCGAGATCGAGTGTTTTGGGTTCAGTAGCGGTTACTTCGATTGGTTCTGGTGGTGCTTCAATAATTTGTTCGGTATGAGCAACTGAAGTAACAGTTAAGACCTCGGGAGGTTCTTCGTATTTGAAAATTGCGTTGGCGATCTTGACCACGGATGACACTGATCCCTTTGGTGGCGGAGCGGGTTGTGGGATGACGGGCGGGCTTGGGATCGGATTTTCGCGGATCGGGGCTTGGGGTTCAGGGGGCGTGAAGAATTCGTCAATTTCGATGACCTCTTCGATGGCCTCTTCGATGATCGATGGTTTGTCGGGCGGCGCAGAAGCGACCGTTTGCTCAATCCAGTGCTCAACCTCGCGTGCAAAGCTCAGCGTCCGCACGCGTGCCGGCGCGCGGTGGACCATCAACACGATCCCGACGAAGAACTGTTGCACCGGCCGTAGGATTGGCGTGTCGCTTTCTGGAACCACATCTTTCCATGGCATAACCGTTCGCGACTGCACAACGTTCGGCACTTCACGCGCCACATCTACAGGAAAAAAATCCGTGGCTTTGATCCGTTCAATCCGTGTTAACTGAAACACGGAAACCACGCGCTGCACGATCTCGCGCATCTCAACATCACTCAACTGGCTCACAAACTCGACCAGCACACCCTTCCTGACCACGTGCTCGAGCGCCGCCGGCACATACTCGATCTTCTCGAGCCAGAACTGCCTGATCGTCTTAGACGGACTTCCGTGCTTGATCAGCGCCTGCCACCACCACCGCGTCAGCGCCGACCCACTACACCAATCCGCCGTCAAACACGCCAACAACTCCGCGTAGTCATAAAAAACCACTGACTCCGCACTATCAGCCACGTACCCGTGCGCCGGACGCGCCGCACTCGACACAAGCTGATCGAACCTCTTCTGAAACGCGTGCCGCCAGGCGTGTGGCGCGCGCGCATGTGGACTGTCGAGTTGAATCGATCCCGGCAACGGATCGTCGAGTTTGCGGATGAAGAGAGTGGCCGACGGCGGCAGACGCGGTTCCAGTGAAACGTCGCTCAGCACGTTCTCCAAACGTCCACGCAAGGCGAGCGGGTCAAGATCGCTGCCTCCTCGATCGAAGACCCGCAGCCTCAAGATGGTGGAACGTTCCAGAGTACCAAGCATTTACCACGCCTTATTTGAAACCAAACAACTTCCAAAGCGCGAACCAGCAACCCTTCCTGTCATGAAGGCCCGTGCCGCCCGCCTTTGGATACTTTTTAGGTACGATCGGATCTTCCGGTAAGCGATCCTCGCGCTGGTCAACGGCCTGCACCTTCACTGTGATCTTCGCGCTGCCGTCGTTCGGCACCGGGATCAAGTAAAGGTTCTCTTCGATACGCTGCGCACCCTGAATACTCGACGCCCAGCCATCAAGAGTACCTTCGTGATAGGCGTAGATACCGAAGGATGATTGCTCCCTCAATACCGGCCGCTCCGTTCCATCCGGCCGCGCAACCCGCTCGCCAGTATCGTGATAAACGTGAATGCGGAAAGTTGGGAACAACAGGTCCAACTCTTCCTGCGTCACGCCAACCTCTGCGAGCACGCGTATCAATACTTGCAGACGGTCCGACTGAGTTTCTCCGCCAGTATCAGAAAGAATTGATCGCGCGCGTTTCAGCTTGCCCCCAAGCCTCTCGTCACTGCGCATCAAGCGTTCCATGCTGGCCTTCAAAAACTGTCCTTCGTCAGCTTTTGCATTGGGACCCATGTTCAGCTTTTCGACAGCGAGATAAACGTCGCGCGGAGTCGGCGCAAACGCCTTCAAGCCCACGACGCTGATCTCAGCCTCTCTTTGGAGCAGCGACGCGCTGTCGAAATTCATGTTCTGGTAGATCGCGTCGTTGAGAAAATTGATGTTCGCGCCGGAGAGTGTGACCAGCACGCACTGGTGCAAACTCTTCGGCGGCACTGCCAAATTCATCACCGTCGTCAATTGAATGGGCGCGAGAGCCGGCGGCGGGTTTCCGGCAGGAATGTGATTACAAGCACTCCCGCTGATGACCGGCGTGTTTTCGTCATTGCCGAGAACGTAATCCCACGAGCCGGTCGAAAAATCCGGCATGTTGGGATCGCCGACGACCGAGCCCCAATTCGCAATTCGAAAAGTCGCGTTGATATTGCCTGCTGCAATGTCTGCGGTGGAATAGTTTCGCGGCCGCGCGAGGAACGTATTGCTGTTGTGATTGTCGATTAGCGTACCTTCGCCGTGAGCGACGTTTGACACGGCGACGTCACCCCAGTAAATCGCAACACCTCCCGAAGTCGCCGCGGCAGACGTGAGTTGAAATTCATCCCACTGTCCCGGCTGCGGGAAGTCAAGATTGTCGAGATCGTTCTGAGTGGTTGTGCCGGCGGTCCGGTAATCCGCCAGGATCGTCGGATTGCCTCCCGTGTTGCCGTGGATCAGGTACCACATGTCAAAGTCGGTACCGAGGTTTGGTCCACTGTTATCGGTTATGCCGCCAACGGTGTTCGCAGGGATCCGCAGTTGTACTGCCCAGCGGTTATTCGGATCAGCGGGAACATCCGCGGCGCTTTGGAGGTACATGCGCGCATTCTGGCTAATCCACGTTGGCTTCATCGCCTGAAAAGTCCAAACACCTCCTGAGAGCGTCCAGATGTCTACTGCTGCAATGTCGACAGGAGGGGTCGCCGACGGTGGTCCAGCCGGCGTGAAGGCAGCGCCGTGCGCGGTGATGCGGGCGACCATCGCGGAGGCAGTGCTGTGTTTTTGGAGACCGAGATAAATCAGATCGTCGGCATCGCTAAGTTGCTGAACAAACGCCGCGCGAAAAGTGAGATAGATAAACTTCTGTGACGCGACTGTCGCTTGCGTCGCGCGAAAGTAGTTACTACCACCACTGCCACTGCCAAACGTGCGTTTGACCGCACCTCGCCAGCGTACGTCATCGAGATCTGGATTGAAGGTCGCCTCACCGGAAAACCAGTTCGGCGGACCACTTATGCCGGGCACTCCGGCGGCACTCGGAATTGATACTGTCATTGCTAATCTCCTTCTGCCCGAGCGAGCGGGCTCAATTTTTGGCCCTCAGAAAATCAAGGTAGCAACTGGACACCGAATTCTTTCGTGAAATCTGAAGGTGCGGTCAGGCGTTTAATGCGAAACACGATTGTGCCGGTTGGCGTCGCACCAGCAGTTGGCGTGACTCTGAATTTTTCTGTTCGTAGTGTTTGGTCGTTATCACTGGCAACAGTCACTGTAACTTTTGTACCGTCAGGACTGCGTGTGCCGACGGAGTCGGGTGTCATCTCAGGCGCCCAGTTAGCCAGGGTCGCGCCTGGTTTGGGCAGCATCGTTATCTCGTACGTGCCCGCCTTCGTGAATTTCGTGCTGAAGTTGATCACACCACGGAAGCCGACTTTTAGCTTGATAGTACTGCCCTCGAGGATACCGGTCGACGCATTCGGAGTTGCCGTGATACCACCTTGAGTCATATCGAGGAGCGAAAAGCTCGTCTGATTACTTTCGATGTTTGGATCTGGTGGTGTAACCGGTGTGCCAACAGTGACGCTGCGCTGGTCAGTACCGATAACCGTGCCGGCTGCGGCGGTGACCTTTAACGTAAAACTCGCGCCGGCTAAGGCGGTGGGAATTTCGGGAATGCGCACCGTAATGTTCCGCCCGTCGTTCTTGCCCATCTCGACCTGCTTACTGGTGATTACAGTGTTTGAGTCATCACGAAACTCGATCGAGTTGACGAAACCGCCGGGTAGCCCCACGCTCGCATTAAGAATCTCGGCGCTAAGAGCGAACGTCGCCGGCTGATTGATTCCAGTCTGAAGTCGATAGCGAAACTCGGCAAATTTTCCGGCGCCGCTCTCGAGTGGATTGGGTTGCGGATTTGGCGCGAAGTCAGCCCGGAAGGTCACGAACATGTCGCCCGTTAAATCGATGACGACGGGCATCACGAAAACGGAACGAGTGTCTTCTGCAACACCGTTGCTTACGCGCATCGTCATATTCAATCCCGCGGGAGTGATTCCGGGAACCGGCGGCATTATGAAAAGCAGGCGCTCATCAAATGAACCGGCCAGCATCTGCGCGCGGAGAATAGTCGCGATCGTCGTGCCGGCTTCAAAGGTCACTTTCGACTGGCCGATCGAGAATCCGAAGTTCTGCCCGGTGATTTGCTGAATCGTGCCGACGCGAATCGGATCGATCACGGTTCCGCCAGGCAAGAGGGCCGCGACCTTGATTCCCGAAGTCTGTCCGGATTGCAACAGCTCGTTTATCGCGTCGACGACGAGGTTCCAGTCTTCCGCGGTGATAATGTCGCCTGGCTGAGCTTTCTTCAGTGGCTGGGCCATCTCGATACTCCTTTAGGAAAAGTTGCCGAAGTTCCAGTGATGAACGTCATAACGCGCCTCGCCGCGATAGGGCGTGTGGCCGCTCGCAAAGACCATGTAAGTCTGCGTTGACAGTGCGCCTGCGAGCGACGACTGCGCGTTTTCCCGCACGATGTACAGGTAGAAAACAAGCTCGCTGCTTGTCTCGACCGGTGGATACTCAAACGACTCTTGAAACAGCGGGCGAAGCTGTGCGCCTTCGATGAAGATCGGTTGGCGGATCGTGATCTCGTTGAAAAATGTTTCGTAGTTGAAACCGGTGGCGCCGCCGACGGGCAACAGACCAGCAGCAGGCATGTATTTGAAGTGATCTTTCGCCTTGATTTGCGAGGCTGCCAGACCGGAGCTGGTTAGATCTTTCAGTTGACTCTGAAACTGTAGATACATCGCTTCGCCTTCACGAGTCGTGCGTTCGGAAGTGAGAAACGACCATGTCTTGTCTGTGAGGCGACGTGCGAGACGTCGTCGTACAGACCAGAGATCGATGAACTTGATGCCGTCGACGAGCGTCCAGTAGAGAATCGCGAGTGGCACTTCGCATTCGGTCAGCCAGGTTGGGCGAAGATCGTCGAGCAGCCCGTACTTCTCCAGGTTCGTGGTGAATGGATCGACCGGAAACTTGCTCGTGCTATCGACACCAAAGCACTTGTAAGCGATCAGATTGCGCAGCTTGTTCTGATTCAACATGTCGGTCGCCGAGATTTGTTGATCCAGTTGAGTCAAGCGAAACTGCACGGCTGTCACGGTGGTGTCAGTGTTGCAGGATGCGTTCGTGCTTTCGAGACTGTGCGTGGCGGCGCGGCCTTCAGTGCCCTGCGCGGGCGCGATCGTCAAAAGGTAAACGCCTGCGCCGGCGACGTACGTGCCTGATTGGAGCGGCGCACATTCGCTGAACGGATCGTTGTTGCCCGGGCCGGGAGTAGCTTTGCGAACGAGCGCGATTTCAGTCTTAGCGCTGAGCATCAGTGTTTGTCCGAGACGATTGATCGCGAGACCCGACTCGACAGTAACGACTGGTGATTGCTGCGTGGAGGCGAGTGACTTCGAGACTTCGAGTCCATAAGCAATGCCCTCGCCGACCGCCTGGCCCAAACGTCGATCCGCCTCACGATTCGCCGACTGCTCGCGCGTCAGATCCCGCGCACTCAGCAGTCGCCCATTGAAGAAATTGATCGAGCGGATGCCACCGTCGAGGATCGGCTGTTGCAAACTGATCTGTGAATCCATTCTAGCCCTCGTCTTTCTTCCTCTGCGTGACCTCTGCGTTCTCTGCGTCTCTGCGGTGATCTTCCATCGTTAACCGCCGAGGCGCAGAGGACGCAGAGGCTACGCAGAGAATTCAACTACTGCGCGATGACGTGCCACGCCTTCAGTTTCTCGTTCGCCACAAGCTGCACGAACCGGTTCTGCGCTGTCAGGATCAGCGACGCTTGTCCCTCAATCAGATCGCCTGCGTTCGCGCCTATCTGGACCTGCGAGCCGATGCTGATGCGCTTGATGATCATCAGACGCCCGTCCTGGCCGGCCGTCGGCGGTAACACCATTCTCACCACTCCGTTGGTGCTGTTGGCGATGACGATTTGCTCATCCTTTAGATCGAACGATATTGGACCGTCGACGTTTGAAATCGGCGCGCCCGGCGGCGGGTTCAGTGAGACGATGTCGAATCCTTCACCACCCGTACCGGTCAAAGCCTCAACCGTCATGGCCATACTTGCGAACATCCACTCCTGCAACATCCGTAAGTGCACGAGGAACGGCCGGTCATTCTGGTTCACCGGAATCGGCTCGTTCGGAATATCAAACGCCCCCGGCGAGATTGGCAGCAACGGCACGTCGAGTTGGCCCAGCAGTACACAATCCTCATCGCCTGCCGCATCGCCTTCGATGTGCGTCGCCGCGCAGCCATGCCAGCGCTCGATCCAGCGCGGCCGCAGCTCCGTCACCCAAACACGAAACGCCGCGCGGAAGTATTCACTCGCATCCGCCAGGTTGATGACGAGAGATCCCGGCGGCGAGCCAAACATGAAATCGCCCGGCGGTGACGAGAGCGGCGACGCCAGCCATACAGCCGCCGCATCGCGGATCGCCTGTAGAAACTGGTCCAACGGGGTCGAGGGATCGGTTTGACTGATGTGGACCTGCTTCAACCACGCCATGAAATCTCGAACCGCATCTTCTTCACGTTGATTCGGCCTCTCGAGACGCAGCTCCAGCACAAAGTCGTCACTCAAGCGCGACGGCGCCATCAGTTTGTCTTCACTACGACACGGCTCACCCGCGATCGGCACGTCGTCGGTCGGGCAGTTGCGATAGCAGAGCACGACGTACAACTGGAGATCTGAATCCGGCGGCGACGTTACATGCGGCGCGATGTCTTCCGAGTGATCGGCGACCCAGTCTTTCAGATACGCGCACTGCGCCGCCGGCACACAGATCAACTGGCCGCGCGGGCTCAGCGCCACACCCGCCTCGACCACCACGCGCGGTCCCTTGATCGCATCGACTTCAATACGCACGTTCAAGCCACGCACGGTGCCGTAGCCGATCAGGTCGCGCGCGAGCCACTGGTCGCGGCCCGAGAGGTACGCAAACTCCTGCGTGAAGTCGTCGACGCCGAGCACCATGCCGACGTTGAAGTTCACATGCTTGGCCGGATTCGGCTCAGCCACCGTCATGCTGTTTGTGTGCGATGAGAAACAACTGCAACTCATATTTATATCTCCTCACTAGGAGTTCTGGAGTGGATCGCGTCCCATGATGAAACGATCGCAAGCGTTTTCAGGTACCGGCGGGGCCAGATAGCTCTCGCCCACGAATCCCTGGCCCAACACGAGCTCGGGCAACAGTTGCGGCGCACGACTGCCCTGCGCGAGTAGCGTGTCGAGTGCGAGCCGCGCCTCGCCGATGCGAAACATGGCCCAGTAAAACTTCACGTCGAAAACAGTGTGTGCAGGCTTTTCCAGTTCGACGATGCGGCGCGAGAGATCCATGCGGCGCTGGTGTTCTTCGGGATTGAAAGCCAGCGACAAAGGCACGGGCAGCAACACGGTGAAGCGGTGCGCGGCGCTTTGCATGCGCAACACCACGCTCTCAAACTGAAACCAGTCGGCGAGCGGCGCGCCGTCGAGCGGCAACGTGTCAGGCAACGAAACTGATTCAAAGCCGGCATACGTCGTTTGGTAGACGGTGTTGAGCGACTTGATGCGTCGATATCGACGTGCGAGAAAGTCCTGCCAGAGTTGAAGCGTCATCGGGCCAAGCGTGGCCGAAGAGGGAACAAACCCGAGCGTGGCTATCGAGAATTGAGTCCATGTCGCGTTTTCCTGCGCGTCAGTAGGCGGAACGAGCGGGTATTGCGTCAGTGGATTGGCTTCTGATCCGAGCGCATCCAGATAACGTTGATTGAGATTTGCTCGTCCCTGGTCAGGTCGCCACGATGTGCCTGTGCTCACGCTGCGTAGTCCTGTTGACTCAGTCGGATCACCGAAGATGACGCCGGGCAGCGTGCGCATGCGATAGCGCTCGACGATGCGGATCGGCTCAAGTGGTCTCGTAGCTTCGAAGATGCTCTCGTCAGCGCACTGATCCAACGCGAGATGCAGCGCCATCGTCAGGCCGCGAACCGTGCCGCGATACTGAAAGAAGTCCATCGCGTGTGCGATGAACATGCGACGGCGCGCTTCGTCCCAACTCGGATCGAGCGCGACGCCAAACCAACCGGCGAGCCAGTCGAGAACTTCGCTCGGCGCGCTGCGCACGTCGAAGAGGATCTGCGCGGCGGCGATCTTGTCTTCGAGCGACGTGTAAAGACCTTCGACGTTCGAGAGAAATCGATCGAGAAACGAAGCTGACTGCGTGTCTTCGCGGTAAACACCCGGCAGGTAATTCGAGAGATAAGAGAAGCGCGGGTAGTAAGCACGCAAAGCGCGGAGTCGCGGCGTGCTACGCTCATCGCCTTTCAAGCGAATGCGAAGCTGGAGAAAACGACCGCGCGCACGTTGAAACAGGAGTTCCCACGTTCCCGCGCCGATCTTTTTGTTTGCCACACCCACGCACGCGTTTGATACCGAAGCGCGTAAGAATGGGATTTCAGAACCATCACTGCGCAGGTAAGGCGCCGGCTCGCGCTGCCACGGCAAGAGCGGCAGATCGATCTCTTCATTGGCCGCGCGACTCCAGATCTCGATTGACGTGTCGGGCGGAATGTGCGCGTCGAGCATGATGCGATGCCAGACGCAGTCAGGCTCGCCGCTGTCGAAGTAAGGTTTATTGAGCGCCGTTTTGAGTGGCGTCTCGAGCGTCGCTTCGGGCACGTAGCGCGGGCGGCGTTGCTGTACGAGCGGGATCCAGTCTTCAGCGAAATCGTAGTAGGCGCCGTCAGACGTGCCGGCGAGCGCTTTGCCACCGAAGAGCCGCATCGGCAAGTACTGGGCGATCGGTTGCAGTTCGACCTTCTCATCGCGTAGACACATTCGAAACGCATAACTTTGATTGCCGTCAGCCGCGACGACGTAGAGACGATTCGTCACTACTGCGAAGTCGTAGCCCACGAGCGTGAACTCAGTCTGCGCGTCTTCTTCGATCAGACTCAGTATCGCTTCGGTCGTGAGCTGATCGTCCAACTGCCGGCCCAAGCGGTAACGATAAATTGTTGAGAAGCGCTGCGTGGCGTCGAAATCCAGAATCAAAACAGTCCCATCCGGTAAAGCTTCGATCGCGATCGGATCGTTGAGCGCGAGCGGTGATTGCAACAGCGAAAAGTTCTTCGGAAATACGCGACGCTTCGTGCCGTGCACTTCGCTGTCGTCCATTGGCTGGAAATCGTCTTCGTGCGCTTCGGTAAGGATCGTCTCGCCGTTTTCTTCCGGACCGATCACGTTGAAGTGTCGATCGAGCGCCCAGTAGCTCTTGTTGACACGATCGAGAATGTAGACGCCGCCGCCCGGACGCGGAGCCATGTCGAACGGCTCGAAGCCCACGCTGCTGGGCCAAAGTATCTGGCGCGGTTCCTGGCCGGTGTGTAGATCAAAGATCAATAGACCGGCGGGCTCAGTGACACCAATGACGAGGTAGTGATCTTCCGTGATCGCGAGGCCGCTTAGCTTCAGCGGTGTTGCTGGTGCTTCATCGTTGAGCGGATGGAAGTCGCCTTTCGGCGATATTAAAGGGGGAGCGCTGCACTTCTGCTCTAACGGCCAGAAATCCGTGACGAGGCCTGAACCGATCGAGCGCACGCGAATCTTCAAAGACGTTTCGTCGATCCAGAACCAGTTGCCGTAACGATCGCGAGCGGCGCCACGACGATTCTCGAGCAGCGGGAACGTATCCTTCGGCGCGGCAGTGAACTTGAACAGACGTGGTTCCAGCGTCAGCTCGTTGCGCTCTTCGTTCCAAAACAAACCAGGTTCTGAAACCAACAGGCCCCACAGCTCTTTTAGAGTCTTCTTTCCTGACGCCGTGTCGACAAGTGATTGGCCCCAGTCGTCGCGACCTAACAGAAGATGAAATCGAGTGCCGTTGGCGTCCATTGTTTTAGTAGATTTCTCTGTGCAACCTCTGTGTTCTCTGTGTCTCTGTGGTTAAGAAGTGGTGGGGAAAGATCACCACAGAGTCACAGAGAACACAGAGGTTGCACAGAGAAGAGTTCAAATCAACACTCCTCGGGAATTACCGGAACCGGAACAATCCGCGTCGCCGGAGCCGCGGCGGCCGGCGCTTGCCCGCGCAACGAATCGACGTCCATCGGATCGCCGATGCTCACGCTGATGCCCATCACGCGCGGCAGCTCGAGACCATTCATTGGAATCTGATCGCTCGACGGTTTCGTGTCTTCAGCGATGAAGACATCATTCACAAGCAATACGCCAGACACGCGACTCGCCACCGCCAGCAACTCGCGCGCAGTCACGGCTTTCGACAGCGGCCAGCCTTTTTGCGCTGACGCATAGGCCGGTGTCGTGAGCGACGTCAGACTGTCAGTTAACCCCGTGGCGCTCACGATCGGTGCGAGAAAGTCCAGGAGTGCGCGTTTGACTGCTTCACGCACTTCCGCAGTCGCAACACCCGCGACGATGTTGATGCCCACCGAGATCCAAACAGGCTTGTAAACCGCACCACGCAGGTAGATCTCCGTCGTCACTAATCTCCGCGGATCCAGGTAGCGACAGATCGTGTCGAGAAAGATCGCATCGGCAACGGGCGCATCGGGCTGCTTTGGATCGTTGCGCGGAATGATCAGCAAAGTAACCGCTCCCGGCGCATCGCCCGCTTCGTTCGGCACGAGCTCGGGATTGAACGCAGGCAACACCTCGACGCGTCCGATATCGACGCCCGGCGTACGCATCGTGATCGTTTCGAAGTCAGCGGCGCTCACGAGTCGATCGCGATGTTGCAGGTAACGCGCGATCTGTTTCTCGCCGTCGCTGACTTGCTCCGCTTCCGTGCCGCCCCACGTGCGCACCGGATTTGTAACTTTGATCCCCGCAGGCAAAGCCGGACTCGAATTTATCGACGCGGCTGCGACATTGCCTGCGGAACCGACGCCGTAGTCGTAACTCGCGCGCAGCTTCGCACCGGCCGGCGGACGTTTGCCGCGCAAGCCGTCGCCAAACTTGATCTGACCCGACTCAGCATCGACTACATAAACTTCAGAAGGCAGCGGCGGCACAGGAGCAGCGCCAGGCGGCAGCCGCAGATCCGGCACCGGAACTTCCGGACCAGCCGACAGCAGATCATCGAGCTCCAGCCACGTTTGCGTGTCACTCGCGGGCGGAGTCACCGTTAATTGCACCGACTTCGGAATCACCGGCTTGCGCGAAAGGACCACTGCCTGATCGGGCGCGCCAGTGCCGTCCGGCAGCAGCTCGTTCGTGATGTGGGCGCGCTGTGTGACGCCGACGGTGTTGATGCCGATCCAAAGCAGTCGCGCGCCGACGCCCGGCGACGCTTGTATGCGCAGCCACGTGATCACGCGATCGTTCAGCCGGCTGTCTTCGAGTGACGGCGGAAAATCAGCAACGCCTTGTTCGAGTGGATCGAGATTGGACCAGAGTTTCAGCTCGGCAGCCGAAGGCAAAGTGATCTCTACAACGCCGGGCGTTTCGAGCACGTTACCGAGCGGGCTCGCAACCAACGGCCTGTACTGCGGCACACGCTGCGCCGGATCGGTCGGCAACAAACCATCACTGCGAACGTTCGGGATCAGATACTGAAGCAGCGGCTCGCCTTCGGGATTCGCGCTGCCGCCGGGCGCGAGCACACGCGTGGCGGCCTCGATCGCGGGAACGATGCCGAGACTAATCGTCTTCCCTGCGATCGCTTCGCGGACTTTGTTTCTGAGATCTTCTTTCGCTGCCTCGCTGTCGTCGATGGGCTTGTCGCTCGCGCGCACCATCAACGCGACCCACGCTGAGCGATCGGTCGCGTCCTGACCCACAGCGACTTCGTTTCCTTCGCGTCCGTCGATCGGCACGCTCTGGTAGAGTTGGATCTCGGCGTCGTTCGGCGGCTGTCCGTTATACGAAGCGTAGAGAAGTTTGTAGTAGTCAGTAACGGCGGTGTCAGGAGTAGCGATCGTTTGCTTGTAGTAGACGGCGGTTTCGATAGGCAGCACGTCGAGACCGTCATCGGTGCGGAAGGGAACCTGGCCCGCGCGCACTTCGAGTCCGCTGTTGAGTGTGATGGTCTCGAGTGGTCCACGCTCGTTATTGAAACTCACAAGACCGAGCGCGGACGACGCTGGTTGCAGCGGCACGCCGAGCAGTTGCAAAAACTTGCGCCGGTTTCGCTCGGGGATCTGGTTCGAGCGATACAGGAGGTTCTCAGTGAGAAACGCAAAGAGCTCGAGGAGGGTAACGCCCGGATCGCTCTTGTTGAAATTCGTCCACTCGGGATTGTGAACGGGAATGCGCGCCAGCGCTTCGTTCAGCAAATCCTGGTAACGACGATCGTCGATGGATGGGATTGTTAGAGGCATTGTTATGCTCCCAAACTCACTCCTACACTGACACGCTCAACGGCCTGTGTTGCTACCAGCTTGTAGGTAATCGTTGCGATCGCGGCTTGTGGATCGGACGGATCCGGATCGACGTTGACTGACTCGACGCGGATGCGCGGCTCCCACTGGGCCAACTCGCGCGTGATGCGTTCCTGGATCGAGCGGCGCGTGCTCACTGTGTTCGGCTCGAACAGGAATCGCCCGAGACTGCCACCAAACTTCGGTGTTCGTAGTCGCTCGGGCTGTTCCGTCATCAGGATCACGCGAATCGACTCACGCACATTCGCCTCACCCTCCGACCACGTCACACGCCCATCCGGCCCCACGCGCGGTGGAAAACTCATTCCTCGTCCAAAAATTTGCCCTGCATTCATCTTTGTGCCTTTTGTGTACTCATGCTTTTGCTTTCAATTTAGGTATCGGAAAACAAAATATGAAAAATGGTACCCACCGGAAAATGAGGTCGAGCAAGAAGACGATGATCATCAACAACAGCAGCGCGCAGATCGTGATGATCGGGAGCGAGAGGGAACAGATCATTCCAAATTCAATTCCCGAGTCGCTCTTGCATGGCCCACCATCCGGCACCGACAAATCCTTGTGCAGCGGCCACGGCAGCACTGACAAAACCAGATCCCCAAGCGACAGCCCTTTCACCCGTTCGATCTGCCCGCAAAGCATGTCGGAGATCATGAACGCCGTGTTCTTATCAAACTTCCGCAAGCCCGCCGGCGACGTATCAAGTGGCAGCGCGATGCGAATGGGACGCGCCGGCGCGTCCGGATCGAAGAAGCCCGCCATCTGAAACGGCGCCGTCGGCTCGCTCAACAACGGCGGATCGATCGGCCCACACTCAGGTCGCGTGAACACGCAACGGATCACAAACCATCCCTCGCGCATGTCCATCGGTTGCTGCGATACGAGCGGGTTGGTGGGAACTTCGGCAACCGGCGTCGCAGGCAGCGCCGCCTGGATTTTCACAGCGAGCGCATCAACGCTATCTTTCGCTTGGTTCAATAATGCAGGTGTCGTCATCGCACTCGGCAGCAAAGGATCGGCAAGCGGAAACAGAAAGTTGGGCCACAACGGATCGAGCGACGCTCGTTTGCGATCGAACGACGTCTTCACTGCTTCGAGATTCGCTTCGATCGAGCCGGTCTTCACCGCCAGCAGCGCGTCTTTCAGCGAGCTCTTGATCGCGGACGTCGAGTAAGCAGTGTTCGCGACAAACGCGTCTTTCTGCGTATTCGTTAGGCTGAAGGTCGTGGCCGTGATCGCAGTCGCGAGTGCATTCTCGGCGGCATTGAACGCCTGTTCACCAGCCGGCGGTCCCTGGCCTTTGAGCAAGCGCCACACACGCGGTGTTTGCTCGGCGAGCAGGTTTGCGAAGTCGAGCAGCACGTACCACGAGCCGGTTTGGATCTGTTCGCGCAGCGTTTGTGCTGTTGCCGCAGTGTTATTCGCATTCAGGCTCACGGTTGGCGGTGGATCATCGTTAGGATCGTCAGGAATCTTCGATCCCTCGTTCATCTTGC
>DASYFE010000131.1:0-43102 GCA_036498585.1 Pyrinomonadaceae bacterium | reverse complement strand
CGCCTGCCGCTGTTGCATCGTCAGCCTCATTCCTACCTCCAGCTGGCTGCTGCCAGTGGCGGTAAGTCTCATTTATTTCGAGTACTTTTTTATTTGAGGCAACGATACCCATTTGGAGTACTTTTTTGATGAGTCAATTCGCCACATTGACACTCTCTCAATGCAGTCATAGAATCCGTGGCTTCCCCCAACAATTCAATTGTTAACGTCTGACTCACGAAACTTACGGTAAATGAGAACGCCTTCCTCGCGAGCTCATTAGACTATTCGTTCTGGACGATCCGAAGGGGAACTCATGCAGCTAATCTCATCACCTGGTCGATCTCTATTCGCGGCAGTCGCAATCCTCGCAGCTGGCGCTCTGGTGGTAACACTCGGAACTTTTCACCGCACTTCGAACGGCAACTCGCAACCAACTGAGATCGAGCTGATCACACTACGACCTGCCGGGTTTGAACCAGCGGAAATCACCAGGCCCAACGGCCCCTTTGTGCTCTTTATTGACGACCGGAGCGGACGAGATAACTCGTCGTTGCGACTTCAACGCAGCAACGGCGGACAACTTCGAGCCATCGGCCTAGAACGACGGAAGTCTGAGTGGAACGATGTCGTCGATCTGACACCAGGCACTTACATTTTGCAGGATGCAAATAATTCTGAGTTGCGGTGTCAGATAACTATTCTGCCTTAGTTGTCCGTCGCTTAGACCCTCAACGAACTCATGCTCATACGGCTCAGGAATTGTTTATGCGAAATCAGAAAAGCAAGTTTGCAGGTTATGTTCTCACACCGATCGTACTTATTTTCATCCTCAATTTTTCCGTCTCAGCGCAAACGACGAGCGCAACCGATGGCAGCACGCCGCTGGGACTGCAGCCTGGCTCGCCGTCTGGCTCTTACGCGCTCAGTGGTTTTGATAACGTAAATCTCTATAACGGCAATCTGAGCTTTCAACTATCGCTACTGGGAGTTTCGGGCCGCGGCGGAGCGCAGATGCCTGTAATGTTGCCAATCGCCGGCAAGTGGCGCGTTTCAGACGTCGCCATTCCGCAAATTGGCGGCGGCTTTATTCACCGCTATCTGCCAATACAGAGTTGGTGGGAGAACAACGAACGCAAATACAGTCCCGGCACAATGGCTGGAAGGCAAGCCGGGTTTGATGAAATGCAGTGCCCTGATGGTACGAAAGTTTTCCCTTACTCGATCACGCGCTTAACCTTTACGGCTCCGGACGGAACTGAGTATGAGTTACGCGATAAGCTTACAGGCGGACAACCGGCCAACAATGGTCTATGCAACTACTCGAATCCGCCATCGCGTGGAACTGACTTCATCACTGTTGACGGCTCCGCGGCCACGTTCGTTTCAGACACGACAATCTACGATCAACCGATTAGCCCGAGCCCTGGAGAGATTTATCCTTCCGGATACTTTCTGCTGCGTGATGGCACACGCTACCGGATTGATAACGGACTGGTCTCCTGGGTGCGCGATCGAAATGGCAACAAGTTAACGTTCACTTACGATGGCAGCAACCGCGTTTCAACAATCACAGACTCACTCAATCGCCAGGTGACAGTCAGTTACAACACTGGACCAGGCACTTCGGATCAGATTACTTACAAAGGTTTCAGCGAGACTCCGAGAACAATTTTGGTGAATTACACTTCACTCGCCAATGTCTTGCGTTCTGATTACTCGAGCACTCTTACACCCAAAGCGCTTTTTCCTGAGTTGAATGGCTCGAATACGACGCAGCACAATCCGGCTGTAGTGTCTTCGGTGACGTTGCCGAACAGTCAACAGTATCAAATCAAGTACAACCCTTACGGCGAAGTGGCGCGAGTGGTGCTACCGACGGGCGGGGCCATCGAGTACGACTACGCCGCCGGAATTACTAACGGCGCCACCAGCGGGGCATTCGCTGGAGGGTATAACGGCTCGTGGGTGGTCTATCGTCGCGTAACGGAGCGTCGTCTTTATCCGAGTGGCGGCGCTGGATCTACTTACTCGAGTCGTATGACCTATAGCCGGCCGGAAACTACATCTACAAATGCTGGTTATGTAATCGTCGACCAACTAGACAACACGAGTACATTGCTAACACGTAGTAAGCATTACTTCTATGGCAGCCCGAAACTGTCATTCGGCATATCTCCAATTGACTATCCGGGGTGGAAAGAGGGCCGTGAATATCAAACGGAGAACTTTGCCAGTAACGGCACAACGATTCTCACTCGCGTGGCGAATACATGGCAGCAGCGGGCAGCCGTAAGTTGGTGGACCGGAAGTGCCGATCTCGCTCCACCAAACGATCCGCGTTTGAGTGAAACTACCAGCACTCTGGTTGATACAAATCAAGTTTCGAAGCAAACATTCAGTTACGACGATACTGTTCCATTTAATAATCGCTCAGATGTTTACGAATATGACTTCGGCAGTGGTGCGGCAGGGTCGTTAGTCCGGCGAACGCATACGGATTATCTAAAAACGAATTCAGTCAACAGCACTGATTACACAACCACCAGCATTCATATCCGCAGCTTGCCAACACAGATGCAGGTGTTTGATGCGTCAGGAGGGGAAAAATCGCGCTTCACTTTCGAGTACGACAATTATGCGAGTGACGGCAATCACGCGCCGCTCGAACCAAGATCCGACATCTCTGGCCTCGATTCGAGTTTTACAACTTCGTATTCAACTCGCGGAAACTTAACCCGTAGTACCGGCTGGATTCTCTCAACGAGCACACAGCTTTATTCCTACAATCAGTATGATGTTGCGGGAAATCTGCTGAAGGCCATCGATGCGCGCGGCTATGCGACAACGTTTGATTATGCGGATCGGTATGGTGCGCCAGACAGTGAAGCGCAAAGCAACACTGCGCCATCGCCGTTGGGTGGTCTGGCAAGCTACGCCTTCGCCACGAGGGTAACTAACGCCGCCGGCCATATCTCTTATACACAGTTTGACTATTATCTCGGTAGGCCAGTGAATGCCGAAGACACAAACGGAATCGTAGCCAGTGGCTCCTACAACGACAGCCTGGACCGGCCGAAACAGATTAAACGTGCTATCGGCACGGGCGCCGAAAATCAGACCAGTTTTGACTACGACGATCCGAATCGGACCGTTACAACAACGAGTGATCGCGACACCAACACCGATAACGGGTTAGTCAGCAAAGTTGTTTACGACGGATTTGGTCGCACCAAAGAAACGCGACAATACGAAGGTGGCACAAATTTCATTCTGATTGAGCAACAATACGATGCACTTGGGCGAAGCAGTCAGATTTCTAATCCTTATCGGCCCTTAAGCGAAACCGCTGTTTGGACCACAAAAGCCTTTGACGCTCTTAGTCGGGTTACGTCTGTGACCACTCCGGATAATGCGGTTATGACCACCTCGTACAGTGGCAATGCAGTTACAGTGACAGATCAGGCGGGCAAGTTACGCCGCAGTATCACTGATGCGCTCGGGCGACTGGCGCGGGTGGACGAGCCTGATGGCGGCAACAATCTCGGCTCAGTTGGCAGTCCTGTCCAGCCGACTTATTACACCTACGACGTGCTCGACGATTTAACGGGCGTTTCCCAGGGAGCACAGACCAGAACGTTGGTTTACGATTCGCTGAAACGCTTGACATCCGTGACGAACCCCGAAAGCGGCACTATCACTTATGGCTACGACGCGAATAGTAATCTCACCAGCAAGATCGACGCGCGATCCATCACGGCGACGATGGCTTATGACGCCATCAATCGCATTACATCCAAAACTTACAACGATACTCCGCAGACGCCGGCTGTCAGTTACTTCTACGACGCACAGACATTGCCAGGCAGCGCGCCGACTTTTTCTCGCGGCTACTCAACTGGTCGTCTTGTCGCCGTGACTTACGGCAGCGGCAGCAGTGAAGGTACTTATCGCGGTTATGATCAGATGGGCCGCGTGGTGACGCAGTATCAACGCACGGACGCGGTCAATTATTTGGTGGAAGCGAGTTACTACGCCGATAGCGCTTTACATACTCAAACCTATCCAGCAGTTCCGGGCGCGGGTGATCGTCGGGTGGTGACTTACACAAATGATTCGTCGGGACGTTTAGGTTCTCTGAGCAGTAATGCGACAACTTATGCGCCGGCTGCGAGTGTTTCAAGCATCGGTTACGCAGCTCACAATGCGTTGAACACTGAGACGTACGGCAACAGTCTCATTCACGCAGTCGATTACAACAACCGCCTGCAACCGACGCAGATTAAGCTTGGTGCTTCGGGCAACCCCACTTCAGTGATTTCGTTGGGTTACAGCTACGGCACTACTAACAACAACGGCAACGTGCTCGCGCATACCTACAGCGGTGGCGGGCTCAGTTACACGCAGAGTTTCGGCTACGACTCGTTGAATCGCCTGACTACTTCAAATGAAACCAGTGGTTCAAGCTGGTCACAAACGAATGGCTATGATCGCTATGGGAATCGCTGGATCGATCTTGGCGGTGGCAATCAAAGCCTTTACTTCAATACCTCAAACAATCGCATCAACGGCGCAAGCTACGATTCAGCCGGCAACCTCCTCAACGACGGCTCGCACGCGTATACCTACGATGCGGAAAACAAGATCTGGAAGGTTGATAATGTCTCTGCTTACGTTTACGACGGAGAAGGCCAGCGCGTGCGCAAACTCGTGGGTGAGAACTTACGTTTCATTTACGGCATTGGTAGTCAACTGATCGCCGAGTTCAGCGGCTCAACCGGCGCGCTGCAGAAGGAATACATTTATGGCGCCAGCGGGCTCTTAGCGACAATCGAACCAACAGCCATAAATTCAAACGGCACGCGCTACACCACCCCGGACCATCTCGGCTCGCCACGAGTGGTGACAAATTCAGGTGCAAGCGTGATCAGTCGTCACGACTACATGCCATTCGGAGAGGAGATAGGCTCAGGGGTGGGTGGCCGCACGATAGGAATGGGATTTGGTCTCGCGGAAGGATTGCGTAAGAAATTCACTTCGCATGAGCGTGATGCTGAAACGGGATTGGATTACATGCAAGCGCGATACTATCAGGGCTTGCAGGGAAGATTCACGAGCGCCGATCCCTTGTTGGCGAGCGGGGAAACCCGACATCCGCAAAGCTGGAATCGCTATGCTTACGTGTTGAATAATCCGGTCCGGCTTATTGATCCGAACGGCCTTGACGACGCAGAAGCAACCGATTCGCAGGACAAGAAACAGGTGGTAAACCCATTAGATGATACGGCCATAAACAAGAGACTTGCTGAGATACGTGCGAAAGCAAAGCCACTTGCCACCGGCGAGACGCCAAAGCCGACAACAGTGGAAGTCATACAAGGTGAGCAAACGATTTTGAGGAATGCCACGATAGACATGCCTGAACCAGATCAGGATATGGAGATCGACAATGGCTACATGCAAACCATTGCTCTAGTTGTTTTAGATCAAGGTGGAAACATTATGGTTGATCCCAACCTTAGCGTTACAGAGAATGCTAAACCGGACAACCAGGACGCCAAAGATCTTTATGGGCACAACCTAGCTCTGACAACAAACGCTGTGGGTATCTCACAACAGGCGAACGGCGCCTTCTACGATCTACAGGTCAGGCAATTCAATCCCAATAAACAACTAATGGATGTTCAAACAAGGCAGGACGCGGTCGTCAAGTCCGGTACAACAAACCTGTTTATGGTCCAAGGCACCCAGATTCGCATGAACGATGCGAGCAAAAGCATCACGTACAAGCAGGGTGCAGTGAGGAAGTTTGGAAACTAAACTTTAAATAGGCAAACTAGACGGAGGAAATCATGAAACAGTTTATACGGAGTATGCTCCTTATCCTGATTCTAGCTACAGCTATCCCGATTCAGGCGACGAATGCGTTTGCTCAACCAGAATTAGTTAAGCAGCATATAAACTCAGCCGACATAGCCGTGACAGATTTACGGCTCGAAGCCAAGACCATAAATCAAGCGCTTGCTGAAGTAGCATACAAGTATAGCGTGCCAATCAGTCTGGAGGCTGCGACTAATGAAGATTTTTTAAAGAGCAGGCGCGTAACGGTTCAAGTCACCAAGGGGAAGCTTGCTGATGTCCTAAACCGTATTGTTAAGCAGAAGCCTGCTTATACTTGGGAGGTTAGCGACACCAGCATCCGGGTCTTCCCCAAAGGTGACTTCAGAGATCCGTTGTTGCAGACGCTGCTGGAGCTAAGAATCGCCCGATTTGTTCTGCCGAAACGCGCAGCCAAATTAACCTTTCGACAAACTCTTAGTGGCAGGCCTGAACTTAAGAGTTTGTTAGCAAGTTACGGTGTCAGTTCCTCAGTTGAGGCATTTTCCCCATATGATATTGCATCATTTGGAAATGATTTCTCGTTGGATGTTGAGAATGTGACAGTTCGATCAATACTGGACAGTATCATTACCGATAGTCCAATCAAATATTGGTTTATAAATCGAAATGGGGAGAACAGAGAATATCTAGTGATCAATTTTTAAAAGAACGACTCCAATGAAAAAACTTTTGGCGTTCACCATCTTGGTAATCTCGTTACTGATCGCCGCGTGCGGTCAACGTGGGGCAGCGCCGCGCAATGCGCAGACCGAGGCTTTGTTCCGCGCAACGATTGAAGGAAACACTGACATGGTTAAGTCGCTGGTGTCCTCGCCCGGCGCTGACGTTAATGCAACCAATGAGCGTGGCAGCACGCCGTTGCTGGAGGCCGCTCGCTTTGGTCATGATGATATTTGCCGAGTGCTCATTGCTGCCGGTGCGAACCTGAAAGCGAAAGACAATGATGGGAAAACCGCGCTGATGTTAGCGGTTCAGAATAATCACGACGACGTCGTGCGAGTTCTTAAGGAAGCTGGAGAGACTGAATAAAAACTGAAGGGCGCCTTCGCCCCAGAATGCGCCCTTCAGTCGTCGCCGCCCCCCACTTAAAAACTACATAGTTACCACGGAAATTTTGGTCCACGCGACGGAACGAAGTTGATGGTCTTTGAAGAGGTCTCGTTGAAGCGCGGTTTCTCGAGGCTCGTGAACTCGAATGTCGTGCTGTCACTGATCACGGCCGGTTCAGTCGCGGACTTCATGAATTGAGTGGCCGAAAACGAAGGCTGCTGCTTCTCTGTAACAACCGACGCAACGACGATGGGTGACTTTTTGGTCGGGACGCTCACGCGGTCTTTGCGAAGAGCGGCTAGCTGGTCGGATTTGACCAAATTCGAGGTACTGGCCACGACGGTTTGATTATCAACGGTGCCGGTTTGCGCCAATGCCGGCAGTGCTGCGAATACCAGGATGATGGCCGCGAATGACAAGTGCGAAATTTGTTTTTGTGTCGTCATGATCCTTACCTCTCTCCTTCTGTTGTTTCTCCCTGACAGAAAGGAGAGTACCAAGTTGTTGACGACTCGAAAATTGTACGTTGGTTCGCGCAACTTGTACTTTGGTGCAGGTGCTAAAGAGATATCGAACGCAGGGTCGCGAGCAGTGATTCAATACTGAACGGCTTGCGCAAAAAGCCGACCGCACCCGCATTGAGCGCGCGTCGTTTCATGGCTTCGTCGGCCTGGGCAGACATGAAAATGATCGGGACCTCCAGCCGCGATGCGTTCAGCCGCTGCTGCAACTCGAGACCGCTCATTCCGGGCAAGTTCACATCAAGAATCAGGCAAACAGACGCGCGAGACGCGTCAGAATCCAGAAATTCCTCCGCGGAGCCAAACACATCCACACTTAACCCCGCCGCCTTAATAGCGCGACACAACATGCGTGACATCGACGGGTCATCGTCAACAACGGAAATCAATGGATTCGCTTGCGGCATGCTGGTCATGAGTTTACCAGCACGAAGGGAAGGTCAGAATTGTACGAGAGTTCAACCAACCTGCACCAAAGTACAATATGCAGGTCACACTAGATCTTTAACCGATCAGCCATGCGCACCAGATCCGCCACTGAGTCAGCTTTCATTTTCTGCACCACCTGGGCGCGGTGAGCTTTGATCGTGCGCTCGCTGGTGCCGAGCGTATGTGCGATCTGCTTGTTCAGCGACCCTTCGGTTACAAGGGCAAAGACTTCGCGTTCACGGCTCGTCAGTGAATCATAGCGCGCCTGGATTTCCGCCAGCTCGTCGAGCTGTTTCCGCACTTCGCGATCGCGCGCGATTCCCTCTTTGATCGCGTCGATCATGTCCTGATTGCGAAACGGTTTCGAGAAAAACCCTACCGCACCGGCCTTCATGGCTTCGACCGTCATCGGAATGTCACCATGACCAGTCGTAAAGACGATCGGAAGCGGCCGTGAGCCTCTGGCAAGCCGGCGTTGCAGATCGAGTCCGCTCAAACCAGGCATCTGCACATCAAGCACGAGGCACGCCGGACAGTCAGGCGGTGGCGCCGCCAGAAACGCTTCCGCTGAATTGAAAGGAACCGTCTTCAGGCCGATGGTACTCACCAGCCGCGAAAGAAAATTGCGGAACGAGTCGTCGTCATCGACCACGATTACCACGGGCGGTTTTTCAGTCATTGTATTTCCTGACTTCTCGCCGGCAGGCGGAACGAGAAAATCGCGCCGCCGCCGGCGTTTGATTCAGCCCACAGCTTGCCGCCGAATGATTCAATGATCGACCGGCTAATCGCGAGGCCCATTCCCATACCGTTCGCTTTCGTTGTGTGGAATGGTTTGAATAGCTGTTCGGCTTTGGCCGGCTCAATCCCCATCCCACGATCGCTCACAGCGGCCAACACACTTCCGTTCGACATCACCGTCTGCACGGTTAACTGCCGCTGATTCGCGTCCGTCTCGTGCATGGCTTCAATGCCGTTCATACAGAGATTCAGAAGCACCTGTTGCAACTGCACGCGGTCAGCTTCCACTACCGGCAGCGACTCACCTAGCTGCGAATGAATAATCACTTGCTTTCTTTGCGCCTCATGACCAACCAGTCCGATGACGTCGCGCGCGACATCACTCAGATTCAGCGGCGCTTTCTCAGGCACATGCTTTTTCACGAGGGAACGAATGCGCGAGATAATCTGACTGGCGCGATGACCATCGTTGGAAATGTCCTCGAGTGCTTCTGCTACCAGCTTGAGATCGACTTCCTTTTCCTGAAGCCAGCTACGACAGATATCAGCGTTTCCGACAATCGCGCCGAGCGGCTGGTTCACTTCGTGAGCGATTGAAGCGGCGAGCTCTCCCATCGTCGTGACGCGAGCGACGTGTGCGAGCTCCGAACGTGTATGCTGCAACTCATTCTGGGCGCGCTCGTGTTCGATCGCGATGCCCGCAATGTGAGTCGCAACTTCCGTGAGTCGCGCTTCGGATCCGGTCGGCGCTTGCGGTTGGCGGTAATACATCGCAAACGATCCCAACACTTTTCCGTGTCCCGTAAAGATCGGCGTCGACCAGCACGCCCGCAAGCCTGACAGTTTCGCGAGCTCGCGATAGTCTTCCCAGAGCGGATCGGTGAGCATGTCTGTCACGATTACGGGCTGGCCACGATACATCGCAGTGCCGCAGGAACCATTCTTTGGTCCAATCGGCGCGCCGTTGACGGCTTGTACGTAAATCTCCGGCAGGCGTGGCGCTGCCCCGTGGCGAATGTGCTTTCCGTCTTCGCTGAGCTGCAGCACCGAGCAGATCATTCCTTCCGACTGCGCCTCGATCAGCGTTACTAAACTGGCGAGAACGTCGGAGAGCGTTGCTCCCTGCGCGATCATTTCGAGCACTCGCCCTTGTCCGGCGCGGAAAGCGTCTTCGCTCTCGCGCGACTTCGCGAGCTCGCGCTCTGCTTCCTGGCGGCGAGTGATGTCTCGCCAAACGACGTAGAGGATTTGTCTTTGCAGAAAAGGGATCGCGGTCAATAAGACTTCAACCGGAAGCTCGCTGCCATCGCGACGTTTCGCCAGCCATTCGAAGCGATGACTACCGCGCTCGAGTGCCGTGGCGATCATTTGCTGCGCTTTGGTCGTGGATGAAGCGCCGTCAGCCTGAATTGCAGGCGAGAGATCGGATGGTGAGAGCGATAGCAGCTCGTCTTTTCCGGCGGCGCACAGCATGTCGACTGCCGCTTGATTGCAGTCAATGAACACGCCGTCATCGAGCAAAAGAATGGCGTCGGGCGAACGTTCGAAGACGAGTCGAATCGCCAGCTCGCTAAGGGCCTGCTGCTGATTTGCGCCAGTTATTTGCAAACGCAGGTTGCATATCCGATTGGGACGGACTAGGGAACTGGCAGTTCTGACAGGTGGTTTTCACGCAAAGGCGTGAAAACCTACTTTGAGGCCTCTTTATCACTCCACTGCACACTCTCGGCGTGAATTGTCATACGTCCCGCGACCATCGAGACTTGACCGCGAACCAGCACCTCACGCACGTCCGAGCGAATCAACGCCTTGCGTTCGGCTTCGGGCAGTTGTGCTAGCTGCACCGAAATTCGCGTGCGGTTCGGCGAGTCGTAAAGCTCGAGGCTTTGCCCGTCAGCATTAATCGCAATTACTCGCGCCTTAACCTCGACGGTGCGGCCATGCGCCATGGTCAACCCGGCGAAGCAAATAACGATAAGGAATGAAAGCGTCAATCGAAACATTGAATTCATCGCGGCTCCTGTTACAGATTCAATCAATCAACCACATTAAAGAGGATACTGAATCCGAGAAGCGCATGTAATTGGCTGTTAGTTCCGTCAACCTGTACTTTGGTGCAAGTAAATCATTGACGCGCGATCGATGCAGTCCTATATTCCGCTCCAGTCGGACCTCAAAAAAGGAAGCAACATGCGACTAATCGACGAGCTTCTGCAAGACCTACGTTACGGCCGGCGACTGCTGGCCAGAAATCCCGGTTTCAGTCTGATAGCGATCGTGACGCTCGCCCTCGGGATTGGCGCCAACACAGCCATCTTCAGCATCGTCAACGCTTTTCTGCTACGCCCGCTGCCGTATGGCGATGCTAACCGCCTCGTGATGGTGGATTCAGAGAGCCGCGGTCAATCGATCGGAGTGTCGTTCTCCGACTACGAAGACTGGCGCAAGCAAAATAACGTCTTTGACGACGTGGCGTTTTTCAATCTGCGCTGGAACGCAAATCTGGAGTTTGGCGCCGAGACGGAAACACTCAGCTTAACCTTCGCCACCGCAAACCTGTTTTCAATCCTGCAAGTCGCGCCTTCGCTCGGCCATACTCCAAATGCGGGAGATTCTGACTCGATCATCTTGAGTCACGGCTTATGGCAAAGAAAATTCGGCAGCGATTCGGCGATCCTTGGGCGTCAACTGCACATCGACGGACATAGCCTGACTGTAGTCGGAGTGATGCCACCCGGATTTCGCTTTCCATTTCAAAGCGACTTGTGGTGGCTGAATGATCGGTACTTCGATCACGAGAGTCGCGGCTTCCGTATAGATCAGACGATAGCTCGTCTTAAGCCCGGCGTCTCGACGGAACAGGCGCAAGCTGAAATGAAACAGATCGCCGCGCGTCTGGCGCAAACCTATCCCGATACCAATTCGGACGTCACTGCAACCGTCGTCCCGTTGCGAGATTTCTGGTTCGGCAAATTACGCCGCTCATTCTGGCTCCTGTTGGGCGCTTGCGGATTTGTCCTTTTGATTGCCTGCGCGAACGTCGCGAACTTGCTAATGACGCAAGCGACCGTTCGCGAACGTGAGCTCGCGATGCGCGCGGCGCTTGGAGCGAGTCAGGGACGACTGATCCGACAATCGATCTCGGAAGCGTTGCTGCTTGTTTCGATGGGCTGCGCTGGCGGGATACTGCTCGGCGCGTGGAGTCTACGAATGCTGGTCGCACTGCTGCCAGCGGAGCTCTTGCCTTTCTTTGTGAAGATCGAACTCGACGGCCGGGCGCTGACATTCACGTTGCTGATCTCAGTTTTGACCACGCTCTTGGTCGGTCTGATACCGGCATTGCGGACGCGGTCATTGGATCTGGACCGGTCACTAAAGGAAGGTGGTAAATCCGGCACTGGCGCGGGCATGCAACGAATCCGCGGCCTGTTAGTAGTGACGGAAATCGCACTCGCGGTCGTGCTGCTTACCGGGGCGGGGTTGATGCTGCGGAGTTTTACGCGACTTCAGAATACGTCCCCGGGTTTCACGGCAGACGGCGTGCTCCATCTCGAAATCAACCCAACTTATCGACGCCAGGAAGATTACAACGTCAAGTTTATGTCGCGGCACTACCAAAAGCTGCTGGAACAGATCGCGACGGTGCCGGGCGTAGTTGCTGTAGCCGCGAACAGTGATTTGCCTTTCGTCGGACAAAAGCCGTGGTATCGAGGCGAGTTTTCAATCCAGGGCCAGTCGAGTGCAGACCAGAAACAGAATCCGCTCGTCAATTACCAGGCTGTTTCGCCGGACTATTTTCGAGTGATGCAGATCCCGCTGCTTCGCGGCCGCACCTTTACTGATCGTGACACCGTCAGGCCGGATGGTTACCGCGATGTGGCAATCATTAGCCAGGGGCTGGCCCAGCGGATGTGGCCCAACGAAGATGCATTGGGTAAACGCGTTAACTGCAACGACGATGGTACCGGCTGCGCTGAAATCGTCGGCATCGTCGGTAATGTCAGGCACAATAGCCTCGTCGATGATGCAGGTTACGATTTCTACAATTCCGCTTACCAGAATTACGCCAAGCAAACTCATTTTGTAGCACGCACGCAAGGCAGTGATCCCATAGCGCTCGCAAACGATATCAAGCGAGCCATCTGGCAAGTCGCGCCTGACACCGGCATCTTCAACGTCATGCCTGTGACGAGGTTGTCGACGAACACGATCTGGCAATCGAGAGTTTGGGGACTGCTGTTCGGCATCTTCTCGTGCATTGCCCTCGTGCTGGCGACTGCCGGCATTTACGGAGTGATGGCTTATTTCGTGACTCAGCGCACGCGCGAGATTGGTATTCGAATAGCCCTCGGCGCACAGTGGCGTGACGTGCTGAAGCTGATCGTTGGAAGCGGAATGTTGCTCGTCACCATCGGTCTGGTGATCGGGCTTGCGGGCGCGTTGGCGTTAACACGTCTCATGTCCACGCTGCTGTTCGAAGTCTCACCAACTGATCCGATCACGTTTGGCGCAGTGGCGCTTTGTGTAATCGTCGCCACGCTGCTCGCCTGTTACCTACCCGCCAGACGCGCAACCAAAGTCGATCCATTGGTCGCATTGCGGTACGAGTAATGGAGGCTGACTCTGTGCAACCTCTGCGTTCTCTGTGTCTCTGTGGTTTTCCTATTTCTTAGAAAAAAATAACCACAGAGGCACAGAGAACGCAGAGGTTGCACAGAGAAGAAGCCGGTAATTGGAGGAAGATCGTGAACACACTACAAGACGTTCGCTACGCCTTTCGGATGCTCCTCAAGCGGCCAGGCTTCACGGTCATAGTAGTTTTGACGTTGGCTCTGGGCATCGGAGCCAACACCACGATCTTCAGCGCCATCGACGCCGAATCCTGGAAGCTTTCAGGGCAGTGCCTTGCGTAATCTGCTGGTTGGTTCGGAAGTCGCCGTTGCGCTGCTCTTGCTGGTGGGAGTTGGCTCACGTTTGTAATGGTGTCAGCGGTCTTGCTCGCTGTGGCGCTACTTGCCTGTTACATTCCCGCGCGCCGGGCTACGAAAGTCGATCGGCTCGTAGCGCTGCGTTACGAGTAGCTTTGATCCACGAGTTGAGCCCGTTCGTCTCGAAATTTGTACCGTTCGCGTATTACTTATTGCGATTCCATAACTTCACGACTTAGCATGCGCCGCCAAAAGGAGACCCTTATGAAACTCAGAATTCTTTTGATCCTCTGTTGCCTGCTGTCGTCCGCGTCAATGAGCTTTGCCCAATCAACGCCAGAGAAAGCTCCTGACACTTCGATGGAACTGAAAAACGCCTTCAACGAAGTTAATGAGTGGGTGACGAAAGCTGCCGAGATGGTTCCGGCGGACAAGTATAGCTATCGCCCGGTGGACACCGTGCGTACGTTCGGCCAATTGATTGCCCACGTCACGGATTCCTACAACTATTTCTGCGCGCACGGCGTCGGCAACAAAGTCGAATGGACTACGCCTATCGAGAAGGGCGCGACGGATAAAGACACGCTCCTTCCGAAACTTAAAGAAGCCGTCGGGAAATGCAACGCCGCCTACAGCTCAGGCAACGGTCAGTTCAGACCATTATTCACTAACGTGGGCCACACCAGTCTGCACTACGGCAACATCATCACGTACATGCGCATGATGGGTCTTAAGCCACCGTCAAGTTAATTTTGTTTTTCGGTCAGTTCTTTAAATGCGCGCAGCGTTGCGCCTACTCCCAACTGTGCTATACTGCGCGCATGACTACCAAGAAACAAAAACCTCACACCTCAGTACGGAAGAAAGCTTCGGCTCCTCGAGCAACTTCGTCTCGTACGAAGAAGGCTGCATCTAAAGCATCTATGTCAGCGCCGAAATCAAAGGCGGCCCAAAAGAAGGCTGATGAAGAACGACGCTGGAAAAAAAGAATGGAACTAACTCTAAAATGCTTTCGGTGGGCCTACGAGGCTAATCAACGCGGAGAATTCCAAAGACTCTAACAACATAGCTAAATAAAACCTCTATATCCGATGCCGTACTTCACCTACGACACGTCAGTCATCGTTTCACGAAAGCTCTCTCTTCACGAGATGCCACGAAATTTCGTTATGTCCGCCGTCGTGATGATGGAGCTTATGTCTAGTGCTGCGGATAGTTCGCATCGCAAATCTTACGAGCGGTTTTTCCGACAGTTTGAAGAAGACAATTTATTAATCGTCCCCACTGTTGAGGATTGGCTTCTCGCAGCGAAAATCATGTTTTTCCTGACTCAGGACAGGAGGCGGGAAGGACGAGGCAAACTTAAACGGCTACCGCCAGGTGCGTCGCAACGCCTCGCGCTGGATGTTTTAATTGCGGTCAGCGCGCGGAGGTGTAGGGCGCAGGTCGTCACTGAAAACTGGGCCGACTTCAAAGCCATTCAGCGTTACTGCAACACCACCGTCATCAGAGCGGCACAGTTCTTCAGGCGTTAGTAATTAGTAAGGATCTCTTCCGGCTTGAAGCCCATCTTGCCGAGGCGTTCGCGCGTTTCCTCGATCATCTCGCGTGAGCCGCAGATCAGCGCCACCGGCGACGACAGATCCGGCAGGACGTTGTCCAATAACGACTGCACATAACCAGTCGGGCCAGACCAGTCGTGACCATCCGGACGCGAAATCACCTGGCGCAGCTCGACGCCATGCGCGCTCCAGTGTTCAGTCTCATCGCGATAACAAAAGTCGTCCGGCGTGCGCGCACCGTAGAGCACGACGAGCTGCCCAAACTCCTCTTTTCGCTTCAACACGTGTCGCAATGCCGAACGCAACGGCGCGACGCCCGTCCCCATCGCAACAAAAACAAGATCATGACCTTTCATCGTATCGAGATTGAAACCATGTCCGGCGATCCCGACCAGCTCGATCTGATCACCAACACACTTGTTGTAGATCACGGCGCTGGCTCCCGCCTTCTGCTTCACCAGCACTTCCAAATCCCGATCCTCGGGCGCGCCAGCAAAAGCAAAGTAAGCCGGCTCTTCACCCTCCACGCGCAGCACCGCCACCTGTCCGGGCGTGAAATTCACCGCTCGGTCAGCGCGAAGATCAAACGAGCGCGTCGCCCGAGCCTGGTCACGAACACCTGTAATCACGAGAATCTGAGGTTTTTTGAGCTCCATTAATTCCGCAGTGTAACAAATCAAACTTCCCATTCTCACGGCGAGTGTTTACAATTCCGACCACATGACGCATCGCCCCTTCGCAACCATGCTGGTTATCGCGCTTGCTGTCTGGTCTGTTCCGGCTCAGTCAGGACGCAAGCACTCGAAACCGGCTCCGGTGGCCGAAATTCCTTCACCAACTCCCGAACCAACGCCCGCACCAAAGAAAACCGAGAAAGTCTCGGAGCTGCTGTTCTACATCGGCGCGGATCGGAACGATTCGCAGGCGATGCTTTCTTATGCATATTACGACTGGGTGGTGCGAGGTTGCGCAGACCGCTTGCGTGCGGGATCCTCGGCGGGTGTTGATATAACCGACCAATCTTTCAGCCGCGGAGAAGCGATCAAGAAAGCGAAGTCGGAAACTAAAAGCTACGTGGTGCTGATCAATTTGAAGTTTGACAATATGGCCCGCTCGGCCGACGACCTGATAGTCGAGTACATCGTATTTGCTCCCAACACCGCGAAGATCGTCACGCAAGGACACAGTTACCTGAACGCTAATCGCGCTGGACCAGTCATCGTTGGACCGACGTCGCGCGGCTCCAACAGCGATTTGTATCGTCAACAGGTATTAACGCGTGCGGGCGAAGACGCGGGAGACCGAATTCTAAAAGCACTTCATCTCGACGTCGACATTCCAAGACAACCGTAATTCACTCCTGATAAAGCTTCTCAATCACGTCGCGATACTTCTCATCGATAACTCTTCGCTTCACTTTCAAAGTCGGCGTGAGCTCGCCACCTTCGATCGTAAACTCATTCTCCAGTAACGCGATTTTCTTGATCCGCTCATACTTCGCCAGATTCGGCGTCAGCGCGTCAATCTGCCGTTGAATCAAATCGATGATGCGCGGATGCGAGCAAAGCTCACTCCGGCTCGGAACTGATATTCCCTTCAACTTGCAGTACGACTCGAGCTGCTCCCAAACCGGCACGATCAGCGCCGCCGGAAACTTGCGCTCCGCTCCAATCAACACCACCTGGTTCACGAAACGCGACCCTTTGATGGCCGATTCGATCGGCTGCGGCGCGATGTACTTACCACCGGAAGTCTTGAACAACTCCTTCTTCCGATCGGTAATACACAGAAAACCATTCTTATCGAGCGCGCCCACATCGCCGGTCTTGAACCAGCCGTCGCTCGTAAACACGGCGCGCGTTTCTTCCGGCTTGTTGTAGTAGCCGCGCATCACGTTTGGACCACGCACTTCGATCTCACCGTCTTCCGCGATGCGGATCTCAACGTTCGGAATCGCTTTGCCGACAGTTCCCGGCCTGATCTCGTCGATACTGCTGGTAGTGATCACGGGCGACGTTTCCGTCAAGCCGTAACCCTGAACGATCGGAATTCCCGCGCCAAAGTAGATGTACGAAAGTTCTTCAGACAACGCCGCGCCGCCGGATACCAACAGCCTCATCTTTCCACCAAACGCTCGTTGCCACTTTGAAAACACGAGCTTCGACGCGATCGAATGTTTGAACTTGAGCGATGCAGGAACCGGCTTATGAGCAAGCACAAACTCCGCATACTTCCGCGCAACTGCCAGAGACCACGCCAGCAACGCAACGCTGACTTTCCCACGCTCCGCCGCAGCTTCGCGAATGCGCTGGTAAATCTTTTCGAAGATGCGCGGCACACCGACCAGCACCGTCGGACTCACTTCGCGCAAGTTTGGACCAACCGTTTGCAACGACTCCGCGAAGTAAACAGCCATGCCTTTGTGCAAGTACATGTACATTGCCTGGCGTTCGAACACGTGCGACAACGGCAACACTGACAGCGCCGTGTCCTGTTCGCCAAAATCGTGATGCCCGGACGAGTCGATCAGATTCGAGACGAGGTTCGAGTGCGTCAGCATCACGCCTTTCGGTTCGCCGGTCGTGCCGGAGGTGTAGATGATCGTGGCGAGATCGTCCGGCTGCGTCTGCACTACTGAGCGATCGATGTGACCCGGCTCGCGCTGCTCAAGCTCCTGTCCTCGTTCTTCGAGCTCGGCCAAGGTCATTCCGTCACCACTGCCTTCAAAAAAGATGACGTGCTTCACCTGCGGGCACTCACCGAGCGCGTCCTTCAACTCGATAAACTTTTCGCGATTCGGTAGGAAGAGAACCCCTGCGCCGGAATCGTTCAGGATGTAACGCACCTGAGGCGGCATTAACGTCGCATAAATCGGAACATCGATCGTGCCGGCGAAGATCGAACCGGCATCGGTCAGCGTCCATTCCACACGGCTCTCGGACAGCAACGCGACACGATCGCCGCGATGCACACCGATCGCATGCAGTCCGGCAGCGATACGCTTGGCGCGCGCCAGCAGCTCGTCAGAAGAGACCGAGACCCAGCGGCCGTCGCTCTTGTAATTCAGTGTGTCAGGACGTTTGTGATCGCGCGCGATTCCGTTGAAGATATCGACGAGCGTAGCGGGCTCGTCAGGCGAGAAGACGCGCTGAGGCGGAGTGCTTGAGTGAACATCCATGTACTCAACCGCTCGATTCACGCTTGTTAACTCCGTTTAGAAAAATATCCAGCACCTCGTCTGCCATCGGCGCAAGCTTGTAGCGACGTTTGGAGAGGATCCAGTTCGTCGCCATTTCGTCGAGCGCGCCGAAGAGTATTTTGGCCACGACATTCGCGTTCAGATCTGCGCGAAAGACGCCGGCGCGTTGGCCTTCTTCGAACGTCGAACGAATCAACGAGAGATACTCTGCAAAACCAGCCGCCGAAAACTCCTCCATAAACTTCGTCGAGCCGCGCAGCTCGACCTGGAAAACGACTGCGAGATCGCGATCGGCGCCGAGTCGCTCGAGATGCAGCGCCGCGATCTGGCGCAGCTTTTCTCTTGGATCCGTAACATGCTCGATCTGTTTCCTCGCGGCGTCGAGCGCTTCCTCGACACTGCGGTCGAAGATCGAATGGAGAATGTCTTCCTTGTTCTTGAAGTAGAGATAGACAGTACCGTCCGCGACACCGGCTTCGCGAGCAATGTCGGCGACTTTTGAATTGAAATAACCGTTGTGAGCGAAGACACGTATGGCGGCGCGCATAATCGCTTCACGCTTATCGCCGACGGCGGCGCGAACAGTAGTTAATGTACGAGCAGAGCGCATGTCGGACTGAATGATGCCTCACTCAATTTGGTTTAGCAATAATCGGCCGCTCATAAGGACAAAAGTATTACTTAAACGTGGCTGTGCTCGAAAAGTCGTCATACATGTTCTTCTCTGTGCAACCTCTGTGTCCTCTGTGTCTCTGTGGTTGACGATTGCTTAGGAAAACAACCACAGAGACACAGAGGACACAGAGGTTGCACAGAGAAATCAGACTCGCCGCTTTTGACTTGTTCATTTCAAGAAGATTCAAAGGCCTGGGAAAAAGAACAAGTCAGGAAGAGGGGCTTGCCCCCGCTGTTGGATTGTCTGCGAGGTCGTTGTCGGTAAGCAGGCTGGGTTCGAGCTGGCGCGGAATGCCTTTCAATAGAAACTCCTGCGTCGGATACGGAATCCGGATCGAGCGCTCGCGGAAGAGTCGGGCGATGCGGTAGTTGATGTCGCTGCGAATCTGCACGTGCCGACGCGGCTGGTTCGTCCACACCAGCAAACGGAAGTCGAGCGAGTAATCGCCAAACTTCAAAAACTGCACGCGCGGCTTCGGCTCCTCCAAAACATTCGATACGCCCTCCGCCGCCCGGATTAGCGTCGCAGTAACCAGCTCGATATCCGAATCATCCGCAACCCCAATCGGAATCGCGATACGCGCGCGCGGATCGGCATACGACCAGTTCACAACCCGCTGCCCAACGAGCTTCGAATTCGGTACGATGATCGCGATTCGATCGTTTGTTGTTACCACGGTCGTGCGCAGGTTAATACTCTGCACGTCGCCTTCATCTTCACCGATCGTGATGCGATCCCCGATCCTGATCGGCCGCTCGAAAAGCAGAATGAAGCCCGACGCGATATCAGCGGCGATGTACTGAAGTCCAAAACCGATGCCGACTGACAGCGCTGTAAAGATGACTGCGATCGAAGTGAGGTCGATCATAAACGCCTGTTTCAAAGCCACGAGGGAGCCGATGGTGACGACGACATACTTCGCGAGCCGGCAAATCGTGTAACGCAATCCCGGATCGATGTGACGACGGTTACCAAGTCGCCGATCGAGCAAAGAGCTTGCCCATCGCGAGACAAAGATCGTGATCAGTACGACGAGCACGCCAACCATCAGGCTCGAAGCAGAAACCGTGATTTTGCCGAAGGTGAACTGTCGCGTGAGATAGTCCCAAATGCGAGCGATTATCGCCCTATCCTGCAGAAACGAACTTATGCTTGTAAGTTGAACAAACATCCAACTTTCAGCATACCTGTTCGCTTGTTACAAAAGCGTTGTAACCATGAGTCGTTTTTCGAACGACCCACACAAAACTGCCAAAAAGTTTCATTGACACGGTCTAAACGTAAAACTAAGATGTTCGACCAAAACCGATCCAAAAACTTGAAAAAACCAACTCAGAATCAAAACTAAGTCCCGTATCAGAGGAGACAACTATGCGAACCCCCGTTCGTCAAAGCTTCCCCCGAATTTCGTATTTTCTAACCAGCATTCTTCTCACGCTGCTGATTGTTCCAACAATTCTTGCACAGTCTCAGATCACAACCGCACAGGTTCAGGGAACAGTTAAGGATGCAAACGGCGCGGTAGTTCCCGGTGTCACCATCGAAGTTAAAAACCGCGAAACGGGTTTGGTGAAAACGGTGATTACAAACGACGACGGCCGATTTTCGGTTCTTGCTTTGCAACCAGGTAACTATTCAGTCACGGCTTCCAAGCAGGGCTTTACTACACCCACCATTGAGAACACCCCGTTAACAGTGGGCCAGACCTTAACACTTGAAATCCCACTTGCAGTTTCCCAGCTTCAGGAAAAAGTTACCGTCGAAAGTGTCCCCACAGTCGACACAGTGAAGACTGAAGTCAGCACCACGATGAACGAGGTCGCAGTGGCCACGACACCGGTCCTCGGACGAAAGTTTGAAGACCTGCTGACACTCACGCCCGGCGTCAGCATCACGCAGGGCCCGGACGGCGACGAGATTAACTTCTCCGGTCAACGCGGAATCTTCAACAACGTGAGTCTCGACGGCGGCGACTACAACAACGGTTTCTTCGGCGAGCAGCTCGGCGGACAACGTGCGGCGATCGATATCACGCTCGAAGCCGTGAAAGAGTTTCAAGTCGTTGCGACGGGCGCGGGTGCAGAGTTTGGACGCACGGCCGGTGGCGTGATCAACGTCATCACGAAGTCAGGCACAAACAAAATTCACGGCAATGCCTTCTACTTCCAGCGCTTTGAAGGACTGACCGCAAACACTTCCGACGGCAAGCCACTGACAGATTTTCACCGCGAGCAATACGGCGGGACTGTCGGTGGTCCATTCAAGAAAGACAAAGCGTTTTACTTCTTCGCCTTCGAAGGTATTCGCGAGAATTTGTCGCGGGCGAATCTGAGCGAACAGGTTGGCGCTACACCGTGCCCGATTACTACCCCGACGATTGGTGCAAATGAAACTCTAATCGCAGGCAATGAGGATTGCCAGCGGCTTGCCTTGATTAACTTCTTCAGGACGAATCGCAATCAGGAAGAAGGTCTGCCGGTTATACACAAGATCGACAACCAGGCAGTCTTTGCCAAAGTCGATTTCAATCTAAACGCCGCCAACCAACTCGCAATCTCATACAACTTCGATCATTCGGAGAACACCAATCAAACGTTTGACGTCAACACTTACGGCAACTCGGCGAACGGTATTGAAGGTCCATCAAAGATCAACGTGATCCGCGCGAACCTGTTCACTACCATCTCGCCGACAAAGCTTAACGAGGCTCACTTCTCTTACAGTCGTGAATTGCGGCCACGCGCGGCAGTCGATTCGAACGTGCCGGCCGATACCGCGATGGGTTTCGCAACCACTTTCCGGTTCGGCGCTCCGTTCTTCCTCGAGCCAAACGTCGACGAGTTGCTCTGGCGCACTCAGGTGAAGGACAATTTTTCTGTAGTTAGCGGAAACCACAACATCAAGGTCGGCGGCGAATGGCTGCACACACTCAACGATCAGGTCTTCCGAGGTTTCTTCACCGGACGTTATATCTTCGACAGCACCACCGGGTTCCTGCGCTATTCATCTCCAGCGGCAGCGAATGGCTTCGGACCCAGCGTCGGCGAATGCCTTAGACCAGACTTCTCTTTTGCAGGATGGATAACGCAAGCCGCTCCGTTTAATCAGACGTGCCCGAACGGAAGCAGTGTTGGTGGACCATTACTTCTCTACTTGCAGAACGGCATCCCGACCGGCCTCCCCGGAGTACCTGAGCCAGGCGCATCGAACATCAAGAACGAAGACTACGCTTTATTCGCACAGGATCGATGGCAGATAACATCGAATTTCACCTTGAACTATGGCTTGCGATGGGAAGCTCAGATCTTCCCCGAGCCGGTCGTGCCGCCGAGTCAAACTGTTTACGGGCCGCTCTTAACCAACCCGAATTTCCCTTCCGATGGAACACTGCATAGCGCTAAGAAAGAATTTCAGCCGCGTCTTGGCTTTGCATGGGATCTATCCGGTCAGGGCAAGTCTGTTCTAAGAGCGCATGCGGGCATGTATTACGGCCGGCAGAACATGTTGTCGCAGGTCGGCTCAATCACTGATAACGGCGTGCAACAATTTGGTATTGCCTGCGCATCGTCTTTCGGTTGTAGCAACGGCAGCGGAACGCCCGTGTGGCCCAACATCGTAAACGTTCCGCCGTCGGGCGGCTTTGTCCCTGGCTCCTCCATTCGCGTGTTCAGCAAGGATTACGCTAACCCGAGGATCTACACGGCGAACGTTCAATTCGAGCAGCAGATTGCCAACGACTGGTCGCTCTACATGGACTTTACCCACACGAAGGGCGTCCATCTCACACGCTTTATCAATCTGAATCGCGTGGGCCTGTTCCCGGGATTCGGTGATGTGTTTGTGACGAGCGCAGTGGGTAAGTCGGTCTTCGACGGCTTTACCGTAGGTATGAGAAAGCGGTTCAGCAAACGGTATCAGCTCGAGTGGAACTACACGCTCGCGAAAGACAAGGACGACGATTCGAACGAGCGCGATCCGTTTACCGATCGTTCCTTCGATCCGTTGAACCTGAGTTTGGACTACGCGCTATCGGATCGCGACATCCGTCACAAGTTCAACTTCTTTACGTATGTCGAGATGGGTTGGGGCTTCGAAGGAAACTTCCGCGTGCAGGGACGAACGGCGCAGCCGATCACACCTGCCACCGGTCGCACCGCGACCAATCGCAACACCGAGCGCAAGGACAATGAGTATTTTTCGTTTGACTGGCGCGTTCAGCGGCCAATCAAACTCAACGATCGTTTCTCGATCATTCCCGTCATCGAGATGTTCAATACGTTCAATAACACGAACAACATCAACCCGCTCACAACGCCCGGGCTGTTCAATTTTGACGGGTTCTTGCGGCAGGGTGTCGGTGATCCACGGCAGGTGCAGTTAGCGGTGAAGTTTACGTTCTAAGTTTTAGACAGGATTTACAGGATTTTTCAGGATTTACAAGTTTCTTCTTGTTCATCCTGTTAAATCTTGTAAATCCTGTCGAAGAATGCCTCCAGCTTAGCGCGGTCCAAGTTTCCATTAGTCCGTAACCCACTGCACACATCAATTCCAAAGGGCTGAACTTCTCGAATCGCTGCGGCGACATTCGAGGGGTTCAGCCCTCCTGCTAAAAACAACGGCACTTCAATCGACTCTCGGATCTTCCGGCTCAAGCTCCAATCGTGTGTTCTGCCCGTCCCACCGAGCTCTTTGATCGAGAGCGACTGGTTCCCTGAATCCAACAAGATCGCATCAACGCGCGGCGCAATTTCGATCGCTTCATCGACCGCTTCCGGACCGGTGACGTGTATGACCTGGACCAGCGAAATACCCGGCAGCGCCTCACGCAGATCCTGATAACTTCCGTGCGTAAGTCGATCACAGATCTGGATTGTGTTGACCCTGAGCCTCCGCTGCTGATCGATGATCGAAGCCGCATTCTGCAAGCACGTGAGCAAAAACGAGCTGACTCCCGGCGGGGTCGTCGCGGCAATTTCCGCGATCAACTCTTCCGATATCGGACCCGGACCACTCGGCATCGCCGACACGAGTCCCACCGCCGACGCGCCCGCATCGATCGCCATCCACGCCTCTTTAACGCTCGCCATACAACAGATTTTCACTCGTGGTTTCGTAGTCGGTTTCACGTGTTCAGTATAACGCTGAGGCTACTTTGAGCAACCTCACTGCATCTTAGGCTCAGCTTTACAAAGAGATCACACCTCGATCTCGAATCGAACCAAAGTGCGGGTGATTTTTTGCGGCGACCTGGCCGTTTTGTCTCGACGTCCGCAACAGAGCACACGAATTTCAAAAGGAGTATTACCATGAACCGACTGCGCTTGCCGGCGTCGCGCTTGGCGCTGGCTCTGCTATCCCCGATTGTCTTCGCTGTTTCCAGTTTGGCCCAAAGTGCCGCTACAACGCCCGACGGCTGGGTCGTGCTTCCCGTTAACGAATACACGGCACTGAAGCGCGCTGCTGCTCCCGCCGAGCCTGAGCCCGTTGCGCCGCCTGTCGAAGCGACACTCAGTCGCATCGATTACGAATTGAAAGTCGATGGCGACCTCGCGACTGGCGAAGCGCATTTGACTGTCGACGTAATCAAGAACGGCTGGGTGCGCATCGCGATGCCTGACGGGCTGATCGTGCGCGATGCGAAACTCGATGGCCGTCCCGTCAATCTCGTGATGAACACGACTGACAAAGGTCCGGGCCGCGCCGATCTGCTGCTGTCGAAAACCGGGCGCTCAGTGTTGACGATGCAGATCGTCGCTCCAGTAACGACCGTCGCAGGCACTGACATTCTGCATCTTCCCGTCAGCAACTCCGCAGTCTCCCACGCAGTAGTTGAATTAGTGCGACAAGGCGTCGACGTGCGAATCACCGGCGGTCTACTGCTGGAACATTCAGAAACTGCGGCTGGCAGTCGCTGGGTGGCGAACGGACGCGGCGGCGAGCCGCTCACGTTCGGATGGCGGCGAAGAATCGACGATGAGAAATCAAAACAACCGTTGCGATTTCGCGGCTCGGTCACGCAGCTTGTCGGCCTCGGAGAAGACGCGACGCAGGTAAACGCTGAAGTTCAGGTCGAGGTCATGCAGGGACTCGCGAACGAAGTGCGCGTGCAACTGCCGGAACAGCTCACCGTGAACCAGGTTTCAGGCGCGATGGTGGCTGACTGGGACGTCGCGAATCACGAGCTCAAAGTACTTTTCATCGAGCCCGTGCAGAAGACCGCGCGCTTCACCTTGAGCGGCGAGCTGCGGCTCGCGCGCGCTGGAAAGCTCGACATTCCGTTGATTCGACTACCGAACGCAGAACGTGAAACCGGCGGCGTCGGTGTCGAGGTTCTCGGCGCGGGTGAGATCAAGGAGCGCCGCCCGAGCGGGATGGAAGACGCTGAAGCCGGCGAGCTCGGCGGGCTGATTTCGAATCGACAATCACCGTCGCTGATCGCGTTCCGGCTGCAACCCGCGGATGGCAAGTCGCCGCGAACACTCTCGCTCGACGTCGAGCGCTACACGCCACAGGCTGTGCTCACTGCAAACATCGAAGAAGCAGAGTACAACACGCTGATCGCCGCTGACGGAAAGATCCTGGTCCAGTCGCGCTTCGCAGTGCGAAACAACCAGCGCAACTTTTTGAAACTCACGCTGCCTCCGACGGCTGTGTTGTGGAGCGCATCAGTTGCCGGTCGCCCGATCAGACCCGGGAAAGCGCCGGACGGCTCACTCCTGCTTCCACTCGAAAAAACCCGCTCGGGCGAAGAGTCGCCGGCGTTCGTCGTCGAGATCTCTTATCTCGATCGCGCCGCTTCGTGGGTTGATAAAGGACGCACGCGCGTGTCGCTCGTCGCAGTCGACCTGCCGATCTCGAAGTCGCATCTGTTGTTGCATCATCCACCACTCTTTCGCGTGACTCCCGCGCCCGGACTTTCCGGCAGCTTCCGCGTTGCTGACTACGCTGAGCCCGAATCGTCGGCGTTGCGTTCGGAGGCGACGCCGTCTGCAACCGAGCAGCAGCGCGCCGAAGGCGAGATTCCTGCGGAGCAGGCAGAGGCGAAACAGCTCGTTGCAAAACTGCGCAATGACAAAACCGGAGCAAAGCCCGCACGTAATCTTCCGTTGCGCGTTGTGTTTCCGCACTTCGGTCCGTCACTGTTCCTGATTTCGGAGCTGACCGCCGAGAACCAGACGCCCGCAGTCGAGTTTGACTTCCAACGTGAGAGAAAGAAAGGTGACCGATGAGAGCGCTAATCCTGATTTTACTGATGACCGTTACGGCCCGCCGGCCAAGTCCGCAACACAAGCAGCAACACCACTTTGCCCGCGCCCGGAACAGCGGGAACAGTGACGCTCTCGCTCAGCGAATATAACCGACTCGTCGAGCTCGCAAATCGCAAAGACAAAACAAGTGACGAAGTACCGCTGCCTTTCGTGCTGTCGCGCGCGGTGTTCAAACTGCGCGTCGAGAACCAGACGCTCGTCGGCACCGTTGATATCGACGGCTCTCTGCTCGCGAAAGGACCGGTGAAGACCCCTCTCACAACCGCCCTCACGATTCTCGAAGCCAAACAATCGAACAATCCGCTGCCGCTGTTGCAGGAAGGACCGAGCCACGCCGCGATACTGAATGGGCCAGGTCTGTTTGCAGTCTCGCTCGGCGTTGCTGCTCCTCTAACGATCGAAGCCGGACGTGCTTCGTTCACGCTTCCGGTTCCACTCGCAAGCAGCTCGATTCTGACACTCGAGCTGCCGGGAAATCACGCGAACGTTCGCATCGAGCCCGGGCTGGTGACGAGTCGCGAGACGGCCAACGGTCAAACGCGTATCGAAGCTGCGCTCGAACCGGGCAAAGCGGCGCGCATCTGGTGGACTACGCGAGAGATTGCCGCGCCTGTTGCGCAACGCGAAGTGCGTTTTCTATCGGACCTCAAATCGGTTGTTTCTGTCGGCGATTCGCAGTTGCGCGTCACAGCGCTTTGCGATCTGAACGTGATCCAGGGCGAAGCGGGTGAGTTCAAGATGTCTCTGCCACAGGGGTACGAGCTGGTAACCGCTTCGGGCAGCACGCTTGAATCGCACGATGTTTCCGGAAACACGCTGACATTGCGAGTTCACGATCCGGCGCGTCGTAATCACCAGTTCCTGATTGCGATGGAACGAACTAATAAAGACACGCAGGCCGAAGCGCCGTTGCTCGCATTTGCAGACGCGCAACGTGAAACCGGCGAGCTGCTGGTTGAAGGTACGGGCGCGATGGAATTGAAGGCGACCGAGTCAGGCGGGCTGCGTCGCATGGACGTGCGTGAAGCCGGCGCGATCACGCGCTCGCTCTCGCACTTTCCACTGCAAGCGGCGTTTCGTTACAACCGTCGCGCGAGCGAAGCGCCGAAGCTGCAACTCGAATGGCGACAGTTTCTCGATGCCGACGTGCTTTCCGCAATCGCGGAGCGCGCGACTGTCACAACGCTAACGAACATTGAAGGACGCACGCTGACCGAAGTTTCACTGCGTGTGCGTAATCACGCGAAGCCGTTTATGAAGATCGAGTTGCCGGCTGGTGCACAGTTGTTGTCGGCGGAAGTTGAAGGCGAACGTGTGAAGCCCGTCGAGGGCGCGGATGGCACTCGTGTTCCTTTGCTGCGCGCGGGACTCGATTCGTCGAAGCCGTACAACGTGTCGTTTGTGTATTACAGCTCCGGATCGAGATTCGCGAAGAGTGGCGCTTACGACATGGGTCTGCCGAAGTTGAGCATTCCGGTGAATCTTCTGACGTGGGAAGTGTCGCTGCCGGAACGACTCGAGGTGCGGCAATTCGGTGGCAATGCGCTTTCTGCGGAACTGTTTCCCACGTCAATCGCGAGGAACATGGTCGATGGTACTGACGACCTTTCGGATAGCGCTCAAAACTGGACGGAACTGGATCTCAGCTCGCTCGAACCCGGACAGGTCGGCGGCGTGATCGTTGATCCGAACGGCGCAGTTATTCCGGGCGCGGAAGTCATTATCACCAACACACAAACTGGAACCAGTTTGACCACGAGATCTGACGAGGAGGGTCACTGGCGGATCATGGGAATGCAACCTGGAGCAGTTAAAGTAGCTATCGCAGTTCCGGGGTTCAAAAGAATGCAATACGACCTGGACCTGCAGGCGTCGAAGCCGGCGCGTATCGGAACCACGATGGAGGTGGCGAGTGTCAGCGAAGTCGTTACCGTGACAGGCGAAGGAGCGGAGATCAACAGCCGCCAGATCGAAGACATGGTAAAGAAGAATCGGGCGGCGCAGTTGAACACGGCGTCACAGAACGTGTTCAATCTGCAACGTCGCGTCGCGGGCATTCTGCCGGTGGCGGTTGAAGTGCCGCGCAGTGGTAAGTCGTATCGCTTCGTTCGACCGCTGGTAATGGAAGAGGAAACGCGTATTAGCTTCCAATACAAATCCAGATAGCCAACAGAACCGAGCGCGATAGCGCCGGGTCAAATTCGATCATCACGATTGTTGATTGAGTTTGACCCGGCGCTACCGCGCTCGGTTCTGTTAAGCAGCGTACCAGAGCACGGCGAAGAAGTGGCATGTGGTGCCGGCGATCACGAAGAGGTGCCAGATGAAATGGTTGTAGCGGATTCGCTGCGCGGCGAAGAACGCGAGGCCGCCGGTGTACGCGAGCCCACCCGCTAGTATCAAAAGTAAACCGGGTACAGGGATCAGCATCAGCATCGGTTTCACCGCTACAACGCAAAGCCAACCCATGATCACATACAACACAATGCCGATGGGCGAGTGGCGTGTTCGCTTCCTGATCTTCAACGTGATGCCGGCGATCGCGAGCATCCAGATGGCGGCTAGTAGCGACCATCCCCATGGACCACGCAGCACGCCGAGGCTAAACGGCGTGTACGTTCCCGCAATCAGCAGAAAAATCGCCGTGTGATCGAAGAGTCGAAATAACGCCTTGGCAGCTTCGTGTGTTAACGAGTGATAGAGGGTCGAAGCAAGATAGAGCAGGACCATCGTACCGCCAAACACGCTGACGCCGACGGTGAAGTGAACGTTCCCGGCGCGAAGGCCCTCTGCAACCAGGATCGGAACCGCTACGAGCGCGAGCACCAATCCGAGTCCGTGGCTAATCGTGTTGGCGATCTCTTCCTTCGACATACGACGGCCATTGTACACGTATTTTGTGGTATTGTTCGCCCCTGAATGGATGGACTCTTCCTGCTCCTCGCGTTGTTGCTGCTTGCAGCACTGCTTGCTGCAATCGTGCTGCCTATCGTCGCTCTCGTCATCTCAGTAAAGACCAAAAACAGGATCGAAAAGCTCGAAGCGGCGCTCGCCGGACGCTCAATAGCCGTTGAGCCGAAACGACCACCACCCGAGCCAGTAATACAACCACCGCCAATCGCTCCCGGACCACCACCGCCGCCACCACCTCGTGTGTCGCCGCCACGGAAATCGCTCAACGCCTTCGAGCTCGAGTCACTGATCGGGCGTCGCGGAGTTGGCTGGGTCGCGGTCGTGCTGATTCTCTTCGCCACGGCGTTCTTTCTGAAGTACGCATTCGACAATCGCTGGATCGGCGAGCTGGGCCGAGTCTCGATCGGCATCACGTTCGGCATCGCGATGTCGCTCGCCGGTTTCCGGTATCAGCGGCGAGGCTGGCGCATCTTTTCTCAAATCTTGACGGCCGGCGGAATCGTGCTGCTTTACCTTTCCACGTACGCAGCGTTCGGCTATTACCATCTCGTCGGACAGAAGACAGCTTTTGCTTTCCTCGCGATCCTGATTGCCGAAGCAGGCGCGCTCGCGCTTGTTTACAACGCCCCCGCGATCGCGATCATGGCGTTGATTGGCGGACTACTGACGCCCGTTCTGCTTCACTCCGATCGCGATCAGTATCGATCGTTTTTTACTTATCTCGTCGTGCTTGACGCCGGCGCTCCGGTGCTGCTCAAACACTGGCGCGGCCTCAGCTCGATCGCTTACTACGGCACACAAATACTCTTCTGGACCTGGTACGACGAAAACTACCATCACCAAAAGCGCGGCGCCGTTCTCATCTTTCAAACAGCCATCTTCCTGCTTTTCCTGCTGGCACATCTTGCCCGCGAGTTGTTACGACGAGACTCGGCCACGCTTGAAGACGCGCTGCTGTTGCTAGCCAACCCGTTCGTCTTTTTCGCGACTGCGTATCACCTGCTCAATCCAACTCATCATGATTGGATGGGCGCGTTCGCCATCGTCATGGCGCTGCTCTACGCCGGCATCGCGAAGATTCTGCTGTCGCGTGGCGTCGAGGCGCGGCGCGAGATCCTGCTGCTGATCGCCGTCGCACTGACTTTCGTGACGATCGCGATTCCGATCCAGTTACGTTCAAACTGGATCACGATCGCGTGGGCCGTCGAGGGCGTTGCAATACTCTGGGCCGGTCTCGAAATTCAATCCGTCAGGCTGCGCGCTCACGCCTTCGGGCTCTTCGCGCTCGCGTTTTTCAAGTTCCTTTTCTGGGACACGCCTTACGGTTATCGTCCGGCATTCACTCCGATTTTCAATCGCTACTTTCTCTCGTCACTCGCCGTGGTCGGTTGTTATATGGTCGCGGTCTATCTATTCGAGCGAGCGGGTAGACGAAAGCTCGCGAATGAGCGCTTGACAATGCTCATGATCGCGTTAGGCGCTGCGCTCACATTTTGGATACTGATATCGATCGAGACGCACACGTATTTCGCCGGACTTGCGTTTGCCGAAAAGAACATGGACAACGCGGCGCACGAACGTTGGCTGGGCCAAATGGCGCTCTCCGTTGTTTGGGCCGCATACGCCGCCGCGCTTGCAGCATATGGTTTTGTGCGTCGTGTTGCCGTGATCCGCTGGGCCGCGCTCGTGCTCTTTGCGTTCACGGTCGTCAAAGTGATGCTGGTTGATATTGCAGAACTTCAGAAGCTCTATCGCATCATCGTGTTCGCCGTTCTCGGCATTCTATTGCTGCTGGTCTCATGGGGTTATCACAGGGCATTTCATTCGCGGGAGCCAGTCACATGAAGTCTCTACTCTTTGTGATCGTCGCGGCGCTGGTCGTAGTCGTTTCAGTCTCCGCGCAAACGTCGTTGTCGCTGTGGCCTTATTATGTCGAGGTCACGCCGGAAAGCACTGAAGGTCAGATCTATGACGTCGCCGTGCCGCTTCCGGTGATGGACAGAGCGAGCACCGATTTAGCGGACCTTCGACTCTTCGACTCAAACAACCGCGAGGTTCCTTACGCCATTCGCGTCCGCAAAGAGCTGGACGAGAAACAGGAAATTCCCGCGCGGCTTTTTAATCACGGATCTGCTGGCCCATCGACGAGTGAAGTGTCTGTAGATCTCGGTGAGAATCCCGGCGAGCACAACGAGATCGATATCGAAACTAACGGTACAAATTTCCGCCGCCAGGTTGTGGTGGAAGGCAGTGATTCGGGTCGCGAGTGGCGGATGCTGAGCAATGATGGCGTGATTTTCAGTTTCGCGTCGCAGAACAATGTGGCCGAGTCGCAAAAGGTGAGTTATCCGACGAGCCGATATCGATACCTGCGCGTGAAAGTTTCGCGCGATCCGATGACTGACCGTGAAACGCCGCAGGTAACGAGCGCGAAGGTGATGATGGCCGTGCGCGAGAAAGGATTGCTCTCGACGTGGGACGTGCCGGTGCCGTCTTACCAGTTGCAGCGCAATCAGGGCGCGCACGCGACTGTTTGGACGCTCGATCTTGGCGGGCGCATACCGTGCGATCGACTCGGTATCGAGATCGAGGACGATTCGTTTTCGCGGCCGTTTCAAGTGGAGTCGATCGACGATCCGCAGAATGTGCGGTTGTTGGCGAGTGGTGATCTGACGCGGCATTCCGGTGAGGAAAAGAAACGGCTCGAGATTTACTTCAATGAAGAAGTGGTCGTACGCAAGCTGCGGCTTCAGATCACTGACTACAGCAATCCGACGTTGAGTATCACGTCGATCAACGCGAGTGCGCCGGCGCGGCAGCTTGTATATGAGATGAAGACGCCCGTAGCGCCGCCGTTGCGATTGTTCTTTGGTAACGAGCACGTTCCGGCGCCGCACTATGACTTCGAAAAAGAAGTGGCGGCGCGACTTTCGAAGGAGCCTATTCACAGCCGGCTCGGCGACGTGCTCGCAAACCGCGATTACAAACCCGAACCGAAGCCACTCACCGAGCGCGTGCCATGGCTGATCTACATCGTGCTCGCGGCCTCGAGCATCGCGCTCGCATTCGTCTTGTGGAGTCTCGCGCGCACCGCCACGCGCCTGAAAACACAACCGACAAATTGAATCTCTGCGGCAGAGACGTCCTCATGGGCCGGGAGTGAAGCCCTTCAAAGGATTGCCGTAGAACGCGTCGGTTTGCCACGCGGTCTTGTTCCACATGCCGTCCTGATCGCCGATGATCATGACCGGAACGATCACGCGGTCGCTGCCGAGTTGATTGCTCGACGCGATTCCGTTGTCAAACTTTCCATTGGGCTGGACAGCTTATGAAGTGTCGTTTGCCTGCATTGCTGATCTTCCTCATATTCGCTGGCGGAGTAGTGGACCATGCTTTCAAACGCACCATGGTCCGTCCGGCTGAGGCCGTGCAGTCGCCCGAAGGCCCGCCCAGGATCTCGGTTTGCCAATTAAAGAGCGATCCACTCGCCTACAATCACAGACTCGTCGAAGTAACCGGATTCGTATCGCACGGCTTCGAGAATTTCCATATCTTCGATCCGGCCTGTGATACGTGGCCCAATCCGTGGCTTGAATATGGAGGAACAACGGCGTCAGGCACGATGTACTGTTGTGGCGTGACGACGGAGCGCACGCGCCCGCAACCACTCGTAGTTGAAGACATCACCATTGACCTGGTCGAGGATGCGCGCCTCAAAGAGTTTGACAAACTGATTTCAGTCGGACCGGATTCAGTGGTGCATGCAACGATTGTGGGACGTTTCTTTGCCGGAGAGCTGATTACCACTGAGGTTCGTAGTTTTTGGGGTGGTTACGGTCATATGGGTTGTTGTCCTCTCCTGGCGATTCAACAGATCGTGGCAGTCGATCCACACGAATCGAATGAGCTGCATTACGGAGCCGAGGCCGATCAACCGGAGCTCGACAAAGAATGCACCGGCTATGAGATCCTGAACGAACTGTTCAACCGGAATCTTTCCGTCAAAGCACAGGAGCAAGCAGATCTTGGGCAAGGCGAGTGGGCCTTCAGCGATCCGCAGCGAGTGGCTACCGAAGGACTGGCGCAACTGCTCAAGCTCAGTGATCCTTCAACGATTGAGCTGAAGCAAACGCGCCAGACACAGGGACGAATTATTTACTGGTGGAGACCAGAGGGTAAAACCACACGCTACATGGTCGAAGTCAGCCGCCCGTATTTACTGTTGTTTTATGCAAAGGATCCAAAGCGCGTCGCGTGGGTCTTGATTGGCGCCTATGAGACGTCGTGCGGCGGCCGTGGTCGAAAATAAAACTCAACCAGAGATTAAACGGATAAAATCCGTGGTTTGTAAGGTACTGGTTCAGTTTGAAATACGCCGAAGGCGTTGGAAATTTACGCCGAAGGCGTTGGCTAATTCGAGCCCAAGGTTGGAGCGCACGCGACAACCTTGGGGGTGCCCAATAATAACAAGTGAATAACCCTGAAAGGGTTTGTCTTAGGGCGAACCCTTACAGGGTTTGAACGCCTTTTATGTACTGGACCCAGGGTTCTCGTTCCTCGAACCCTGGGCTAGAATTAGCCAACGCCTTCGGCGTAAATTAGCCAACGCCTTCAGCGCAAATTAGCGAACGCCTTCGGCGTATTTCAAACTGAACCAGTACGGTTTTTAATCCGTGTTATCTGTGGGGTAAATGCTTTGTAGCAAGCTATGAAGTTTCTAAGATTGTCTGCCACTATCGGGCTTACTTTAATTCTCTCGCAGGCTGCATTTCCTCAACCTCCGTCGCAGAAGGCGAAAGCGCCGGTTAAGAGTGCCTCCAGTAAGGAAAAATCGGACGCGAAGCTGGAAGCGGAACGCATTCAAAAAGAGAGGCAGGCGCAGGCCCGCTCGTTATTGATCTCATTAGCGATTGACGCGCGGAGTTTTCGGGACCAGACCTTGCGCGCTCGCTCACTCGCCAGAATCGCCGACGCGCTTTGGGAGATTGATGCCGAACAAGGGCGCACACTTTTCAGGAAGGCGTGGGAGGCCGCGGAGATAGCTCATCGCGAAGCTAATGAGCGTCTCAATATCCGCGATGGTGTTGTAGCAATAAAGCCGGAGGAAATGAACTCTTCGACACTGTCTTCGATGGTCTCGAATCCTGATATACGCAAAGAAGTCTTAAGGCTTGTTGCCCTACACGATCGCGCGTTGTCTGAAGAGTTTCTGGAAAAGTTAAAGGAGCCTACGTCGGAGGAGATCAAATCTGAAAAGCCGCGCACTGGTTTGTGGGACGTTCCCGAAGCAGTGCGGCAGAGATTGAGCCTTGCGGAAACTTTATTGCGCACGGGCAATACCGAACGCGCGCTGCAATTGGCCGAGCCTGCTTTGGGTAGCGTAACCGGCGCTACACTGGATTTCCTCACGCTTCTTCGCGAGAGGAATGACGCGGCTGCGGACCAGCGTTATGCGGCCATGCTCGCCGGCGCCAGCAACAATATGTTGGCCGACGCAAATACGGTCTCGCTGCTCTCGTCATATATTTTTACGCCTAGCACCTACGTTATCTTCAACCCAGACGGCGCTGCCACAGGCTCATTTATGCCCGTGACGCCGGCAAACGTCAGCCCGCAACTGCGCCTCGCTTTCTTCCAGACCGCCAATGCGATTCTATTGCGGCCCCAACCACCGCCGGATCAGGACCAAAGCACCGCGGGAATTGCCGGAAAGTATCTGGTGATCAAGCGTCTGCTGCCGCTGTTTGAGCAGTACGCACCGCCTGAAATGATTGCGTCAATGCGCAGCCAATTCGAGGCGCTCAATTCCTTAGTGAGCGACAGCGTTCGTGGTGGGGAAACTGAGTCGGTACAAAAAGGCATCACTCTTGAAGAACCATATGCCGCCCAGGAATCTGCGCTCCTCGACCAGATTGATCGTGCCAAGACTTCGGACGAGCGCGATCAGCTTTATTTCAAACTTGCCTCACTCGCGCTCAAGAACGACGACCTGAAGGCCCGCGACTATGTAAGCAAGATTGAAGAGAGCGAATTTCGCAAACAAGCACAAGCGTGGGTTGACTGGGGACTGGCCGTCAGCGCCGTCAAGAATCAGAAAGCCGAGCTGGCTTTGGAGCTCAATCGCATTGGAGAGTTGACGCACATTCAACGAGTGTGGGTCTTGACTCAAACGGCGAAACTGCTGGCGAAAACTGATCGCGAAAAATCTTTAACCTTGCTTGAGACCGCAACCGCCGAAGCGCGACGTATTTCCGGAAGCGATCTTGATCGTCCGCGCGCGCTATTCGCGATCGCCAATGCTTTGAGAGTGGTCGAACGTGCGCGAGTCTCAGAAGCAATCCTTGAAGCCGTTAAAGCAGCAAACTCAGCCGACGGGTTCGTAGGTGAAGGGGGAATGATCACACAGACAATGAATAGCAAAAACGTGATCAGCGTAATTCCCCAGGACGTCCCAGACTTCGACATCGCAGAAATCTTCGCTGCCCTGGCAAACGACGACTACGACGGCGCGGTCCACCTAGCCCGCGCCTTCCAGGGCGAAGCCCCCCGCAGCAACGCCACCATCGCGATTGCGCGCTCAGTGCTGAATCAGAATAGCGCTTCAACTGGTGTGCGATAACTGCGCGCAGAATCCGCCTTGCCTTTGCCTAACATCTTGACCTGAACGTCCCAGATCTGAGACGCTCCAAGCGTGAGGCTTGCGATATTTCACCCGAAAGCAAGGGATACTATTAGGGATTTTCCAAATGAGGTGCGACGGGAACTCGGGAAGGCGATCTTTGATTTACAGACAGGTGTGCACCTCACAATGCCTTGTCGCGATCGATGTCGTCGGTGGCGGCTGGCGTCAATGAATTGCGCATTCGGGATCGATCCGGAATTTATCGCCTGTTTTATTACACTAAGCTGGAGGATTCGGTCCTGATCTTTCATGCTTTTGTAAAGAAAACCCAGAAGACGCCACAGCATGAGATTGCTTTAGCGGAGGAAAGACTTAAGGAGCTACTCGATGAAAAAAGTTAAACCAGTTGTCGCCCGCAACGCTCGAGAACTCGCAAAAGTTTTAGGGCTATCGCCTGCGGACGGAATGGAAATTGAGTTCCGGAGTAATCTGAATAACAAGATTATTGAGGTAGTTGCAAAAAAGGGATTGACACATTCTGATGTCGCGCGGCTTGCTCACACTTCGCGAACACGCGTCACTGCCATCTTGAATCGCAACACGCACGACATATCAACTGATCTCATGCTCCGGGTATTGGCTTCGCTTGGTGTGCAGGTAAAACTGCAATTCAAGAGCGCGGCCTGATTAAGGAGTGTAACTTGAAGTAATTATTTGCCGCGATTGGAAGCAATTACTTTTACCGCAAGTTCAACAATGATCAGCGGATTCCTTGACCTAGATCCAGATCGATTCGTTAGAATCGACGAGAATACTTATCGAACAATCGCTAACGAACTCCAGTGCTACGCTTCGACTTAGGGCGAACGTGAATTACTCGGTGCAGGAAGTGCCGGCTCGACGAGCGACAAAGGATCGATCCTTGGTTGTGCTACGTTCACGAATACGAAAGAGAGGAGCTTTGATCTTGGTTTTTTGAGCTTGTTTAGAACAAGTACCAGGCACAAAGATCAAAGTACAAAAGAGTATGCTTAGCGAAACTTACCAGGATTTGAAATATTCGGTGCGCACGTTGCGCAAAAACCCAGGCTTTGCGTGCGTTGTTGTAATTACGCTGGCCTTGGGAATTGGTGCGAACACTGCGATCTTCAGCTTCGTCAACGCCGTCATTCTCAATCCGCTGCCATTTCCGGACGCCGATCGACTCGTAGTGATCAATGAGATCAGCAAAGAGGGCATGGAAATTGGCGTTTCGCTGCCTAACTTTCAAGACTGGCAAGTGCGCGCAAAATCGTTCGAGGAAATCGGGGGTTATCGATTCGATACATTCAACCTAACTGGCACGGGTAGTCCACAACGTTTGATCGGACAAGAAGTCACGGGGAACTATTTCCGCATTCTCGGAGCTCAACCACAGTTGGGTCGAACTTTCACGGAGGAGGAGGAGAAGTTCACACCTGTGGGGACAGCCGTACTCATCAGTGATTCCCTCTGGCGGACTACGTTCGGCTCCGATCCAAATATTTTGGGACGTACGCTAAATCTCGGAGGCTATGACTATTGGGTAATCGGTGTAATGCCGCCTCGTTTTGAATTCGTTAAAAAGACTGATATTTGGGCGCCGCTGGGCGGTTGGTTGGTGCCCAACTCCGCATGGTTCCATCGCGAAAACTATATGGGACTCGAAGCAATCGCCAAATTGAAACCGGGAATTTCAGTAAGTCAGGGCGACGTTGAGATGCGTCAGCTCGCAGCTCAGCTATCGAAAGAGCATTCGGATACAAATAGCGGGGCCAGTGCATATGCGCGCTCACTTCAATCGATGATCGTTCACGAAGTGCGCTCGACGTTACTGGTCCTGATGGGTGCTGTTGGATTTGTCTTGCTCATCGCCTGTGTCAACGTCGCCAATCTGTCGATAGCACGTGCGCTCGTTCGGGAACAGGAGATGGGAATCAGAATGGCGCTGGGAGCTGGACGTCGTCGCCTGATTCGACAGATGTTGAATGAAAGTCTTTTGTTGTCACTACTGGGAGGCTTGGCCGGAATCCTTTGTGCGCGCTGGCTATTGTCTGCATTGATTAAGCTGGCCCCACCGAATCTTGCGCGCATCGACGATGTGCAATTGAGTGGACGAGTGTTGTGGTTTACAGCAGGAATCACTTTGTTGACTGGTTTGCTGTTTGGACTTCTGCCTGCATGGTCTGCGACGCGCACTAAACCTGCCATGGTGTTCAGTCAACGATCGTCGACCTCTGGGCCTTTGCGTCGCCGTCTTTTTGACGGCTTGTTAGTGGCAGAGATCGCTCTTGCACTAATAGTGGTAACTGGCGCCGGTCTGATGACCCGCACCATGTACAAGATTGCCCACGTCGATCCTGGGTTCCAATCGGATCACGTGCTCACCATGCGGCTCGATGTTCAGGATCCGAAATATAACGCTACCAAACTAAAATCTTTCCAGCGCGACGTACTAACTAACGTCAAGGCTATTCCGGGTGTCGAATCCGCCGCGTTCACACTCTCTTTGCCGATCGAGGGATCGCAATGGGGATCGATATTTATTGTTGGAGATCAGCCCGTACCGAGTCGCGCGCAAATTCCGCATGCCGACTTCAATCCCATCAGCCCTGAATACATCAAAACAATGCGAATTCCATTGTTGAAGGGCCGGGTTTTTACTGAAGCAGACACAGAGAAGTCACCCTCCGTGGTTTTAATCAATGAAACGATGGCGAGACGGTTCTGGCCCAACGAGAATCCAATTGGCAAACGAGTGAAGCAAGGTTGGCCGGAGCAGACGACACCATGGCGTGAAGTAGTCGGGGTTGTTGGGGACGTCAAAATGCAAGGTGTCATTGAGCAGACTCGGCTCCATATTTACTTGCCAATCTCACAGAATTCCATCTCGAGTATGTATTTAGCTGTGCGAACGCAAGTTGAACCTCAAAGCCTAAACGCACCAATTCAAGCCGCCGTGCATTCCGTCGATAGCCAATTTCCATTGTATGAAGTTCGCACGATGGAGGATCGGATGCAGCGGGCTGTGGTCTCGCAGCGAGCTGCGATGATCTTACTCAGCGCGTTCGCCTTCATTGCGATGTTACTGGCGATTGTTGGTATCTACGGCGTCATTTCATGGGGAGTAGTTCAACGCACACGTGAGATGGGAGTGCGTATGGCATTGGGTGCTCTGCGACGAGACGTCATGTGGTTGGTCCTGCGCCGCTGCTCTTTGCTTGTTCTTACGGGTGTATCGCTCGGCCTGTTGGGGGCGTTTGCTCTCACCCGCGTGGTTGGAGCTTCTCTATCAGAAGTCGGACCCGGCAAGACACCGTTGCTATTTGGAGTAAAGGCACTTGATCCGATCACATTTATTGTTGCCCCGATTGTGTTGGCAGTGGTTGCCATTCTTGCGTGTTTTTTGCCGGCTCGACGGGCGACAAAGATCGATCCATTAGTGGCGCTGAGATACGAATAAAGTTGTGGTTTGAGTAGTGTGAGTGGAATTTGATTGAGTAGTTTGTACTTCCCGCGAAATTGGAACCAATAAGTTGCCGCGCGCTATTGGACCATTAAGTTGCCGCAGCCACGCGAGATGAGGCAAGACTGTAATTTCATTCAGTATGGACCGGAAGCAAAAAGAAACACTCTTTCGCTGGGATCCTTTAACTTTACGGTTGTGCAGGTTACGTTGAGCTTGCGCACAAGTGGGTCAATATCATCCGACAACTCGGCTCGAGCAGCGTATATAAGTGCTATAGGATCAGACGCCCTCCAGACTCGCTTTAGCACTGGTAGTTCGTTTCAAATGTGGCGAACAAATGTTGAGATTGTAGCCACTGTACTTCCCGCGAACTTCTCCTCTCCAATTGTACTCACCCGAGACGCCATTGGGTTTTGCAACTACAGCGATATGCTTCCATTGGGATGCAGCAGTAATCCGGATCCATCCCAGGCACAATTTCGCGATGACGATCCACAGTCTGGCGGTTCGGGAGGCAAGGTGCAGGACTTTGTTCCGGCGGCCTTCTTCCATCGCGAGTTCCCAAAAGAAACTCAAACTATTAAGTTGCCGCAAGTTCAATCAAAACCCAAAGATTTCGCATCCCAACTTTGTCTACGATTTGTGTTTTGAACATTAAATTGCCAAAAGTGCAAAATGGAACTTAAGCCTTGCCGAAAGTGCAGCCGATGATACAGTCACGTAGCATTAGTGGAGATCCAGTTTGGAAGTGTAATTAAAGGCTTCCAGTGTGTTACGAGCCTTCGTTGTCGGATCCTCAAAAGAGTTTCGAGTTCTTCATGGAACAATACCTGGTAGGTTTCGATAGCTTCTGTAAAGTGCCTTCCTTGACGAGGCGCTTTATCCATTCCTTAGCCTGCACTGATTTTACCTTTAACTCGTCCGCGATCTCTTTGTCGGTCTTAGGTGCGTCGAGTCGCTCGAGCAACATTCTCACGGTGGCAAACAGTTGCTCATCTGGAGGAATGCTTGGACTGTCTGGTTCGCTTGTGGTGTCAGGTAGTTTCTGTTCCTCCTGTGTCTTGTCTGCTGGATTTCCATTGTCTGCCGAAAAGGAGAGCTGTTCGGTATCTAATGAACTTCTTCGAAGGATCGCGCCTGCTAACGCCTCGCTGAAGTCTTCGGGAGTGGTTGGATTGGGCCACGCCAATGCGCCTTTCTTCCCGAGAGATTCCAATGCCACGTCTTGCTGGGTGTTACGAAAAGTGTAAACAGGCACTAGACGCAACTGCTCCAACTGCTCAATCGCGCCCGCCCAAGTGCCGCCTTTTCCATAGTCTGACTGAACCACCAGGGCTGCATCTGCGAGGGCGTAGATGAGTTTATTTCGTTGCATCGCATTTCCGATATTGAATCCAGCTTGTGGATCGTATGGGGAAAGTAGTACCAGTTGACCATCCCTCAAATAGTTTCGGTGATCTCGGTTGAGCGCAGCACGCTCCAGACTGTCCGCGAGCACTCCCGCCGCATTACCTCCTGCTTCCAACACACCAGTCATTGCTGCCTGATCTACTCCCCTGGCGCCGCCAGAAACAATGGTTTGCTGAGCGCGCGCGGCAAGTTCACCGATTCGATTCGCAGATTCAAGTACGATCGAGCCAGCGTTTCGGGATCCGACCACAGCCAGTCCACCCGTATTAAGAATCGCTGAATCGCCGCAACCATAGAGAACTGGCGGGGCGAGATCCTTTAGCCGTTCTTTCAGTCGAACTGGATACGCTTCATCAGATCTGCTTACTACCCAGATTGAGCGAGCCTGCCATCGCTCGATCGCCTGGCTCAAAAGAAATCCTCAAGCGACGAGACGCTGGAGACGATCGCTGTTTACAATCTTGCCTAATTCAAGGACCAACTCACTCGCGCCAGCAGCGACGAGGTCAGCCGGCTGACACTCTTTGTGACGAAGAAACCGCGCGAGCTTCGCATACTCACCTGCGGTCAACAACTCCTTTGAATGTTCTCCACGTCCGGTAATTAGTGGTGCAGTGAGCAACAGGATTGCCTGCGTATTGGCTGAGATCGGAGTGTCGATTTCTGTTTGCGAAGTGCTCATCAAACGTTTCCTGTTATGGCGAGGGCAAACGCTGTTTCTATAAAGTAATCGACGACTTCGGTATCCTCCTGGCCACTGAGCAAAACACCATAGGCCAATTCCAGCGCACGCCCTGCTCGACCAACCTGCTGATAGTAGGCCACTACCGATCCCGGAGCTTGATAGTGAACTACAAAAGCTAAATCCGGTTTGTCGAAACCCATTCCCAGCGCGGTTGTCGCCATTAATGCTTTAACCTTGTTATCGAGCAGACTCTGTTCAAGTTCATCACGAGCATCGCCAGTTCGTCCCGTATAAGACTCGACATTAATACCTCGCGACTTAAGCCAATCAGCTAACCGAATTGCGTCGCGAACAGTCAGTGTGTAAATGATCCCTGCTCCGGGCAGCGTCGGAAGCTGCTCCGCCAACCATGCCATTCTTTCTTCCTGAGTAGACAGCCGGATCGTTTGCAGGAGCAAGGAAGGGCGGTTTAGATCGCCACGTGAGACTTCAAGTTGTGGTCCCAGCACAATCCGCAGATCAGCCATTACTCTATCGTTGGCTGTAGCGGTAGTTGCCAATAAACGCAAATTAGGTGGCAGCGCGCGCACGATTCTTTCCAACAACCGATAGTGAGGGCGAAAATCGTGGCCCCAGTCAGAAATACAATGAGCTTCGTCAATAACTAGTAAGGCAATCCGCGCTGCAACCCGCGAAAGAACTTGCGTCCGGAAGTGTTCGTTGGCAAGGCGTTCAGGCGAGATCAAAAGGAGGTCGAGTTGGTCGCTCATTAGCGCGCGCTCAACACTGTCGCACTTGTCAGGATTGTCAGAGTTAATTGTGTCGGCCCGAACACCCATGCGCTGAGCCACGAGAAGCTGATTGCGCATTAACGCCAGCAACGGTGAAATAAGCAGGGCTGGTCCATGACCTTGTTCTCGAAGCAATTTAGTGGCGATGAAGTAAACAAAACTTTTGCCCCAGCCGGTCCGTTGAACGATCAAGAGACGACCGCGTCCCTCTACGATGTGACGGATGGCTTTTTCCTGACTATCCCGAAATGTGGCATTTTCCAGACCAGAACCTAAAGCGGAGGAGTTGAAGCGCGCGCACGGAGTCGTAAGGCATAAGGTTAGCGCAATAATAATACAAGAAGAACTAGATCAGCAGACGACGAGCGAAGGTGAGGGAGTGAGAAGAAAAAACATGAGGAGATTCTTAAGAAAAATGCATGGCGCCTCCTCCTCGGAGTGAGAACGAACAAATTTCTTCTTCTAATGGCAAGGTTTTGAAGCGAGTGGCGGGCCATACGGGACAATCTTCGCAACTTTTTCCTGACGCCAACGCCAGAAATGCTCAGTTTCTTGCAACAGTTGCGAGAAGCGGCTGTGTCAAGTTGAGCGATTTGTTAGCCTCCGAATCCACTCGTCGAGTTTTTCTTTGGTGACGCGCTCTCCAGGCGAGTTCTTACGGGCCTCAAGTTCATCGATCAAATCTTGGAAGTAACGGTCATGTTCGGTCTTTACTTTTGGTACTGATTCAAGGACACGGACGATGCGTTCAAGATTGCAATACTCATGAGCTTTTTCAGCGTCGCCTTTTGCGACTATGTAAATCCCTTGACCGGTGAGAAGTCGAACAAATACTCCTTGGAGTTCTGGCAGCTTAGACCAATAATGGCCGATTACGGAAATCCCAACGTTTCGCTGTTGAATACCGCCAACGAACCGATCCAAAGAGTTCAATATGTAT
>DASYFE010000130.1:0-5038 GCA_036498585.1 Pyrinomonadaceae bacterium | reverse complement strand
TCTTTGCGAAAGCGACGATGGGTGTCTGCGCTGACGATCTCACCGTCTCAGTCCCCAAACTCTTCTTCGGCTACGCAACCGGAACCAACCTGCTCTTCCCCTTCGCCGTTGGTGGCGCGACCGCACTCTTCTCCGAACGTTCGACCGCTGAAAAGATGTTCGAAGTCATCGAGCGTTACCGTCCGACAATACTGACGACCGTGCCCACGATGATCAACTCAATGCTCAACGTGCCAGGCGCTTCGGCTGAAGATGTTTCAAGCCTGCGATTCTGTTACTCGGCCGGCGAGGCGCTGCCAAAAGAGCTTTACGAACGCTGGATGAACGCATTCGGCGTCGATATCTGCGACGGCATCGGATCCGCTGAGATGTTTCACATCTACATCACCAACCGGCCTGGCGACATCAAGCCCGGCAGTCTCGGTCGCATCGTCGAGGGTTACGAAGCGAGGATCGTCGATGCTGAAGACGACGAAGTCGCGACAGGCGAAATGGGAACGTTGAAGATCAAGGGCGACTCAGCCGCGCTCTGTTACTGGAACGCGCACGAGAAGTCGAAGGAGACTTTCGCCGGCGACTGGTGTACCACCGGCGACCAGTTTCACGTCGATGACGATGGCTATTACTGGTATCACGGTCGCACGGATGACATGCTCAAAGTGTCGGGCGTGTTTGTAGCGCCTGCAGAGATCGAGAATTGTTTGTTGCAGCACGAAGCGGTGTTGGAGTGTGCAGTCGTGGGCCACGAGTCGGAGGGACTCGTGAAGCCGAAGGCGTTCGTCGTCGTGCGAGAAGGGTTTACGACAACAAATCAGCTAGCGGAAGAGATCAAGCAGTTCGTGAAGGAACACATTGCGGTTTATAAGTATCCGCGTTGGGTGGAGTTTGTTGATTCGCTGCCGAAGAACGATCGTGGGAAGATCGATCGCAAAAAGCTTAAGAATTAGTAGCCACAAAAAGGCACAAAAGCACAAAAGTTTATTTATAAATCTTCTCTTCAATTGCGGCTACAGATCGTCCGATCTCGCCGGCGACGACAGGGTCGCGGTTCTCTAAGACAGCGCGCGCAAAATCTTCGATCAAAGGTTGGTGAATGTTGAGGTGATTCGGGTGTGTTTCGATGCGCTCGCCGTCCTTCGTTAGCACTCGCATCGTGCCTTCGTTCAACACCGGGATGTGAATTGAGCCGTTTGTGAAGAACAGGTCGAGTGTGTCTTGCGGTTCGCGTGCTGCGTGAGTAACAGTTAGGGTTCCGCACGTTCCTCGTTCAAACTGAAAAATCGCAGTGGCGGTGTCCTCGACTTCACGATTGAAGAATGCGTTCGCTAGCGTTGATTTAACGTCACTGATGTTGCCGAGCAAATCGAGCAGCACTTCGATGCGATGACAGCCGAAATCAAACATCGGCCCACCACCAGAAAGATCTCTCTTGAGTAGCCAAGAACGCGCGGCGGAGGGATCAGGATCAAACCACTCGAATGCGTTCATCTGCACGACAACGGGAACGCCTAGCTCATCTGTATCAATCAACTGCTTTACCCGCCGCACGACCGGATAGAAGTGACGATAATAGGCAACACCGAGCTTTACATCATTTCCCCGACACGCATCGATCATCCGATCACACTCAGCCACATTCAGCGCCATCGGCTTTTCACACAACACGTGTTTGCCTCGTTCGGCAGCACTGATTACCTGTTCGGCGTGCAAATGGACCGGAGTCGCGATGTAGATGGCGTCGATTTCATAGTCCATCAGCAGATCGTGCCAGTCTGCACACCACCGCCGCGCGCCGAACTCCTTGGCGAACGATTCCGCAAGCTCGGTCTTCGCTCTACTAACCGCCACCAGCTCGCAGAGCGGCGAATCACGCAACGCAGGCGCAACACGCCTTCGCGAGATGTCACCACATCCGATGAGTCCCCACCTGACTTTTGCCAATTTTGTTTTTGTGCCTTTTTTGTGGCCTATCTTCTTCGCTCGAGATCGTAATCGCGCAAGCGACGATAGAGTGTGGATGGAGAGATGCCCAGGATCTCGGCGGTCTTGCCGCGGTGCCAGCCCGTCTGTTCGAGCGCGGCGAGAATCTGCTGCCGCTCAACTTCTCTTAACGATCCAGTCGTCGATGGAATTGCGGCAGCCGGAACAGTCATCACATCACCATTCACCACCGCAGGCGCAACACTCGTTAACGCCGGTGCAGGAACAGCCGGTCGCGTCACTTCAGGCGGAAGCTCCGAAAGCGTGATCCGGCCGTTGTTCGAGAGGATCACCGCGCGCTCCAGACAATTCTTCAACTGCCGCACATTCCCGGGCCAGTGATACAAACGCAACGCCGTGAATGCGTCTTCCGTGAGGTCGGGCGGCTGAGTTCCAGCAATCTGTTTCAACAGGTAACGCGCCAGCGGGTCGATGTCTTCAGGCCGCTCACGCAATGGCGGCAGACTGATCTGAAAACCATTGATGCGATAAAGCAGATCGGATCTGAACACGCCATCATTAACGACGGTATCGAGATTTCGATTCGTCGCCGCGACAATCCGAACGTTGACCTCGACCTTGCGCACACCGCCAACACGGAAGAACGTGCGCGTCTCAATCGCTCGCAGAAGTTTCGCCTGTAACTGCGCCGGCAGCTCTGTCACTTCATCAAGAAACAACGTACCACCGTCAGCAAGCTCGATCAGTCCGAGCTTCCGGCCCTTCGCGCCGGAGAACGCGCCCGCCTCGTAACCAAACAGCTCCGACTCGAGCAGCGACTCCTGAAACGCAGCGCAGTTCAAATCGACAAACGAAGCATCCGCACGATTCGACAGCCGGTGAATCGCATGGGCCACGAGCTCTTTTCCCGTTCCCGACTCACCCGTAATCAACACCGACGCTTCCGACGGCGCAACACGCTCGATTAACCGTATCGCTTCCTTCATCACTTCCGACACGGAAACGATCTCAGGCAACGCAGACTGTCGCGCCAGTTGCTCGCGCAGACGAACATTATCGACGCGGAGTCGTCGCTTATCAGCGGCCTGCTTCACGCGCACATCGAGCTCAGTGATGCTGTAAGGCTTCGTAAGATAGTCGTAGGCGCCGAGCTTCATCGCCTCGACCGCAGTCTCCACCGTGGCCTGGCCCGTCAACATGATTACCTCAGGCGGATTGGGCCGTTGATAAACGCGCCGCAGCAGCTCCATGCCATCCATGCGCGGCATGTTGATATCACACAGCAGCACGTCGACATTGCTCTCTTCGAGTTTGCGCAGCGCCGCCTCACCGTCAGGCGCAGCCTGCACTCGATAGCCCAGCCTCTCCAATTCCTTCTGCAAAACGAGACGAAGGTTGGCCTCGTCTTCTGCGATCAGAATTCGTGCCTGCTGTTGCTGCTCACTCAAACTGTCTGTTCCTCGCTTATCTTGACTGCGGAAAGAGTAATCGTGAAAGTCGTACCCGATCCCACGGTTGACTGCACGTCAAGAGTGCCGCCATGCTCCGTTAAGATACCATAACATACGGCCAGCCCGAGACCGGTTCCACGACCTATTTCCTTCGTCGTGAAGAACGGCTCGAAGATCTTCGGCAAGTTCTCCGGCGGAATGCCGACGCCCGTGTCGTTCACATCAACCACGACTTTGTCGCCTTCGTTGCGACTGACGATCGTCAACGTGCCGTTGTCGCCCATCGCATCGAGCGCATTCGTCGCGAGCGCGATGACGGCTTGCTGTAACTGGCCCGGATCGCCCGAAACAAACTGCAAATCGGTAGCAATCTCGGTTTTGAACTCGACGAATGGACTGCGTTTCTGGTGTGAAAGCAGGCGTACCGCGGATTGAATCACGTCCGCGAGATTTATCGTTACGTGGTCCGAAGTGCGCGTGCGGCTGAAGTCGAGCAGGCCCATCGTGATGCTCTTACAACGAAACGCTTCGCTGCGGATCAGCCCGAGATACTCGCGCAGATCCTGGAGCGCCGCCGCAGAGCCTTCGAATACGCCTTCGTTAACACGCGCCTCGAGCGACTCAGCACAGGCGGAGATCGTTGCCAGCGGGTTATTGATCTCATGGACCACGCCGGCCGCGAGTCGACCGACAGCCGCGAGCTTCTCGGCGCGTGCGATCGCGCGATTCGCTTCCACTCGATCCGTGACTTCCTCGCCGACAGTGATCACGTGGCTGACTTCCCCCGTGTTGTCGGCCCACATCGGGATCTTGCTGATGACCCAATGACGGATGTCGCCTTTCGCCGATGGAGTTTCCTGGTCGATGCGCTCGATCTCACCACTCTCGAACACACGCGCAAACTCTTCCGCCAGCATGTCGCGCGGTTGGCGTGTGAGCACATCGAACACGTTCTTCCCGAGCACTGACCCGCGCGGAATACCCAGCTCGCCGAGCTCGCGATTGCGGTTCCACGCAACCACGCGATATTCGCGATCGATCGCATAAAGCGAAAGCGGCAGACTGTCGACGATCGCTTCGATGAATCTGGCCTGCGCTTCACTCTCTGCAGTTCGACGTTCGACTTCTCGCGCCAAACTCACCGAGGTGTCACGCGCGGACTGGTAAAGCGAGCAGATGTGCGCTGCGAGGGATGTCTGCTGCGCCGCCGCCTCGATCAAACGCCGCTCGGTCTCGCCGCATTCTTCACGACGATCGAATGCGACGATCAGTGCACCCTTGGCGCGACCGGCAAAACGAAACGGCGAGACGTACTCCGCAAGGTGAGCATTGTCGCGAAGCAGGAACGAACTCTTTTCAGTGAGCAGCAATGAGTTTGCAGACTCTGCCGAGCGCAGCCACTCTTGTAACGCTTCGGTATTTAACAGTGTCGGATCGTCAGCAGCACCTTCTCGATCGAAGACGCACATCGCATCTTTGTCTTTACCAACCGTGACGTACGCGGCGCAGAGCGAGCTTTCGATCGCTTCGTAAGTGGCGCCCGCGACACGACGGACGAGCTGCTCGGGCTCGAGCGCGCGCAACAGGCCGCGACCGATGTCCGACAAAAACCTGAGCTCATGATTGCTGCCGAGCAGGGCCCACTC
>DASYFE010000129.1:0-24138 GCA_036498585.1 Pyrinomonadaceae bacterium | reverse complement strand
TCCGTGGCCGCCCGTGGTTTCGCTTTCACACGCGGGCGGCCACGGAGGGCCGCCCCTACAGTTGATGCAAGTCTATTCATTGACTTTCAAAACTGCTAAAAACGCTTCCTGCGGGATCTCGACGCGGCCGACTTTCTTCATCCGCTTCTTGCCTTCTTTCTGCTTCTCGAGCAGCTTGCGTTTGCGCGTGATGTCGCCGCCGTAACACTTCGCAATCACGTTCTTGCCGAGCGCCTTCACCGTCTCACGCGCGATCACTTTGTTTCCTATCGCAGCTTGAATCGGCACCTCAAACAGTTGTCGCGGAATTAACTGCTTCATCTTCTCAGCCAGCGCCCGCCCTTTCGGCTGCGCCGTGCTGCGATGCAGAATCAACGACAACGCATCAACCGGTTCGCCCGCCACGAGCACATCGAGCTTGACGAGATCGCTTTCCCAGTAACCCGCGAGGTTGTAATCGAGCGACGCATAACCACGCGACACCGATTTCAACCGATCGTAAAAATCCAACACGATCTCGTTCAACGGCAACTCGTACGTGAGCATCACGCGATTCGACGTGATGTATTCAAAACCTTTTTGCAAACCACGCTTCTCTTCCAGCAACGGAAGGATGCCGCCGAGATGTTCATCGGGCGTAAGAATCACTGCGCGAATCACCGGCTCCTCGATCTTCGCGATGCGACCCGGATCCGGCATCTTCGCGGGGGAGTCGATGTCCATAACCTGACCGTCAGTAGTCGTCACCACGTAACGCACGCCGGGCGCAGTCGTGATCAGATCGAGATTAAACTCACGCTCCAATCGCTCCTGCACGATCTCCATGTGCAGCAAACCGAGAAAGCCACAGCGAAACCCGAAGCCAAGCGCCGTCGATGACTCCGGCTCGTAAAAGAACGACGCATCGTTGAGTCGCAACTTATCGAGCGCATCACGCAGCTCTTCGTACTGGACCGTGTCCACCGGATACAAGCCGGCAAACACCATCGGCTTGATCTCCTGGTAACCCGGAAACGGTTCTTTCGTTGGCCGCGCAGCTTCAGTCACGGTGTCGCCGATCTGCACGTCGGCGACAGCCTTGATCGAAGCGGTCAGAAAACCGACCTCGCCGACGCTCAAATGATCGATCGGCGTGGGGGTTGGTCGATTAACGCCGAGCGTTTCCACCTGGTAGTCGCGATTCGCATTGAAGAAACGGATCTTCATGCCGGGACGAATCGTGCCGTCGATAACGCGAAACAGCACGATCACGCCGCGATACGAGTCGTACCACGAATCGAAGATCAACGCTTTGAGCGGCGCGTTCGGATCGCCTTTCGGCGGCGGAATGTCGCGCACGATGGCTTCGAGCACGTCAGAAACGCCCTGACCGGTCTTCGCACTCGTGAGGATCGCGTTGTGAGTCTCGAGACCGATGAAGTGCTCGATCTGTTCGATCGCTTTCTCAGGCTCTGCGCCCGGCAAGTCGATCTTATTGATCACCGGAATCAGCTCGAGGTTGTTTTCGATTGCGAGGTAAGTATTCGCAAGCGTCTGCGCTTCAACGCCCTGCGACGCATCAACTATCAACAGCGCGCCTTCACACGCCGAAAGCGATCGCGAGACTTCGTAAGAGAAATCGACGTGACCCGGCGTGTCGATCAGGTTGAGCACGTAAGGCTGGCCGTCCTGCGCTTTGTAATCGAGCCTGACTGCGTGCGCTTTGATGGTGATGCCGCGCTCGCGCTCGAGGTCCATGTTGTCGAGCACCTGGTTTTCCATCTCACGTTCAGACAGAGCTCCGGTGAGCTCGAGCAGGCGGTCGGCGAGCGTCGACTTACCGTGATCGATATGAGCGATGATCGAGAAATTGCGAATTCGCGAAGGATCCATCTTTGCTACAACTTACTCAGGAAAGTGTTCATTAACGTAGGCGCGCGCCTTCTCAGGAGAATTGATCGACTGAATAAAATTAGTGTTGCGCATTACCCAACCAACATGCTCGGCGACAAACTTCTCGTAATTGTCGCCCGCTGGCGTGAAGTCTTCATTCGTTAAGCCGAGCTTTACGCAAACGCGCCGGAGCAACTCTCCCTCGCCGGTCATGCTCGCTGCTTGATAGAGCTTGTGCTTATCGTCGTCAGACATTGAAGAGTCGGAGGACGAGCTGGAGCTGTTGGAAGAGTTAGACGCGTTGTCGTTCCTGTTCGTGAAATCTGAATTGTCATTCGAATTGGAATTGCGATTTGTACTGACGTTGAAATTGTAGTTGCGATTGTAATTATGTGCTGCGCGATTCATGAAGTAATAGATCAAACCGCCGGCGATCGCGACCACAATCAAACCCAAACAGCCTGCGCCACCACAACCGAGAGCAATCTTCTGATTTCGATTCATTGTTTCGCCTCAAGAGAGAGATTAGCCACAAAAGGGCACAAAAAATCACAGAAAACAAATCAGATTACTTAATAGCCTTCATCCATCGGACGCAGCGCGCCAGGTGATCGTGCATCGTCGATGCGTCGTCATTATGAATATCACCGTGACCGGGCAACACCCACTCAAATTCGTAACTCAGAAGTTTTTCCATCGAGCGCGTCTGCTCAGGCCACGAGTACCACGACACGCTGCGAAACGCCGTCAGCGTTCGGCGTGCAGGTGACCAGGCGAGGTGATCGCCGGTGAAGAGAAACTTGTTGCGGTAAAGAAAGACGACGTGACCGCGCGTGTGTCCCGGCGTGGGAATTACGAGCAAGTCGTCGTCGAGTTGCACCGGCTCTTCGCCGCGAATCACATGCTCGACGCCGAGACGACTCGCGCCGTCGTCAGCATGCATCAGTCTTTCGCAGTTGAATCTGTCGCGAAACAACTTGTGCGCGGCAACGTCGTCTTTGTGCGTGAGCAGCATTCGACTCACGCCGCCCCTCGCTTCGATCTGCTTCACGAGCTGACTCGCAAATCGCGGCGAGTCGATCAGCACATTGCCGCCTTCACTTTCGGGACGAGTAATCAAATAACTCCAGGCGCCAAAGCTGTCTTCCGAGGTGAAGCCGCAGAAGTAAACGTTGTCTTCGAGCCGCATCGGAAACGCGTCGATGCCGAGATGCGCGTCGTGTCGCTCGCTTGCGCCGATCGAGCCGGTCGGACACGAGACGAGGGCCATCATCGCAAGCTGCGTCTCATCGTCTGTTACGGGTTGGTGATAGACGCTGCACTGGGCGCCGTGATCGTGAAAGATCGTGGGCGCGAGTTGACTACACGTATCGCAATCGATGCAAGTGGAGTCAACGAAGAAGTCGCCGGGGACATTCTCAGGTAAACGTTGTTGCAGGCTCGCCACAAAGACATAGTAGTTTGCGATTGGTGCTACGCAAAGTGCACAGAACCGAGCGCGGTAGCGCCGGGTCAATCTCATGAACGCGTCCCTTACTGGATTTGACCCGGCGCTACCGCGCTCGGTTCTGTTATAGACCGAATTCGTTAATTAATCGATGTAAGTATGATCTGCTGATGCCGAGCTTCTTTGCGGCGGCGACTTTGTTTCCTTCAGACTGCAGCGCGCTCACAATCATACGGCGCTTGACGGCTTCGACGGCGCCCTCCAAAGTGCTCTCGTCGCCCGGCGTCGTTCCCGGCAACACGCGCAACATCTTCTCCGGCACAAACTCGAGCCCGAGCGTCGGACTGCTGCTCAACACCACCAACCGCTCGATCAAATTCTCCAGCTCGCGGACGTTCCCGGGCCAGTGATACTCGAGCAGGATTTCAACCAGCCCTGGTTCAAGCTCCGGCGTCGGCTGCCCATACTTCTGCGCAGCCTTCACGGCAAAGTGCGCTGCGAGGATCGGAATATCATCAGGACGCTCACGCAACGGCGGCAACACGAGCGGCACAACATTCAGACGGAAAAACAGATCCTGCCTGAACCGGTTTGCCGCAACTTCCTTCTCGAGATCTCGATTCGTCGCGGCGATCAATCGAATATCGACCAGCAACGTCTCCGTCCCACCGACGCGCTCAAACTCTCGCTCCTGCAACACACGCAACAACTTCACCTGCACCGTGGCGCTCAAGTCGCCGATCTCGTCGAGAAAAAGCGTGCCACCGTCAGCAAGCTCGAACCGGCCTTTGTGAGTTCGCAACGCTGAAGTAAACGAACCTTTCTCGTGTCCAAACAGCTCCGACTCGATTAACGCCTCGGGCAGCGCCGCACAACTCACCGCCACAAATGGCCCACTCGCACGCTTACTCTCCTGGTGAATCGCACGCGCAAGCATCTCTTTGCCCGTGCCATTCTCGCCACTCAACAACACCGTCGCGCTCGTTGCCGCAACTGACCGCGCCTGCTTCAACACGCGTTCGAGCGCCTGGCTCGTTCCCATCAAATGTGCGAACCCGGGCGGCCGTGATAGCTCCTCGCGCAGTCGTCGGTTCTCGATCTCCAGTTTCCGCATGCGCGCCGCCTGGTTGACGATGTGTAACAACTCCGCCGGATCGAGTGGCTTCTCAAAGAACCCGTACGCGCCACGCCTCACAGCCTCCAACGCCCCGCGTTTCGAATCGCTCCCGGTAATCACCACAACTTGTTGAGGAGGATCCTGTGCGCGGGCGATGTCGATCAACGCGAGTCCCTCGGTGATATCGTCAACGTGTGGAGGCAGGTGTAGATCGCTAACGACCACGTCGATTTCATTCTCGTTGATTAGCGCACCCGCCTGATCGCGAGACGCCGCTTGCAACACCCGATAATCGGAGGTCAGCGCCCAGTAAAGACCGCTACGAACTGCGTCGTCGTCATCGACAACCAGTACGATACCTTTAGGCTGATCCGGGTGGGTCATCTCTTCGTAATCGCTTTCCGCGAAAGGCGCACACGTATGCCTGACCGTTAATTCCTGGGCGCTACTGCAAGAGGAACGGGCGTAACAGATATGCCGTGTATGAGGGCTTTGCCGCACCCTTCTTAGCTACGCCTGTCGTGTGGATTCGATGGTAGCACGACGCGAAATGGTGTTCCAGCGGGCTACAACTGAGCTACTTTGATCAAATCAAACAGAAGCGTTGGGGTGGCTTTCGCTGGGCACAGGTGTCTTGAGCGTTGTTAGCACTACTCTAAACGTGGTTCCGGCGCCTTCGACTGAGTCTACTTCGATCAACCCGCCACTCGCTGTGATCACTTCACGACAGGTGTACAGTCCGAGACCGATCCCGGTTTTCTTTGTCGTGGCGAACGGACGAAACAATCGACTCTTGATGAACTGCTGACTCATTCCACGTCCGGTATCGCTCACGGCGAACATCGGCGCGCCGCTCGCGGTATGGCCCGCTTCGATCGTGAGCGTGCCGCCCTTGTCTGTCATCGCTTCGAGGGCATTGAGGACCAGGTTTTCCAGCACTTCTTCAACACGCGCCGGATCGGCGAGGGCGTAAAGGCTTGGCGGTAGTCTGGTAACGATCGCGTGTTTACTGCGCAACGGTTCGGCAGTCATAGCCATGACGTGCCGGATGATAGGCACGAGATCGATGTTCGTGGGCCGCTTGTGTTCACCACTGAGACTGGTAAAAGGTCGCGATAGTCGAGCCACCAGCGCTTTGAGTTTGTCAGTCGCGCTGGTTAATCCCTTTAGAGCATCAGTACGAAACTGTGGATCGTCGAAGTGACGCTCCATGTTGCCGACAGTCAGCGAAAGACCTTCAATCGCATTCTTCAGATCATGCGTGAGCATCGCGGAGATGCGCATGAACGACTCGAACTGCCGCGATTCTTCTTCCCGCGCGATCTGCGCGCGCAACTGGTCTGTCACGACGTTGATGCTGTCAGCAAGACTGCGAAAGTCGTCACTGGATTCCAGGAGGATGCGACGGTCCACGTCGCCTTTTGCGATTGCCGATACGTCTGCCGATACTTGTGCGATGCCTCGCGATTTTCTTTGCACGTGCTGCTCGAGGAGAAGCGCGGAGCCCGCTGCGAAGAGAAGCGCCAACACCAATCCTGCGATTCCCCATCGATGTGCGCTCGAAAGCGATGCCGAGCGATCGCGCGCAACAGCTACCGCAACTTTCAATTGAGGCAGTGGAGAGTAAGCTGCGAGATACGAGCCGGCTGATGATTTGAATTCACGAACGCCACTGTCGTTGTTTGTCATGGCGTTCGCGATCGAGTTGAACCCTGGCAATGCCTGGTTGACTTGAAGATCTTTGAGTGAACGATTCGAGTGATAGACGATCTTTCCCGATCGGTCCACCGCCATGACCATCAGTTGATTCGACTTACTTTCCAGCCCTCGCGCCGCGCTCGCGAACATGCTGTCGAGATTGAGCACGCCTATGAGCGCGCCGATGGTGCTCGTGCCTTTCTCGTCATGGATGGGTGCGGAGTATTCGCTGGTTTTACCATCACCGCTGAGTCTCTCGAGTGTGCCGTTACCCTGCGTTTCCCAAACGCGCGGATCGGGCGGTGTGAATTCGGCCCCGTGATAGTTCTCGAGCGTCGTCCATTCGCTGTCACCGCGTCGAAAAGCGAAGGCGTGGCGGTCGCGATTGAATATCGTGACACTTTCAAACTCCTTCAGCAGCGGGATCATCTTCAACGACAGAAACATTCCCTGCGGGTAAACGTCCCTCCGCTCTTTATCCGAGACGATGTCCTGCACTTCCGGGTTCATGCTCAGACGAAGGATGTCGCTCTTGCGCTCTCGCAGCTCCGCATCAACGGCGACATTGAAGGCATTCAGATCGTTCTGCACGATCGCGCCCGTGATTGAATCGACGCTGCGAAGTCCGTTCCAGTAATTGAGTCCGGCGAGCAGAAGGAGAGGTATGGCGCAGAGACTCAAATAGGTGAGAAAAGGTTTGCGGCGCATCTACGGACCTTGTTTCTCTGTTTCACAGAGAAGAACTAAGCTCGCTTGCGGCCGAATTCGTTCAGCAGGGGTGCGAGCGTCTCAATAATCTGATCGTGAGAAACACCGTTACTGGCGACCAGCCCGTTGCGATTTTGAACGTCAGGAACGTTGTAGTTCAAAGGATAACCGAAAAGATCGGTTATGCGCCCGCCCGCCTCCGTCAGGATGACTTCAGGCGCGCACGTGTCCCACTGCTTCGTGCGCGACGACAAGTGGATGTAAACGTCGCACTGTTGCTCGACCAGCAATCCGATCTTGATTCCCACCGAGCCACGTTGCACTTCCTCCTTGAACCCGAATCGCGTGACGACTTTGTTCATGCGTGGGCTGCGATGAGAGCGGCTGGCAGCCAGACGCATCTCGGAGATGTTTTTCTTCTCGGAAACTTTTGCTTGTTCGGGCTCGAACTGCGGACGCTCGATCCATGTTCCGCCGCCGCGAACCGCGCGATAGAGCACGCCAGTCAGCGGTTGATAGACCACACCGAGAGCACACATGCCGTTCTCGGCGAGGCCGATCTGGACCGCGAAATCGCCGTTGCCGTCGATGAAGCCGTTTGTGCCATCGAGTGGATCGACCATCCACACGCGCGACTTTTCGAGACGGCGTTTTGTGTCGACAGATTCTTCCGCGAGTATGCCGTCGTCGGGAAATTCGCGCTTCAAGCCGGTGACGATCAGCTCGTTGGCTATCATGTCGGCCTGTGTGACAGGCTCCGTATCGTCGTCGTAGTTTTTCTGTTTGATATGAAGCGGACCTTCGTAGTGCTCGAGGATCGCAGCGCCCGCCGCACGCGCAAGCTCGCACGTTACACGCAGCTCATGATCGTAATTTCTTTGTTCTGGAGAAATGGTCATTTCAATTAAAGAACAGTCAGAATGAATAAGTTAGAAGGGCTTTGCCCGGAAAGTCAGATTTCTCTGTGCAACCTCTGTGTCCTCTGTGTCTCTGTGGTTGTTTTTCCTAAGCAATCGTCAACCACAGAGACACAGAGGACACAGAGGTTGCACAGAGAAGAGCGCTAACTCATCTGTTCTAACTCACCTGCCTCGCGCACGGCTGCGATGGTTTCCTCGATGTCGGCCTTCGTCGTTCGAAAGTTTGTGATGCAGGCGCGCAGGGCAAATTTCCCATTAACCGTCGCATTAGACAAATAAGCGCGGCCGCCCTTCTGCACCAATGCCATGATGCGCTCATTGACGCGGTCCAACTCCTCATCGCTCATCCCGCTATTGGGCACGTATCGAAAACAACAGATACTCAACTCGACCGGCGCCAGCAGCTCGAAGTCATCCGCGCTCGAAACCAGCTCGCCAAGGTACGCCGCGAGCGCGATGTCTTCACTGATCGCCCCTGCAATACGACGACTGCCGTAATACTGCAACGTCATCCAAACCTTCAGCGCCCGGAAACGCCGCGACAACTCCACACCATAATCCCAGAACGCAAACGCCTCCTCATCAGCGTAGCCATGCGTCTTGATGTAGTCGGCGTCTTCAGCACTAAACGGCGCGCGCGCAGCATCAGCGTCATGAAACAGCAGACAGCCGGCGTCGACCGGAACGTAAAGCCACTTGTGCGGATCGAGTGAAACCGAATCAGCGCGCTCGATACCTGCGAACAGATGTTTCTTCCCTTCGTCCAACGAACCGGGCGCACCATAAGCACCGTCAACGTGAAACCACAGATCAAACTCGGCAGCGACCTCGGCCAGTTCGGCTAATGGATCAACGACGCCGGTGTTGACCGTTCCCGCACTGCCGACGACGCAAAACGGCCGCAAACCTTCGCGTCGATCGGCTTCGATCTTCTGACGCAACACATCGACGCGCATTCGCTGTCGCTCGTCACACGCGATCACACGCACCTGATCGCGTCCGAAGCCAAGAATGTCCGCGGCTTTCGCGATCGACAGGTGAACTTCTTCAGACGCGTAGAGCGTCATCGGTGGACCGGAATTCCACAGTCCGACGCGCGCGGTGTCGACGCCCGACTTGCGACGATGCGCTATCAGCAGCGCGATCATGTTTGCCATTGAGCCGCCGCTCGTTAACAGTCCCTTCGCGTCGCGATCGTAATCGATGAGCGCGCCGAGCCAGCGCACAACCAATCGTTCTATCTCGGTGCCCGCGGAACCCGAACGCCAGCACGTGATGTTTGAGTTGAGCGCCGAGGCGATTAGATCTGCGTAAGCGCCGACCGGCGTGGACGGCGAAGCGACGTAACCGAAGAATCGCGGATGGCCGTTGTGCCGGCTGAGGTCCATGATCGTGCGGCACTCGCCGATCAGTTGCTCGATCGATCGCCCGTCGGACGATAGTTCGCTGTCGATCGCTGCGAGTGTTTTGCCGGCTTGATTTTCGGCACGCACGGGGCGCTCGGAGATCGTTGTCAGGTACTCGAAGACCAGTTTCGTCGACTCGGATGAAATCTGCTGGAGGTCGTCTTCGTTGACGTCAAGCGAAGACTGCGTTCGTAATGACATTGTGGTCACAAGCTAACATATCCTGTTAACATTCGCTCGCTATGCCAGCTAAACACGGTCTCGTACTTTCATCGATCGGTATCGGCACGTATCTCGGTAACGCAGATGAAGCCACAGATATAGGCTACACGCGCGCAATCGTTCGCGCCGTGCAGCTTGGCGTCAACGTTATCGACACGGCAGCAAATTATCGTTTCCAGCGAAGCGAGCGCTCGGTCGGCGAAGCGCTGAAGATACTCGCGAACGAGCACGGCATCGCGCGCGAAGACCTTTTGATCTGCACCAAAGGCGGCTATCTGCCGTTCGACGGTGCGCCGCCGCGAAATGTGGCCCAGTATGTGAATGAGACTTTCGTGAAGCCGGGTATCGCTTCGTTTGAAGACTTCGTCGGTGGCGGTCATTGCATGACGCCGGCGTACTTGCAAAATCAACTGGACCAGTCGTTAAAGAACATCGGCGTTGAGTATGTGGATGTTTATTACATTCACAATCCTGAGTCGCAGTTGCCGCACGTTTCAGAGCCGGAGTTTTACGCGCGCTTGAAGCGTGCGTTTGAACGTCTCGAAGAGAATCGCCGGCAGGGCAAGCTGGTGCACTATGGTGTCGCGACGTGGAATGGATTTCGGATGACGCCGAATTCGGGCCAGCATCATTCGCTTACGCGCATGGTTGAGCTGGCGCGTGAGGTTGCCGGCGCCGGCCACGGTTTTCATTTCATTCAACTGCCGTTCAACGTCAGGATGCCGGAGGCGACGACCGTTATTGAAGAGGCGCAGCGGCTCGGTGTGTCTGTCGTCACGAGTGCGTCACTCTTGCAGGGACGTATTCCAGCGCAACAGGCGATTGAGTTTGTTCGCTCCACGCCGGGAATCACGACGGCGCTGATCGGGATGAGCAGCGTTGAGCACGTCGAAGAAAATTTAGCCATGGGTTTGCACTGATGAACACCGCGGAGCGATACAGATCGTTCTCTGAGTTCTGGCCGTTTTATTTGTCCGAACACAGCCGGCCGGCGACGCGTTGGTTGCATTTGATTGGAACCACAGCGGGCGTTGCGTTGTTGATCTATTTGATTGCGACGGGAAGATGGTGGCTGTTCTTCCTCGGTTTTGTGCCGGGCTACGGTTGCGCGTGGCTGGCGCACTTCCTGATCGAGAAGAACCGGCCCGCCACATTCAAATACCCGCTCTGGTCATTCATGGGCGACTACAAAATGATCGCACTGATGCTCACCGGCCGCATCGGCGCCGAGGTCAAAAAGCTTGCGCGGTAACGTTCCCATCCCCGAAATCCCATTCGGCGAAGATCTCTGGCTGATTGTGCTCGTCACTTCTGTGCGCGAGCGCCGCACGCAGCAGGGCCGTCTCTTCTGCGACGCCTCCGCACGCAACGCCACCGGCTCGATCGCGCTCAAAATCTGGGGCGAGGTACTCGAAGCTCAGAAAGAGATCAAGCCCGGTCTCTGGGGCATCACCGGCAAACTCGAAACATTCCAGGATCGCTCGCAGTTTGTCGTCGCAGAGTATCGTCCCATCACGCTCGAACAGTATCGCGAGCACCAGAAAGCCGAGCCGCAACTCCCGCGCGCTTACACGGTGGACATCGAAACACTCACTCTGCCCGACTTTCGCGAACGAGTCGGTGCACAGCTCGAGCGCTCGCTACGACTCGGCAACATGCGCGTTGAGCAACAGCAACGCTACCTCGAAGACATCGCCGCGGAGGAAGAACGTTGCTACGCGCTCGGTGCGTTGAGTGCTGCGTCGGGTCGCGTGCTGTCGATCGCGCTGCATGTCGGTTCGATTCCGGGTCTGGAGTTTCCCGGGCTCAGTCCGGAAGACAGCGAGCACGTGTTTGGTATCGACAAGTACGGTTACGAAGAGGACGAGAAGAAAGCGCTTCAGGATTTTCTGACGATGATGAAAGATTTCGATCCCGATTGTGACGAGCTCGTGGGACACAACGTCATCGGTTTCGACCTGCCGTTCATCTTTCAACGCTGCCTCGCGCATTCGATCAAGGCGCGGCCGTTTGTGAACCTGGGAGAGTACAACGTGCGCGGTGTTTTCGACACGATGCATCGGTGGTGGCTCGGCGCGAAGCGGCACGTCAGTCTCGACGATGTTGCATGGGCGCTCGGGATCGAGTCGAGCAAGACTGCGGACGTCGAAGGCAGCAAGGTCTTTGATCTTTACCAGGCAGGGCGACTCAATCTCATCCGCGAATACAACCTCAACGACGTCCGCGTCACACGCCAGATCTACGAGCGCATGGTGGCGAGCTTCGGCAGGTGAGAAGCCCAGATTTAGTTAGCCTCGCCGCTTCAAGTCAAATATATTGTGTTTTTTGTGCCTCCTCGTGGCTCGTTCCGTGTAGAATGCGTACCCATGGAAATCGTCTTCCCCGTGTCGATGCTGGCGCTTGGCCTCAGTATCGGCGCTTTTTCCGTTTGGTTTATTACACGGACAAAACTGAAATACGAATTTGACCGCGGCCGCACGTACGGTGAAACAGAGCGCGCCGTACTGCAAACCCGTCTCGAAGAGGAACGCAAGGCCAACCAGGAAAAGATCACGCTCATAAACAACGCCGAAACCAAGCTCGCCGACGCATTCAAAGCGCTGTCAGCCGACGCGCTCCGCAACAACAACCAGTCGTTTCTCGATCTCGCGAAACAAAACCTCGAAGCGTTTCAACAAAACGCGAAAGGCGAGCTCGAGCGACGCCAGAGCGCCATCGGCGACCTGATCAAGCCGCTCAAAGAATCACTCGAAAAAGTCGACGGCAAGATCGGCGAGCTCGAAAAGAACCGCGTCGGCGCGTATTCAGAGTTGCGCGAGCAGGTGAAGGTCCTCGCGCAATCGCACTTGCAACTCCAATCGGAAACGGGAAACCTCGTCAAAGCGTTACGTGTGCCGCACGTTCGCGGTCGCTGGGGCGAGATCCAGTTGCGCCGCGTGGTTGAGCTCGCGGGCATGCTGCAATACTGCGACTTCGTCGAACAGGAAACAGTCGCAACGGAAGAAAGTCGTATTCGTCCTGACTTGATCGTGCGTCTGCCCGGCAATCGCACGATCGTCGTCGATTCGAAGGTTCCGTTCGACGCGTTCTACGAATCGATCTCGACGACTGATGAAGAAATTCGTGCTAGCCGTTTGAAGGATCACGCGCGACTTGTCAGAACACACATCCAGTCGCTGAGTCGCAAGTCTTACTGGGAATCATTGCAGCCCACGCCGGAGTTTGTCCTGTTGTTTCTTCCCGGCGAAACGTTTTACAGTGCGGCGCTCGAACACGATCCGAAACTGATTGAAGATGGTATTAGCCAACGAGTGATCATCGCGACGCCGACGACGCTCATTGCATTGCTGAAAGCGGTGTCGTACGGTTGGCGGCAGGAACAGATGGCCGACAACGCGCAGGAAGTGAGTAACCTGGCGAAGACGCTTTACGATCGACTGCGCGTGTTTACAAATCACTTCGACGACATCGGCAGAAACCTCGACCGCGCACTCGACGCCTACAACAAAGGCGTGCGCTCACTCGAGTCGCGCGTGCTCGTCACGGCGCGGCGCTTCAAAGAGCGCGGCGCGATCGCCGGCGAAGAGATCGAGATACTCGAGCCAGTCGATAAATCCGCGCGAGCGCTGACCCGAGATGATGGCGGCCTGTTCCCCGAAGAAAACATGCCCCTGCTGAAAGCCCGAACGGCCAAAGCTAAAAGTTAGTTTGAGACAAGATTTTCAAGATTTGCAGGACTAACAAGATATCCTGTTAATCCTGAAATCATGTAAATCCTGTGAACGAGATCTGGTTAGGCCCGCTGCTCAACGACAACCGCGCGCTACTCATCGAGCGCTGCGCTAAATTCCTAGCCAACAACCAGAGTGACGCGTTTATCTATCTCGCCGCGTCGTATCCGCTGCTCGAACGCGTCACACAAGAACTGCTCGACGGCCAACGCACGCGCGGTGTTTGGGGCGAGCTTCCGGTGTACTTGTTTCGCGGCCTCGTACGTCGCGTGCTCTACTCGGCTGTCGACGAGAACGGTCACAATCTTCCGCCACGCATTCCGATCGATCGCGACGAGCTGCCGCTGAAGCGCAGTTTGATCTCACAACTACTGCTGCAACTGCTCGCTAATAATCAACTGAAGGCATTCGCGCCACTCGCCACCCGCGAAGGTTGCGTCAACAGCATCTCGACACTCCTCGGCGAGATCCAGCGCGCGGCGCGAACACCCGCCGAGCTCGCTGACATCCTCAACGCGCGCGCAAAAGATCTCGAAAAAGGAAACGGCACGACGCGCGGCATTACGCAACTCGACTTCGACAAAGAGATCTCGCTCATCTATTCAAACTACACCGAGCTTCTCGACGGCAGCCTGTTCACTGAAGAAGACGCCGAGCAGCTTCGCGCGCTCTGGATCCTGCGCGGGATGATCGATCAGCACTGGGTGAAAGCGCCGTGGCTGGCGAACGTGCAGCTCCTGGTCATCGACGGCTTCTTTGATTTCACCCCGGTGCAAGGCGAGATCCTGCGACAGTTGATTCCGCTGCTGCCGCAAACGATCCTCAATCTCAATCACGACGACAGCAATCCCGAAATTTTCACGCCGTTTCAGGAGACGATCGGACAATTCGAAAGCATCGCGAAGTTTGACCAGGTACACAGTCGCGATTACGTGGCCACGGGCGGCGTTCTCGCCGAGCTGCGCGAGAACCTCTTCAACCCGCTCACGTCAACAGAACCGAGCGCGGTAGCGCCGGGTCAACCATCCAATCAAGGCGCTCTGGACGAAGGTGAACCCGGCGCTACCGCGCTCGGTTCTGTTGATTCCATCAGATATCTCGAATGCGGCGATCGCGACACCGAGATACGCACGATCGCGCGCGAAGTCAAACGCCTCGTGCTAGTAGAGAATTACGATCTTGCCGAGATCGCGCTCGTCGTTCGTCAACGCGCCACGTATGGACCAACGATCACGCGCGTCATGCTCGAAGAGTCGATGCCGTGCAATCTCGAACTGCGCATCGACGCGGGCGACGTGCCCGCGAATCGCGCCGCGCTCAAGCTGTTCTCGTTGCTCGAGCGTTTGTCGACGGAAGATCCGCAGATGACGCGGATTGCTGAGATCGCGGATCTGGTCAAGTCCGAATATTTCAGACTCAGCGATGCGGAGATGCGCGTGTTGTCGACACGGTTCGACGAGCAACACGCGAATCTCCTCGACGGCAACCTGAATCTGAAGAACCGCTATCGCATCGGCTTTTGGGACGCTGACTCGCTCGAGAATGCGTTTGCGTACGTCGGCAGCGAGTTGAGCGTGAGCGCATGGCTGGCGCGCGCGCACAAGTTGTACACGGATCTGCCCGGCGCGGCCGCAACGAAAGAGCTACTGAACATCGATCCGGGCGCGTACGATCGCGACCGGGACATCGCCGATAACATCGAGAACGCGGAAATCGTGAAGCTCGAAGACAAAGGCGTCGAGAAGAAGCGACGCCCATCACGTGACGTTCATCCCGCGGCGCTCGCGTGGACTGCACTCGTGGTTCAGCGATTTTCCGAGCTGCTGCACGCCGTGCCGCGCGAAGGCAAGCCGGCGCAACTGCGCGCTGAACTGATGCGACTGCTCGATCGTCTCGGCTTTCGCGATCAGATCGCCGAGCCCGCGAAGCATTCGACTGACGAGAAGCAACTGCCGCAAGTGATGCTCAACTTCAACGCGCTTGAAGAATTGCGCCGCGCGTTCGTGGCGGCGCTTAAGAGTATCGAGCTCGTTGCCGGTGGGCCTAAAACCGTTCGGCTGGCGATGCTTTTACAGGAAGTGCGCCGCTCACTCGGCGCGCAGTCGCAAATCTTCGGTGCCCCCGATCGCAATGGTCTGCGCGTGCTCGAAGCGACCGACGTGCGCGGCCTGCGCTTTCGTGCAGTCTTCATCGCGGGTTTGATCGAAGGCGGTTTCCCGCTGAGCGCGTCGCGCGATTGGATCTACCCGCACGAAGAGCGCGATCGATTACGAGAGTACGGACTCACGCTCGAAGACATCTCGCCGAACACGCTGCTTAAAGAAGAGCATTACTTCTACCAGGTCGCATGTCGCGCTACTGAGCGCTTGTATCTTACGCGCCCGCTGATGCTCGGAGACGATTCGGAAACTGTCGCTTCCTACTACATCGACGAGCTGCGACGCGCGATTGCGCCACGCCGGCTGGAAACCGAGATCATCCGTCGCGATTACGACGGCAAGAACCTCGACGATGCCTCGACCACGACCGAGATGAAAGTCGGTCTTGTGCGCCAGCAGGAGCGACATCGCCATCGTGGTGCAAAGTCCAGCCTGTTGCCGCAGCCGCGCATTGTACGACTGCTGACGCTCGCGCGTAACGACGGTTTCCTGAGTGAGGCGGCGTTGCGTCGCATCGATATCGAGCGCGAGCGAGCCGGTCTGCTCTTCGGAATGTACGACGGCGAGATCACCGATCCGGATCTGCTGCATTTGATCAAACTGAAATTCGGATCAGATTTTATTCACAGCGCCAGCGGTCTGAGCGTTTACGGCAACTGTCCTTACCGTTTCTTTGCGCAGCGTGTGTTGCGACTCGAGCCGCGTGGCGAAGCGGCGCTCGACCTGCAGGCGATCGACGCCGGAAAGCTTTTGCACGACATCCTGCGTCGCTTCTTCGAGCGGCATCGCCGCGAGCCGCTGCACAAACTCGATCGCCGGAAGCTGCAAAAAGAGCTCGCGAACATCGCCGACGCTGTGTTTGACGAGCACGAGCGGATCGTGCCGCCGCTCAACCGGCAGATCTGGAAGATCGATCGCGAGATTCGCAAGCTACTTTTGGATCAGGTGTTGTTGTACGAGCTGGAAGTGCAGGAGTCGGCGGAAGGCCAGCAGGTGTTACCGTCGTATTTCGAAGTCGCGTTCGGCGGCATGAGATCAGCGGCGAAAGATCCGGATTCGAAGGAAGAGCCGCTCGAGCTCACGCGCAAAACGTTTGTCGGTGAAGAGACGATCAAGATCAGCGGGCAGATCGATCGCGTCGACGTTGCTGACGACAACACGCTCATCGCTTATGACTACAAGCTCTCGACCGGCTCGAGTCGCGGCGACATCATTTCCGGTCGCAGTCTGCAACTCCCTATCTATCTCGAAGCGCTCGAAAAACTCATTCTCCCCGATCAGCCGATCGCAGGCGGTGGTTACTATGTGATTCGCGGCGGCCATGATCGACGCAACAAAGGTCTATATCGCGCGAGTCAGTTGGACTACCTGAACCTGCGCGCGAAGAACTCGGTGTTCACCGATGAAGACTGGACAAAGATCCGCGAGCAGGTGACGGCACGCATCTGGGAATTTCTCGACGGCATCCGCGCCGGACGCTTCATCGTCGATCCATCCGAGCGCCTGAAGACCTGTCGCTTCTGTGACTACAGCGCCGTGTGTCGCTACGATCGCGATCGCATTGATAGGAAGCACAGAACCGAGCGCGGTAGCGCCGGGTCAACCCTACCATGAGACGTGATTTGGGAGATTGACCCGGCGCTACCGCGCTCGGTTCTGTTATTGCGCAGGACTTATGTCGAACCAACGGATTCTGTTACCAGAGCAGGCCGCAGCCGCGTACGAGATCGACAAGCACATCTCTGTCACGGCGGGACCGGGCTCCGGCAAGACGACGGTGCTCGTCGAGCGCTACGTCCATATCCTCCGCGAGCACAGCCTCTCGATCGATCAAATCGTCGCCATCACCTTCACCAATCGCGCGGCGAATGAAATGCACGAACGCCTGCGCAGCGAGCTCAACCAGATGCTGCGCATCGCCAACGAGGAAGAGCGCCGCCGCTGGCTCAACTACAAACGCACGCTCGACGGCGCTGTTATCACGACGATTCACGGCTTCTGCGCGCGATTGCTGCGCGAGTTTCCGATCGAGGCGCGCGTCGATCCGCAGTTTCTGTTACTCGACGAACATCGCGCGGCGATGATGCTCGAGCTGATCGTCGAGGAAGTTCTTTCCGAGTTCATCAGCAGCGGCCACATCGAGATCTCGCGGCTGACTTTGGGCGTCGGTCGTAGCAGGTTAGCTGCGGCATTGGCCCAACTGTATCGCCAAGCGCGCGGTCAGGGACTGGGTCTCGAAGATCTCGCGCTCGCGACTGATCGCGTACACGCCACCGAAGAAGATCACGTCGCCGCGCTCGAAGAGCTCGATCGCACGATGGCTGGATTTCTCGGTATTCGTCGCACGACGAAAGCCTCGATGACGAACCAGGCCGAAGTGCTCGCCGCATGGACCGAAGCGCAGAAGCTCTTAAAGTCGATTCCGTCGCACGAGACGCTCGCCGACTTCTGTCGTTTCGTCGAGAATTTCCGCGCTCATCGCCCGCAGGCGCGCGCGCCCGTGGCAGATCACGTGAAAGCGCTCGACACGCTCGTCTGGGAAAAAGGACTCCAGGGGCGCGTGCCGCAGGTTTGTCTCGATCTATTCGCGCGGCAGTACGCGCTCGAGATGGTTGGCTTGTTGCTGCGCGTCGATCAGCGACTCAACGAGGAGAAGCAGAAACTCTCCGCGCTCGACTTTGATGATCTAGAACTCCGCGTACTCCAGCTTTTAGAACGCCCGGAAGTGGTTGCGCGCACGTCTGAGCGCTATCGCTTCTTTCTCGTCGACGAGTTTCAAGACACGAATGCCGTGCAGCGTGTGCTGCTCGAACGTCTCGCGCTCGCGAAAGGCCGCCGTCCGGCAAACCTTTTCATCGTCGGCGATCGGAAGCAGTCGATCTACGGGTTTCGCGGTGCTGACGTTGACGTGTTTCGGGAGATGACGTCGATCCTGCTTGCAGCTCGTGGTGAAGAGAAGCCCTTGCAGTTGAACTTCCGCAGCCAGCCGCCGCTGATCGCGTTCTTTAACTTAATCTTCGCGCGGCTGTTTCAAGTTCCGGCTGACGTTCCCGCCAGCGAATATAAAAATCTCGATCAACTCGGCTACGTGAAGCACGAAAAGAGCGAACCGAAACGCGAGCTGCGCGACAGTGATTCACTGAAGGGTCCACTCGTCGAGCTGCTGGTGACAACGAAGCCTTCGCTCGAAGACGATCCGCGCGCCGAGCAGGACTCGCGTGTGCTCGATGCGCAGCAGCTTGCGCGTCGCGTCCTCGCGCTCACGCAGGGGCCAGACAAACTCAAGTACGGCGACATTGCCCTCCTGTTTCGCGCGATGACGCAGGTGCAGATTTACGAGTCGGTCTTTCGTCGCGCAAACATTCCGTATCAGACGGTGCTTGGCCGCGGGTTCTATGAGCGCGAAGAAATCACGGACCTAATCCAACTACTCCGGTTCTTAGATAACAAGACTGACGAGATTGCGCTCGCGGCAGTATTGCGTTCACCGCTTTGCGGCCTCTCGGACAATGCATTGCTCGGTTTGCGCTGTGCGCCGACGCTGGACGAGGTCGACACTGTGCATGGATTCTCTGCGACGCGCCCGCTTTACACGGCGCTGCGTCACCACGAAGAGATCGCATTCATCAGTCTGGAAGAGCACGAGCTGCTCGATCGCGCGGCGAAGCTGATCGGCGAGCTTGTCGATCGCCGCCATCATTACCCGATTCAGGATCTGTTGCGTTACGCGGTTGATGAATCGGAGTACCTGACGGTGGTCGCGGCGAATTACGATGGTGCGCAACGTCTCGCGAACGTCGAGCGTCTGTTCACGCTGGCGGCGCGATTTGAAAGCTCGGGAACGCATTTGATTCGCGACTTCGTCCGTTACGTCGAAGAGTTTGAAGCGATCGGCAGTCGCGAGAGTGAGGGACAAATAGACCAGGCCGCTGATGCGGTGCGACTGATGACGATTCACCAGGCGAAGGGCCTCGAATTTCCGGTCGTGATCATTCCTGATTTGCAACGGCTCTCGCGTGTCGCGACTGACAACTGGGTCCTTCTCGATCGTCATCAGGGGCTGACGTTGAAAGTGCCGGACGGCCGCGGCAATCTCGTCGCCGGTTGCACGTTCAGCAATTTCGAGCAGCGACACGCGTGGCGCGAGCAGTTTGAAAGCATGCGGCTGCTTTATGTGGCGGCGACGCGTGCTGAAGATCGTTTGATCTTCTCGGGCGTGACTGAAGACGTCGCAAGTCTCGGTTCAAAGAACGACTCGTGGCTGAAATGGATCTGGCAATCGTTGGAGCTGCATGACAGGCAGGCGAGCGACGTTATAGATCTCGACGACGATGTTCAGTTACAGCTCACGATGAATCTCGCTGACGAGCCGCCCGACGAGTTTGAGCCACAGCCGGAACAACCGCTACAGACGAGTATGCATTCGGCCGACTCGTTGGCCGAGGCGTTCCCGCTTATCAAGCCGTTCGGTCAGCAAAGCGGCAATGCGATTCATCGTTTCAGTGTCACGCAGTTGATCAACTACCAGCGTTGTCCGCGTCAATATTACTTCGATCGCGTGTTGCAACTACCGGCGGCCGATCAGATGGCGGTCTGGAACAACGCCGAAGCGCCCGAGCCTCCAGCAAATCTGACTGCCACTTTAAAGGGTTCGGTGATTCATCGTTTCTGCGAACGCTACACGCCGGACCAGAATACCGAAGAATGTTTGCGAGCGAGTTTTGATGAGGTCTTGCGCTTGCGACAGGCGCAGCTTTCGGATCGCTTTGTCGAGATCGATCACGACCGGGCAATCAGAGCTATGATGCCGCTCGCGAAGAATTACCTCGCGAGTGATGTTTACAAGCGCGTCGAGGCGGCGCCGAAGATCGCGGAGCATTACTCACCGCGTCCGGCGGGCGCGGAAGGTTTGTGGAGCGAGCTCAGCTTTCGTTTGCGACGCCGGCTCGGAGTTCTCAACGGCATCATCGACAAGCTTTTAATCACAGACTCTGAGATCGAGATCATCGACTTCAAAACGAATCGCATCATTTACGATAAATCGGAAACTCCACGCGAGCCGCCTGCGCCGCGAATTCGTACACCGAAGGATGGACAATTCGCATTTGATTTTGAAGATGAGGGGCCGCCGCAGCCGGTCAATCGTCACCCATCGCTCGAAGAAGCTTTGAAGACGGCGGCTGAGGATTACCAGTTACAGATGCAGGCGTACGCGCTTGCCGTTCGTGAGCTGTTGCCGTCTCTTGCGAGCGCGAACGTTCGCGTGACGCTGCATTTTCTCGATCCGAATGTCGAGGTGCATCTCGCGGACGAGCTGCTCGAACCGGCGCGTTGCGAGCAGGCCGTCGATGAAGGCATGCAGCGCACGATCTTCTCTTCCGACCCTGCGAATTTTCCCGTCAAAACCGCGCCTCACTGCCGCATGTGCAACTTTCTCAGCGTGTGCGAGGCGGGCAAGAAGTGGGTGCAGGAGAACTGGGCCACGGATGACACGGATTACACAGACTAGAGGCTTTGCACAAAAGTCCTTGTTCTGGGGATTTCTCTGTGCAACCTCAGTGTCCTCTGTGTCTCGGTGGTGTGGTTTTACTCGGAATTCATCAACCACAGAGACACAGAGGACACTGAGGTTGCACAGAGAAGAGCGCGCTTCGAGACTTTTTGTGCAAAGCCCAGACTAGACAGGTTCTTGTCTGCTTCTGTGCAATCTGTGTAATCTGTGGGCACCTATGATCAAATTTAAAAGTTTCGATGGTGGGGAGTTTGACGGGTATCTGGCGCTGCCTGCGAGTGGGTATGGACCAGGCATCGTCGTGCTCCAGGAGATCTTTGGGATCAATCAGTACCTGCGCGACGTGGCTGACTGGTATGCGGCGCACGGTTTTGTCGCGCTCGTGCCGGATCTGTTCTGGCGCATCCAGCCTAACATCGAGCTCACCGACAAAGGCGACGATTGGAAGCGCGCCATTGAGGTTTATCAACAGATCGATGAGGCGAAGGCGGTTGAAGACTCTGCCGCGACGCTCGAATTGCTGCGAAAGCACCCGGCGTGCAGCGGACGCGTTGGCGCTGTCGGTTTTTGCATGGGCGGAAATCTCGCGTACTTGTTGTCAGTGCGCTACAAGCCTGATTGTGCGGTTGGTTATTACGGCGTCAGTATCGAGAAGAGTCTGGATGAAGCGAAGAACCTGAACAGCCCGCTGATGCTGCACATTGCGGGGCTCGACAAGTTTTGCCCGCCGGAAGCGCAGACGCAGATTCATGCGGCGCTCGATACGAAAGCTACGATTCACGATTACCCTGACGCGGACCATGCTTTCGCGCGAACGGGTGGTGAGCATTACGACGCTGCAGCGGCAGAGCTTGCTAACCTCCGTACGCTCGAATTTTTTGTCACACATCTAGCAGGCGCAGGTTGCGCTTCAGCCCAACAGACGCTCTCGCAGCGTTGGGACGATCACGTGAAATACGAATTCGCAACGCGCAATACTGACGACACGATCGAAACGATGGTTGTCGATGCTTATGTCAATCACGTTCCGGTGATGACGGGCGGAGTCGGGCATGAAGAGCTGCGCGAGTTCTATTCGACACGTTTCATCCCGCAAATGCCGCCTGACACAGCGATGACGCCCGTGTCGCGGACGATCGGCGTCGATCGCGTTGTTGATGAGATGGTGTTCGAGTTTACGCACTCGATCAAGATGGATTGGATGTTGCCGGGCATTGAGCCGACGGGCAAACACGTGAAGGTGGCGCTCGTCGTCATCGTTCACTTCCGCGATGGCAAGCTCGCGCACGAGCACATCTATTGGGACCAGGCGTCCGTGCTCGCGCAGCTCGGGTTGATCGATTCAACAAGGCTTCCGGTAGTAGGCGTTGAGAGCGCGGAGAAAGTGTTGAATCCGCGGATTTAAAATACCTCCATCATGAAACTGCGTCGCGACTTAGGAACACTTGAATCGTATGCCACCGTGATTGGCATACTGATTGGCGCGGGCATCTTCCAGGTCACGAGTCAGGCGTGGGCGCTGACTGGCCCAAGCGTGATTCTGGGCTATCTAGCCCTCACCCCTGCGATTCTGGCCACGTCCATCCCTTACGCCGCTTATCTATCAACACCACTCGGCCGCGAACCGGGCGGCGAGTATCTGCATATCTCGCGAACCGTGGGAGGTTTTCGTCTCGCATACGTCGGCGCTTGGCTCAAGATCATTTCTTACATCGGTGCGGGCGCGTATCTCGCGAACGCGATGGCGGGTTACATCATCGCCCTTAGCGGCAATCGCATCGATGCGGGAACATATCGACTACCCCTCGCGCTCACCGCTCTCCTCATCTTTTATTTGATTCACGTGGTCGGCATTCGCTGGTTCGGTAGATTTCAAGTAGTCATGTCGGCACTGAAGTGTCTCGCGCTGCTCGTCCTGATCGTGCCCGGATTATTCGTACTTCGCAGTGAAAACTACGTTCCGTTTTTCACACACGGCGTGGGTGGTTTTGGTGCGAGTCTCTTACCGCTCTTCTTTGCTTACGCCGGCTTCGAATCGATCGCGCAAACCGCAGGTGAAGTGAAAGACAGCACGCGCCGCTTGCCGAAGATCCTTTTGAAAGGAATCACGATCACAGCGCTGATCTATGTATTCACTTCGATCGTTTCGTTTGGCGCGCTGCCTGGCGGACGATTGCAAGCGAGCAGTGCGCCGATGGCTGAAGTCGCGTCCATCTATCTTCCAGCCGGCGCAGCGATGTTTGTCACGATCGGCGCGATCGCCGCGATCATGACTGCGCTCAACGGCACGATCTTCGTTCCATCACGACTCGCAATTATGTTTGTCGAAGACGGTCTCGCGCCGCGCTGGCTCGGTTTCATCAACAAAGCCACGGCGACGCCGATACGGGCGCTGACGCTGACGCTCATCTGCTGCGCGATTTTGCTCATCAGCGGACAGCTTTCACTGGCGTTGAACGTTGCAGTTTTTGCCCTCGTCGTGCTTTATTTCATTCATAGCTTAGTATTTTTGCTCCTCCCTCGACTGAACCCGTCCCTTTCGAGTGAGATCAAGATCAGCCTGTCGCACCGTTTGCAGCAGGCGGCCGCGATCGTCTCGCTGTTGTCGATGGGGCTGATGATCGTGATCCAGTTGCGACAGGACGCCACGGTGTTGAGCACGCAGACGCTCTCGCAGCGGATCAGTGGACAGTCGTTGACGAGCATTGAATTGATCGTTGTGTGGGGAGTTATTGGAGCGGGTTTGTATCAACTCGCTCGCATGCAGCGCGGCGGTGAAGCTGCGAAACTTGGCGCAAATGCAGATTGAAGGCAAACGAGCGCTGATTACAGGGGCGAGTCGCGGGCTTGGGCGCGCGCTCCTCACGGCGTTTGTTGATGCGGGCGCGAGCGAAGTAATTGCGGGAGTGCGCAAACGTGAAGATCGGGAAGCTCTAAAGTCAGAGCGTGTGACGCCCGTGCGGCTGGATGTGACGAGTGATAGGGATGTTGAGACGCTGGCGAATCTTGGCGCCATCGACATTCTGATCAACAACGCCGGGGTTGCGGGTTACGGTAATCCGTTGACGATGGACTTCGCGGCGGCGCAGGAAGAAATAGCGGTGAACTATTTCGGCGTGTTGCGTGTGACGCGGGCAGTCGCGCCGGGGATGATCGCGCGGCGTGAGGGAATGATCGTCAACGTGGCGACGGCGTTTGCTAAGGTTAATCTGCCGATTGTTGGGACTTACTGTGCGACGAAGGCAGCGTTGTTGTCGTTGGGCCAGGCGTTGCGAGCGTACTTGTCTGAGCACAACGTTCGTGTGATCACGGTGATGCCGACGACGATCGACACCGATATGAGTAA
>DASYFE010000128.1:0-14674 GCA_036498585.1 Pyrinomonadaceae bacterium | reverse complement strand
AACCAGGGAAACAGTGTTCCTTGTATGGTCAGCCAGAACTGTGATAGCGTGCCTGCCAAGAAGGACATGGTGATCTCCTCTGCCTGTTTTGGTCGTTTGGCAACGTTATCTTAACAGTCAGCAGTTCATCGCCATGTCTTTCTTTTTTCAAAAAGCTACTCCACCAAGGAGTTTTGCAAGAGGCTCAGGATTTACAAGATTTTTCAGGATTAACATGTAAATCTTGTTCAATCTTGTAATCTTGTCTACAACTACCTGACCACAAAGTCAGCCAATTGACTCGCGCTTGTGCCGGCAATGCCATCGGTTACGGTTACTTTGAGATCGTATTTCCCAGGAGCGAGTGTGTTCAGCGTCAGTTCTTCACCAAATGGTATCCGCTCTAAATCCGGACCGGTGTTGCTAACTTTCTTTTGCGAGCTCAAGACAACATGACCGTCACGCAGCACCTGTGTCTGCACGGTGATCTGCGGCTTTCCACTCGCATCGCGCTTCGCGTTGTAAACAAACACCCAGTAACCAATCTGCGACATGCGTGGGAATGTATGATCCACGCTCAACTGCACGTGCGGAGTGCTCTTGTCTTCGAGCACTTGCCCGCCAAGCAACACGCTGCTCAACGTTAGCTGGCTCTTCGTCAGATCGGGAATCACGATCCACTGAATCGCGCTGCCGACACGTCCCGTTTTTTCATCACGCGCCGCCACACGAAACTGGTAGATGCCGGGCGCGAGTGGCGTGTGATGATTGTAGAAGATCGAGTCTGAGCCGCCGCTCTTCGGCGCATCGATGTTGAGCTGGTTCTTGAAGCTCGATGCGATCTTGCCTTTGTCGTTCAGCACAACGCCCGCGAGTTTGATCGTCGTACCCTGCGCGCCCGTGCCAGAGATCTCGATTGCGGAGGTCACGACTAGACCGTTCGCGGGTGTGTTTAGGTAAGTGAGCGACAAGAGCGTCGGCAACCCAGTCGTGGGATAAAAATCACCGAGCGCGTCACGTAGCTCGGTATCCGGCGTTTTGGGTTTGTCGTTCTTAACGGTTGTTGGAGCGGCCGGTTGGGGACCGGCGACATAACCTTTCGGCGCACGCACCGTCAGCTCCGGTTGTCCTACAACCGTGATCTTCACGTTTCGAAACTTCGGCAGTTTCTCTTCCTCGTTCTCAGGTCGCCACGCCACGACGTAATAGTTCGAAGTCTCATCGAGCACGGTCGACACCCATTTGTCGAAGAAGTTCATACCGCGAAGCGCACGGCCGCCGGTGTCGCTCGCGATCGCGCTGAGTGCGTCCTGGTTAGCAGCGAGCTCGCCCGTAGACGCTATATCGAGCCGGCCTTGTACATCCATCGGACGCTTGTTTCCGGGATCGAGGAAATCACTGTTGACGAGTCCGGCCGCGTGGATCGTGTAAACAACCACACCGGCGCGTTGCGCGGCGTCGATGACGTGATCGAGCTTGTCGCGCACATTCGCAGCGCGTGGACCAGCGTCGAGCAGAAAACCATCGGAGACGAAGAAGGCGAGCTTGCGACCCGGCGCGCGCGAGAGCGAGCGCATGGCTGACTCGAGTGAGTTGTAAGTGTTCTGCGTGATCTGCGCCGCTTGCAACAGCACGGCACGGGCGCTGCTCTTAACTTCTGTTTCACACGAGGCGCGAATGAGCGCTTTGACTTGCTGTGCCGTTCTGAAGTTATTTGCCCCCTTCATGCACTCTTCGATGTAAAAATCCATGACCTTACGATCGGTCTTGGACGTGTCGATCGTGAATGCCATGTACTCCGTCATTTTTGTTGAGTTGCCGGCGCTGAAACCGTTTGCGTCGTACATCCGCGGAATGAGGCGGGACATCGCGGCGTCGAGCACGGCGCGGTTGTTGGTGAACTGTTCGAGAAATCCGACTTGTCCGCTCGCGGTGAGAATCGCGACGTTGTCTTTCGAGCTCATTTCGCGATCGAGAAAATGTTCGAGCATCATTCTCGTGCGGTTCATGCTGTCGGGTGAGAGGTGTAGATCGTCGATGAAGAAGACGATTGTGCGGCCTGGGATTCGTGGTGCGGCAGTGGTTGTCGTAGCGTTTGTGTTTGTATTTCCGAGATTCGCGATTTCACTTTCACGCGGACTACCAGCCGCGACGCGCTCGAAGAACGCCACTGGCCGCGGCTTGCCATCGACTATCAACTGAAACTGGTCGCGCTGAAGTCCTTCGACGAAGTGGCCCTTCTTGTCGAGCACGGTGATCGCGGTCTGGACCAGCTCGGTCTTGGTACGAATGACCTCGGGTTCCTGCCCCTTGACCACCACACAGAGCGCGACGAGTAAAAAGATTGCACTAAACTTCATTGCTTCCCCTCACTTTTCAAGTTACGGGCGCTTACCCCATGTTGGTGGCGCTGGTTCCTTCGGCATGCGTTCCACGGGATGCTCCTTGAGTAGTCGCATCGCTTCCTGCACTGCGCGTTCGAGTTGTGGATCGCGACCGGCGACGACGTCCTTGGGCCAGTTCTCGATATCGATATCCGGTCCGACGCCTTCGTTCTCGACCGCCCACCTGCCGTCGCGCGCGAAGAAGCCACCGCGCGGCGCGATCATCGAGCCACCATCGATGAACGGCGGCGTGTCGGCGGTGTGAACAAGTCCGCCCCACGTGCGTTTGCCGATCAGTGGTCCGATCTTGCGGCGCTTGAACATGTAAGGCATCAAGTCGCCACCCGACCCGGCCATTTCGTTGATGATCATCACCTTCGGTCCCCAGATGCCCGCCGAAGGACTCGTAAACGGATAACGCTCACCCGCGACGTTATTGAAGTAACCGTCAAAGTCGCGCGCGAGCACCTCGATTATGTAATCTGCCGCAGAGCCGCCGCCGTTGAAGCGCTCGTCAACGACGACGCCCTTCTTGTCCTGTTGCGAGAAGTAGTAACGATTGAAACTCGTGTAGCCCGGCTGTCCGGTGTTCGGCAGGTAGACGTAAGCGAGCTGCCCATCGGAAAGCTTCTCAACCAGACGGCGATTCGACTCGACCCACGCGCGCGTGCGTAGCGCCTGCTCGTTCGCAATCGGTATGACTGTAACCGTGCGAGCGCCCTGCATCGACGGCGTAGTGTTCACAGTTAGCGTGGTTTGGCGATTCGCGGTGCCATCGAGCAAGCGATAAATGTTGTCGGGTGCGATCAGCTCGATGCCGTTGATGGCGAGAATGTAATCACCGGTGTTGACGTTTGCGCCGGGCGTTGCGAGTGGTGAGCGCAGATCGGGATTCCAGCTTTCGTTGTCATAGATACGCGTGACTTTGTAACGACCGTTCTCGATCGTGAAGTCAGCGCCGAGCAGGCCCGCGACAGGCTGCGGCACGGTCGGCATGTCGCCACCACGCACGTACGAGTGCCCGATCGCGATCTCCGCGCCCATCATGTCCATCAGGTAATTCAGGTCCGCGCGATGTCGCACGTAAGGCAGCAACTGCCCGTACATCTCGCGCATCTTCGGCCAGTCAGCGCCGTGCATGTTCGGCACGTAGAGATAGTCGCGCTGGTTACGCCAACCTTCGTTGAAGATCTGTTTGAACTCTTCCTTCGGATCGAGGTACATGCGCAACGAGTAGTTCAAACGCCCTGCGCCCGCCTGCGGCGGCGTTCGATCGGCATCGACGAGGAACAACTGCGGCGCAGGCGCATTCGCACCCCCTCCGCCGCCTGGGCCACCGCCCTGACCGCCACCACCAGCAGCCGCGCGATAGACGAGCTTGCGACGATCCGCGCTGATCTCGTAAGCAGTGACGTTGCTGACGAATGTCGACGCACGACGATCGCAGAGACGATAGCGCTGCAAGTCATTGCCCGCGGCGCCTGGTCCCGCGGCGGCTCGACCTGCCTCGAGATAAAACACCTGACCATCAACGCCGGCCTGAAGATCTGAATACTGGCGCTCCGGCACACCCGGCACCGCGACGATCCGTTGCACGAGGCCATCAAAATCTACCTGCACCGCAACAGGCGCACGCGGACCGCGTTGGCCTCCACCGCCAGGGCCACCGCCTTCACCACCGCCGCCACCTTCACCGCCTTCACCGGCGCACGCACCGGGCTGCAGTCTGCGCGTGCCCGTCCCAACACCACGATCCTCATCACTCTCCGGCAACAACGGACTCGCGTCAGCCTTTTTCAACACCGCGAAATACAACCCAAACGTCGGATTGTGATCGTACGAAGTCATATCGAGCCACTGCGAACGCAAGCCAAAATCTGTCGACGCGAGAAACCATAGATACTTCCCACTCGCATCCCACGCAGGCCAAACAGCGTCCGCAAGCCCGTCAGTGATCTGCTTCGTCTCGCCAGTCTCAACGTTGCTGATGAAGATCGCGTGATACAGCGAACGCAAACGACTTGCATATGCGACCCACTTCGAATCGGGACTCCACACCGGATTCAACGTGCGTTGCGGCACCATCCACGGATCCTCGCCCACGATCTTCGCCTGCTCGCTCGCAACATCCAGCACCCACACTTTCAAATTCGTGTCAGTGAACAGAAGCTTCTTCGAATCGGGCGACCATGACGGCGTGTAGTAGTGTGTCGGCTTCGCGAGCGCGATCTCGCGCGGCGGCGTGAGCCCGTCCTGCGCTTCGATCACGAGTTTGTATTCGCCCGACTTGTCGCTGAAGTAAGAAACAAACTTGCCGTCAGGCGACCACGCCGGATCGCGCTCCGCCGAGCTACTCGAGTTCGTCAGGTTGCGCACGTCGCCTTTGTCTGCCGGTATCGTGAAGATCTCGCCGCGCGATTCAACCACCACGCGCTTGCCGGTGGGCGACACCGCCATGTTCGTCAGGCGATTCGACACGTCTTCCCAGTTCGGCATCATCCACGGAAAGTCGCCCGCCGCGACGATGCCCACGATCTTCTCCTTGCCGCTCTTCGGATCGAGCTCGTGTACGTAACCTGCCTGTTCGAACACGACTGTGCCTGCGCCCGAGTCCATCGACTTCACGTCGAAGTCAGTAAACTTCGTGATCTGCGCCAGCTTCTTCGTCTTCGTTTGATACTCCCAAACATTCGCGACGCCATCTCGGTCGGAGATGAAGAAAACTGAATCGTCAACCCACACCGGATTCACGTCTTTCGAATCAGTCCACGGCGGCGAAACGAGATCGTAAGTTTTGAGATCGACGATCCAGATCGGACGGTTTTGACCGCCGCGATAATTGCGACGCTCTTCGTCCCACGAGTTGTTCATGCGATAGGCGATGCGTGTGCCGTCCTCGGACATCTTGCCTTGGTACGCGCGAGGCAGCGACATCGGCTCTTCAACGCCGCCTTCCGCAGGAACTGTATAGAAACGCGGCGCGCCGCTCGGCGCCCAGCTTCCGCGATTCGAGGAGAAGAGAATCGACTTGCCGTCCGGCGTCCAGCCTTCGACGAGGTCAGCGCCCGGATGCCACGTCAGTCGCTTCGGCTCGCCGCCGTCGGAGGAAACGATGTAGACGTCGAAGTTGCCTGCATACTCGCCGCTGAACGCGATCCATCTTCCGTCAGGTGAGAAGTGTGGGTTCGCAGTTTGTCCCTGAAAACTCGTCAGACGTTTCGCCCCGCCGCCCGCGCGCGGCACGACCCAGATGTTGTTTGCGTAAGCGAAACCGATCTGAGTGGCGCTGACGGTCGGCGTGCGCAGGAGACGCGTTTGGCCTCCGTGTCCGTTTTGCGCTCCGGTTTTTGTAGAAAAAACCAAAAAGCAGAATGATAGGGCGACAACGAGCATGAAACGGGGCGACATGGATGTTCCTCCAAAGGACAGCGGGCTGGAAAGCGGAGATATTATAGGTCAAATTTCAGTTTTTCTCTGCGTAACCTCGGCGTCCTCTGCGTCTCTGCGGTTACCTGTTTTTGCAGATAAGTTCACCGCGGAGGCGCAGAGAGCGCAGAGGCTACGCAGAGGAGATTCTCAATTCTTTAATTCCGGTATATCATCGTTCCCAAACCCATCACGAGGAGAAAGACCATGAGTTCCCTGAAACGTAGTTCTGTTTCCCTGTTTGCTGTCTTGTTTGTTCTATGCTCTGGCATTTCGGTTCTCGCGCAAGTTGAAACGCCGCGACCGAGCCAGAAAGCAAGTGTGATGCAAAGAGTTGGCGTCACCGATATCACGATCACTTACAGTCGTCCTGGCGTGAAAGGAAGAAAGATCTGGGGTGACCCGCTGCCCGAGCAAGCGAAGGTCACTGGTGAGGCGACACTCGACAATCAGAACGAGCGTCCTAAAGACGCTGTGATCGTGCCGTATGGCCACGTCTGGCGCACGGGCGCGAATGAAGCGACGCAGTTTGTCGTGACTGACGACGTTTTGATCAACGGGCAGAAGCTCGCCGCCGGAAGTTACAGCCTGCACACGATTCCGACCAAAGACGAGTGGACCATCGTTTTCAACGGCACCGCGAACCAATGGGGCAGCTTCGACTACGATCCGGCGAAAGACACGCTGCGTGTGAAAGTGAAACCGCAGTGGGTTAACGATAGTGAGGAGTGGCTCACGTACTCTTTCGATCCGGTTACTGACGACTCAGCGCAGGTCAACATTCGCTGGGAGAAGATCAGCGTGCCGTTCACAGTGAAGGTGGCGGACGTGGCCGCGACCACGCTTTCGCATTTGAAGAATACTGTCGGCAATGCGAAGCCTGATGATTGGCGTACGCCGTTGCAGGCCGGGAACTATCTCCTCAATAACAAGGACACCGCGGACGATGCGCAGGGCATGGCGTGGGTGGACCAGTCGATCAAGGTGAAGGAGACGTTCCAGAATTTAGTCGCCAAGGCGAACGCGCTGTACAAGGCCGGGAAGAAGGAAGAGGCGATTGCGTTGGGCGAACAGGCAGTGCAGAAAGGCAAGGCCGACAAAGTCAATACGGCGAATTTCGAGAAGCGACTCGCCGATATGAAGGCCGGCAAGATCTAGAAGTAAGACGGGCTTTGCCCGAAGAGTCGTCACACATGCTCTTCTCTGTGCTGTTCTCTGTGTTCTCTGTGTCTCTGTGGTTGAAGATTGCTTAGGACAAACAACCACAGAGACACAGAGGACACAGAGGTTGCACAGAGAAATCAGACTTTTCGGACATAGAACAAGTCAGGAAGAGGGGCTGTCCCCGCCGTTGCTTGGATAGGACGAGCGGGGGCAAGCCCCTCTTCCTGACTTGTTCTCTGTCCTGGTTCTTAATTGTTCTTAATTTCTTTTTTGCTAAGGTTTGTAGTAGCTTTTTGTCATATATATGGGTGTTGCAAAACTAACCGAGCAGAATACGATTGTTCCTGAGAGCAAGTACGCGCGTGTCGAGCGTGAGAGACGATATTTGTTGCGTGATTTGCCTGATGGACTCACGCGCGCGGATCCGCATCTGCAGATTACTGACAACTACATCACCGGCACGCGCCTGCGCATTCGTAAAGTGCGTGAGCCAAGGACGAATAAGTGGACCGTCAAGTTCACGCAGAAATTCGCGCCCGATCCGGACGACCTTTCGCGCACAATTATTACCAACACATATCTCAACGCGCTCGAAGCGGAAGTCTTATCAGTCTTTGACACGAACGAGATTCGCAAGAACCGTTACCCGTTCGAGTTTGACGGCCGGAAGTTTTCCGTCGACATGTTTCTCGGCGATCTGTTTGGTCTCGTCCTCGCCGAAACCAGCTTCGAAACTGATGAAGAGCTCGACGATTTTCCGAAACCGCCGTTCGCCCTGTTGGATGTCACTAATGATCTGCTGTTTAGTGGTGGAAAACTGTGTGAGCTGACGTTTGCGGATGTTCGGAAGGAAATATTGCCGCGGATGAACGCGAATGAACGCGGATGAAGATAAGCATACTAATTTTTTGTTTGGTTGTTTCGGTTGGTTGTAGGAAGGCAGCAACACCACCAGCGGCGAGCGCGCCGCCACCCGCTCAAACGAGTGCATCTCCGCAGCTCGATCCCTCGCAGGGCGGCGCAACACCGGTCGCGCAAACAAAACACTTCAAAGGCTCGATCGGTTCCTCGCTCGACTTGCAGATGAAACTTGTACGCACGGGCGATCAGCTTGCCGGTAGTTATTTCTACGAGAAGGTCGGCACGCGCATTGATCTGCGCGGCAACGTCGATAAAGACGGAAACCTTACGCTCGAAGAGTTTGACAAGAGCGGCAAGCAGACGGGCCTGTTCAAGGGGTTATGGGCTGTCGATGCGAGCGACGGTCTCATCACGCTGGCGGGTAACTGGTCCAAGCCGCCGGGTGAAAAAGACAGCGACAAGAAGACTGCGTTCTCGGTTCATGAAGAGCCGATCACTTTCACGGGCGACGTCGATCTGGTGGCGAAACAGATCAAGGAAAGCAACAAGAAGCTGGTGTATGAGATCGACGCGCGCTACCCGCAGCTCACCGGCGGCAGCAATCCGAATTTCGAGAAGTTCAATTCGGTGGTGCGCGCGCCGGTGCTGAAGGAGGTGGCGGGGTTCAAGAAGGCGATGGCGCCCGAGGAAGGCGAAGAGCCGCGGCCGGAAGGATCGATGGGCAGCGATCTGAATGTCAGTTACGACGTGGCGCTCGCGCAGGATGATCTGATTAGTGTCGGGTTCAGCATCGGGAGTTATTACCAGGGCGCAGCGCATCCGAACACGGTTAGCGACGCGGTCAACTACGATCTCAAGAATGGGAAGCCATTGAAGCTCGCGGATCTATTCAAACCGGGTGCAAAGTATTTGCAGGAAATTGCGAACTACTGCATCGCGGATCTGAAGAAGCAAGGGAAAGACAAAGGACTGCTCGACGAGGAGATTCAGAACGGCGCCGCCCCGAACGCGAAGAATTACCGGAGCTGGACGATCACGAAAAAGGGTTTGGGGATTAGCTTCGATGCGTATCAAGTTGGACCGTATGCCGCCGGCCCGCAGTACGTTTTGGTACCTTACTCTTCTCTGAAAGACCTCATTAACCCGGAAGGCCCGGTTGGGCAGTTCGCGAAATAGATCTTTGCGTGAAAGATCTTCTTACGCCACTCTGATTTTGCTGTAGTAAGTCGCGAGGAGGGTTGCGAGCAGCATGATGGCGGCGCCGGTCCAGAAGGTCACGAAGAGCGAGCGGTCGCTCATGTAGTGTAGTAAGCCATCCCGGCCGAGATGCGCGATCGAGCTGCTGATCAAGACAGCCGCGAGCGTCGGCCCGACGGCCCGAGCCAGACTGGCTGTTGATTGCGTAACTCCTAAAACAACGCCTTGCTGCGCCGCTCCAACACTCTTCGACGCCAGACTCGTCAGCGCCGGTGTTGCTAACGAATTGCCCATCGAAAACACACCGCCCCCAATCAACAACCCCGCCAACCCACCGGCCGCCGGTCCAACAAACGGCACTGCAAACAAACTGATCGCAAAACACAGCGCGCCAAAGATCACGAGCGGCAGCTCACCAAAACGTTTTACGAGTCGTCCAATCAATCCGCCCTGAATGATGACTGCGATCAATCCAACATAAGCGAAAAGATATCCGGTGTGTTGCGCGTCGTATCCGAAGCGAAACATCGTGTACAGCGAGAACGACGTCGTCATGATCGAGAACGCGACGATGAACAGAAAATAGATCACTAAGACAAACGCGAGCTTCGGTTGCTTCAGTGCGCGTACGACTTGCCGGAGACTGCGACCACCCGCAAGGTTCTTCGCGGGATGATCCGCCGTGACTGTCTCAGGCAGCGTGAAATACAGCAGCATCGCATTCGCGAAGCACAGCACCGCCGCAAAGATAAACGGCACGTGTATTCCCCAGCCGCTCAGGATGCCGCCGATCGCTGGTCCCAAAATGAAGCCGAGCCCAAACGCCGCGCCGATCAACCCCATGCCTTTCGCGCGGTTCTCTTCAGTCGTGACGTCGGCGATGTAAGCCTGCGCAGTCGAGATGTTTCCCCCGGTAATGCCGTCGAGGATTCGACCAAAGAACAGCATCGCGAGCGTTTTTGCGAGTCCGAGTATGAGGAATCCGATGCCCGTGCCGATGATCGAGAGCAACAACACCGGCCTGCGACCGTACTTGTCAGACAAGCCGCCGAGTATCGGGGAGAAGATCAGTTGCATTACGGAATAGGACGCGAAGAGCAGGCCGACCGTGCGCGGTGTTGCGTTGAACGCGGTGCCCTCGGCGTAGAACGGCAACACCGGGATCACGATGCCGAAGCCCACGAGATCGATGAAGACGGTTGTAAAGATGACGATGAGCGGTGAGCGCTTCATGTTTACGCGGATTTATCTGCGTCCCGGACGCCCGCCGGGGCGTCCTCCACTTAGGGCTCGATCGATTGAAGCCTGACCGCCGCCGGATATCAGGAGGGCTATCGCCATCGCCAGCAGAGTCAACGGATACTCATAACCACGGTTCGCCGCGAAGAAGCCGCCGGGCCAGTGCACTCCTGCGATTGCCGTCACCATCACACACGCGATGAAGAACGCGCCCACGCGTGTCAGGAAACCGAGACCGACAAGTATCCCGCCCCCGAATTCAGAAAACGCTGCAGCGGCAAGCCACAGCCATGTCGGTCGCATGAATCCGATTGGCGTGTTGCCGGCGACGTATGTTTTGAAGCCCGGGCCGTTGAAGCTGCCCAGAACTTTCTGCGAGCCGTGCGCGATCATTACAGCCGCCAATCCCAAACGGATCGGCACTGTAAACCAGGACGGAGACGTGGCGATGATTCGTCGAAACATTTCGATCTCGTCTTTGATGTGGATTATCCGAGCGCGGAGATAGTAACATCCGTCGACAGGATTACAAGATTAACAAGATAAACAACATTCATGCATAAGAGCCCCGTACTGTGCGCCGCCGCGTTGCTACTCTTGATTCCGATTTTGGCCGCGGCTCAGGCGCCCGTTGAAATTTCGTTCATAGTGGCGATGCAGAAGCCACATACACACCTGTTTAGTGTCACCGTCGCGATCAAGCACCCCGCGAACGGTCCGCAGGAAGAGCTGCTGGTGATGCCCGTCTGGACGCCCGGTTCTTACCTGGTCCGCGAATTCGAGCGGAACGTGCAGGACTTCGCCGCCCGCGACGCCACCGACCAGTCGCTGAAATGGGAAAAGATAAACAAGAACACGTGGCGCATCGCGACGAACGGCGCGAGCGAGTGGTATGCGACGTATCTCGTCTATGCGAACGAGCTTTCGGTGCGGACGAGCGAGCTAAACTCGGAACACGCCTTCTGGAACAACGCCAACCTGTTGATGTATCTCGACGGTTTTTTGAAGTCGCCTTCCACTGTGCATGTGCTCGCGCCTGATGTTTGGAAAGTCGCGACTGGACTGCCGGCAGTCGCAGGACAGAAGAACACTTTCCGCGCCGAGAATTTCGACGTCCTTTACGACTCGCCTTTCGAAGCCAGCAACTTCAAGACGCTTGTCTTCAACGTCAAAGGTGTCCCGCATCGCATCGTGATCGACGGCGCAGGGAACTACGATCCGGAGCGCATGCGACGCGACGTGCAGAAGATCGTCGAAACCGAAGTCGAGATAATGGGCGGCGAGATTCCGTATCGCGACTACACGTTCATTCTGCATCTGCGACAAAACGCCGGTGGCGGACTCGAACACCTGAATTCGACCGCACTCGGTTATCCGCGCTTCGGTTTCCAGATTCGCAGCGGCAATCGCGCGACGTCTGCTGCGCCGAATACCACCGACACGCCTGAGCGCGACTATCGCGGCTTTCTCGGTCTCGTGTCGCATGAGTTTTTTCATCTCTGGAACGTGAAGCGAATTCGACCCGATGCGCTCGGGCCGTTTGATTACACGAAGGAAAACTACACGAAGGTTTTGTGGGTCGCTGAAGGCATCACTGATTACTATTCAGACTTGGCTTTGCGTCGTGCGGGATTGATCAGCGAGAGTGAGTATCTGAGTGCGGTAGCGCGCGCGATACAAAACATGCAGAACACGCCGGGGCGGCTCGTGCAGAGCGCGGAGGAGTCGAGCTTCGATGCGTGGGTGAAGTATTACCGGCAGGATGAGAACTCGGTAAACTCGCAGGTTTCCTATTACGACAAGGGCGCGTTGCTCGGGTTGCTGCTCGATCTCGAGATACGGAAGCGAAGTGCCGGCGCGAAGTCGCTGGACGACGTGATGCGGTATCTTTATGCGGAGTTTTTCAAGAAGGACCGCAACTATGGGCCAGCGGATTTTCAGAAGGCGGTGGAGCTGATGGCTGGTTCGAGTCTCGAGGAGTTTTTCAGTAAGTATGTGCGGGGGGTACAGGAGCTTGATTACAACGCGGCGCTGGATGCTGCGGGGCTGAAGCTCGAGACGAGTGCGGCGCCGGATGCGAAAGTGTATTTCGGGGCGGATGTCGAGAACGACGAGGGCCGGTTGATGGTGAAGCGTGTTTATGCAGGCTCACCGGCGTACGAGCAGGGTTTGAATGCGGGCGACCAGATCGTGGCGATGGATAACATGCGAGCGACGAAGGAGTTCTTCAACGCGCGGATGGCGGAGAAGAAACCGGGCGACGTGGTGAATTTGACGATCTTCAGGTTTGATGACTTGAGCTCGTTGCTGATCCGGTTGAGTGATAAGCGTGAGATGACTTATCGGATCGTGCCTGTTGCGACGGCCATGGCTGTGCAGAAACAGATCTACGCTAGTTGGTTGAGGTAGTTTGTTGGACAGGATTTACAAGATTTGCAGGATTGCAAGATGAATCCTGTTAATTCTGAAAATCCTGTCATCCTGGTCTAATGTCTGAACACATCCATTTCAGGATTGACGATCGCGTCGCGCGGGTCACGTTCGCACGGCCGCCGCTGAACGTGCTCAACATCGCGATGATGCGTGAGATCACGACCGCGCTCGCGGAGTGCCCGCATCGCGAGCTCGTGGCGATCGTCTTCGACGCTGACAAGACTTGCCGCGCGTTCAGTGCGGGCGTGTCGGTCGAGGAGCACGCGCAGGAAACGATCTTCCAGATGCTCGACGCGTTTCACTCGATCTTTCGTCTCCTCGAACAGTTAGCGAAGCCGACTATTGCGCTCGTCGATGGCGCGGCTCTCGGTGGCGGCTGTGAACTCGTCGCTGCATGCGATATCGTGATCGCGTCCGATCGCTCGCGATTCGGGCAGCCGGAGATCAAGCTCGGCGTGTTTCCGCCCGTCGCCGCCGTGTTGTTGCCACGTGTGATTGGTGAGAAACGCGCGCGCGAATTGATACTGACGGGTGAGATAATCGATGCGGTGGAAGCCGGGCGTCTGGGTTTGTGCAATCACGTTGTTCCCGGCACACATCTCGAACCGAAGCTGCTCGAAGTTCTGGCGAAGTTAAGAGAACTGTCGGGGACCTCGCTGACCTATGCAAGACAGTCGCTGGACCTCGGTCGCGGCAGATCGATCGAAGCCGCGCTCGACGAGCAGGAAAACATTTATCTGAACGAGCTGATGAAGACTCACGACGCAAACGAAGGCGTGAAAGCGTTCATGGAGAAGCGCAAGGCGACCTGGCGCCACCGGTAAGAGAATGAAGAAAATTTTCTTAGTCACGCTGCTTCTCGTTTGCCTTTCGCCGGCTGCAGCGCAAACCGGCCAGCGCGCGCACGCCTCGATGTCGCCCGAAGCGAAGGCGCTGCTCGAACAAGCGATCGGGGTTGTTTGCACGCAAGCTAAGCTCGATCCGAAGAGCAGCATCGCGATCGACGAGATGCAGTCGCGCCCGTCACTCCCGCTCCACAGCCCCGAAGCACGCGCCGGAGCCGAGCGCGCACAACGGCTTCTTCCTGTGGCGAAAGAGCTCGTCATCAACTCGCTGCGACAGCTCTCAACCGAATACGGTGTTCAGAAATCTCGTAATTTCAATCTCCGTCTGAGTCAGGCAATCGCGCGTGTGAATTCAGTCAAGCGCGTGAGGCCTGATATGGACTCGCGCGACAACGCCTCGGTCTATCTAAGCCGCCCGCACGTGATAACTTTCGGCACGATCTTCCTCGCAGGCCTGCGTTCTGACGAGGGAATGATCAGCGTCCTCGCGCACGAGTTGATGCACATCGCCGACGGTGATAACGACAGTTTGCGTACACTTGTCCGCGCTGTCGGCAACAAGGCTTCCGATTTGACAGGGCTCGACATTCACGGGCAGCGCAGCGAAGAAGTTACGTGCGACTTGATCGGCGCGATGGCTGCGCGCGCGTACATCGTAAGCTCGCCCGATTACGAGTCGATCGCGAGACGTTTAGCGCGCTCAGTTCAACACAACTGCGTCGACCTTGATGAAGGCGACGAAGATCATCTGTCACCGCGTAACACCATCCGCGCGCTGCTCGCGTTGAATCCTGGTTTGGTGCGCGAGTTGATCAACGATCGATTTTGATGCCGCAAAGAAGCACAAAAAGAACACCCGGTGTTGAGATAGTGCTTTGTATCTTTTTATCGGTTTTGATCTTTGCGACCGGGTGCAAGAATGTCATCGATCGACAGAACGTGACGCCGCGCGTCCTGCGCGACGTGCCGTCACGTAATCTCGCTTCTCGACTCTCCCCGGATGTCACGCCACCATCGACTGAGATCGACGACACGTTGGACAAGTTTGCGGCGGTGGCTAACGACTTCAGCACGAAGCGCAAGGATGAAGCTTTACTGCGAACGGTCGTGTCGCCTGATGGCCGGCGAGTGCTTGCGCTTTACGGT
>DASYFE010000127.1:0-9198 GCA_036498585.1 Pyrinomonadaceae bacterium | reverse complement strand
TTTCAGGACCAGAGGCCACAAAGATAGTTCAGAAACAGATCGAAAATCCGGTTGAGGTTGTTACGGAACAAACGTTAAAAATAGCCGCCCCCAATCAAGGGGTAATAGCGACAGCCGTCTATCAGCGAACGTTTACGAATCTGGACGACAAGGGAAGTCGCCGTCCTGCCTTTGATTCTTCGGGGCGCAAGCATGTTAATAACTTTAGTGTAACCCTATCGCCAATAACGGTCTCCCGTCCAAAGTCACCATGAGGATGTAACAGACGAATTTAGAGAGAGTGTGAGGAAAGGTAATGAAGCTAATTGCAAAACTTGCGATTGTAATGACTGTCTTTATTGGTATCTCAACCTTTGGTCAAACTCGAACGGAGATTGAGGCAAAATTTGGTCAACCGGTCAAAGCATATGCGGTCAGCGAAAACATCTGGATGAGTCCGGACTATGCTTCGAACGGACAAGTTTGTCGCATGACTCTTTATCCACGGCCGTTTTCTTCCACCACGACCTACCTGACCAATGAACTTCGGTTTGACGAATTCAGGACCGTCGTCGACGCAATTGTTCCCGTTGCTATTCGCGGCGCTCAAAAGAAACCTTTTGGAAATGGTTATTGGACCGCCAGCGCTGGGGGACGTTGGGTCAACTTTGTTTATGAACGAGTTACTATCACATACATTGCGAGCGTCCCCACTGTTAACGCCCTCAGCACGGGTGAACCAGTGAATCTTGATCTTCCAGACGAAGACGCCTCAAAGCGACAAGAACAACCGAAACCAATAAAACACGACTTTTCTCGTTATAAAGACTCAACAGCGGAAATTGTTACAGTCCAGTGGAACGATCGGAAATGCCGATGAAGGTTATGAATGCCATCTCAAATGCCTTCCGCGTCGTTTTAGTGACGTGTTCGAACCAGCTCCTTCTCTACCATGCTTGACAGCCGGCGCGTGAGAGATTTCGGTTGATTTGCCGGTGGTAAATCTGCGAACGTTTTAGGAATGGTTAGTATAACTATTGATGCCTTGATTTAGAACTCGTTCCCCCCCGAATTGACTGGCCGCCCTTTTCACGGTTTAATCAGCCGCGGCGTTTAAACTAAATCCCCGTCAAACTTCTAGGAGAAACATAGCTAAGTGAGTCTGTTGCTTGAGGGAAAGCGCGCGTTCATAACCGGCGGAACGCGTGGCATCGGTGCGGCCATTTGCGAAATCTTCGCGCGCGAGGGCGCAGATGTCGCGTTCAGTTACAACTCGCGTGACGATCTGGCTGCCGCGACGAGCGAAAAGATCGAGGGCTACGGCCGCAAGGCGTTCAACGCCAAGGTCTCGGTTGTCGATCGCGTGGGCATGAAGAAACTAACGCGCGAGCTGGTCGAGAAGTGGGGCGGGATCGACATCCTCGTCAACAATGCGGCCATCAATCGCGGCGATAACTTCGCCACCACCACCGACCGCGCCTGGGACGAAGTGATCCACACGAACGTCGACAGTCTGTTTGCGGTTACGAAGCCGATCTACAAACAGATGATCCGGCAACGGAAGGGAATCATCCTCAACATCACTTCGATCGGCGCGATGCGCGCACTGCCGACGGCCGTACATTACGCGACTTCGAAGGCCGCGATGATCGGCTTCACGAAGTGTCTGTCACGCGAAGCCGCAACGTTTGGCGTGCGAGTGAACGCGATTGCAGCAGGAATCTTCGATACTGATCTAGCGCAAGCGTTGCCCGATCGACTGTTACAGATGCACGACTTTTGGACTTCAGCCGGTCGCCTTGGACGCCCCGAAGAGCTCGCAGAGTACGCGGCGTTCATGGTGAGTGAGCGGAATAGTTTTATGAACGGCGAGATCGTGATCGTTGATGGTGGCGCGATAACTTAATCCGTTTTATCTGTGGCCTGGATTTTTCGTTGCAGCTCACGAAGGGTCCGTTGCATTTCTCCTAACCTCCGGAAAGCCGCCGTCGATCTCAGCCAATCCTTGTTATCAAACGCCGGAATCCCCGAGATGATTTTTCCTGCCGGAATGTCGTGACTCGTCGCACTCTTTGCTGTAAGCACAACGTCATCGCCGATCGTGAGATGCCCTGCGACGCCGGCCTGGCCCGCGAGAATCACGCGGTTGCCGATGTGTGAGCTGCCCGCGAGGCCGACCTGCGCACACAACAACGTGTCCTCACCGACAGTACACGAGTGACCAATCTGCACGAGATTATCCAGCTTCGAGCCGCGGCCGATCCGGCTCTCTCCAACCGACGCGCGATCGATCGTAGTCGCAGCACCGATCTCGACATCGTCTTCGATCACGACTCGCCCGGCCTGCGGGATCTTGAGCCAGCGCTTCTCCTCGTCTTTCGCGTAACCAAAACCGTCACAGCCAATCACGGAGTTGTTGTGGATCACGACGCGCTCACCGATCACCGTGCGCTCACGAATCGCCACGCCGGAATGTATCACTGAGCCTCTGCCGATAGTGACGTCGTCGTAGATGGTGACGTTCGGATAAATGCGAACGTCGTCGCCGATGAACGCATTGCGACCAATCACAACGCACGCGCCAATCGCCACGCGCTTCGCCACGCGCGCAGTCGGATCGATAACGGCAGACGGATGCACAAACGGCTCGAGTTCAGCTTCCGGATTGAAGATACGGAGCGCACGCGTGTAGGCAAGATACGGATCCTTCACACGCAGGATCGCGATCTGTCGGTCGGTCTGCGCTTCTTCGCTCAGGTAGATCGCGGACGCGCGAGTGGTATTCACACGCGGCGTATAGCGCGGATTGGCGAGAAACGTCACGTGCCTTTCGCCAGCCTCATCCATCCCTGCCGCGCCACTGATCTCTATATCGTCCGTTAATCCTTCGACGCGCGCGCCCGTTCTTTCCGCCAGCTCTGAAATTTTCATCTTTGTTACATCCTGTCTCTACATGATCGACACCGGATCGATCTCCAAATTGATTGAACGAAGATTAACCCCGCTATCCGCAACCGCTCGCATCGCCGCATCCGCCACCTCGCGGAGATCTTTCCTACTGCGCGATTTAATCAACAACTGAAAACGATGCTCGCCCTTCAACCGCGACAAAGGCGCCGGCGCCGGACCAAGCACGCGACATTTCCGCTCCTGATTCACCAGATCAAGCTGTTTCCGCAGCTCTAAACTATCATTCCTCACCTTGCCAAGATCCGGCCCGTGGACCAGCAGACTCGCGAGCGCCACGAACGGCGGATACGAATGGTTCTGCCGGTAACGAAGCTCCTCCTCGTAAAACGTTTCATAGTCCTGCGCGCACGCGTGTCGCAGAGCATAGTGGTATGGATGATAAGTCTGAATCAAGACTCGACCCGGTCGATCGCCACGACCAGCGCGTCCCGCAACCTGCGTGATGAGTTGAAACGTTCGCTCCGCGGATCGGAAATCCGGCAACGCCAGCCCCGCATCAACCGAAACCACGCCGACCAACGTCACATTCGGAAAGTCGTGGCCCTTGGCAAGCATCTGCGTACCGACGAGCGTGTCGATGCGGCCCTCACTGAAGTCAATCAGCGTCTGCTCAAACACTTTTCGTCGCGCGGTGGTGTCACGATCGATGCGCGCGACGCGCAGGGCAGGGAACAGAAGCCTCAGCATCTCCTCGAGTTGCTCCGTGCCTTCGCCGACGTAGTAGATGTATTTCTTGCCGCATGACGGGCAAACGCGCGGCACGGCTTCACGATGATTGCAGTAGTGACAGACGATCACGCGCTCGCTGCGATGATAAGTGAGCGTGACGTCGCAGTTCGGACACTGAACCGTCTCGCCACACGATCGACAAAATATAAAACTCGAATACCCGCGGCGATTGAGCAGGATGATCGACTGCTCGCCGCGCTCGCGTGTTTCGCGTATCGCTTCGAGCAGTTCGTCGGAAAACACGCGCGGCTTTCCGTGTCGCACAAACACGTTGCGCATGTCGATGATCTTCGCCTCGGCCATTGGCCGCGCGCCGATGCGTTCGGGCAGCGCGACGAAGTGATACTTGCCTTTGCGTGCGTTGTGAAAAGATTCGAGCGAAGGCGTTGCTGAGCCGAGAACAACTGTGGCCGACTCCTTTTGCGCGCGTACGATCGCAACATCACGCGCGTTGTAGTACGGCGACTCCTGCTGGCGGTATGACGATTCGTGTTCTTCGTCGACAACGATCAGTCCGAGGTTTTTCACGGGCGCGAACACGGCCGAGCGCGTTCCGATCACGACGCGTGCGTCGCCGTTTCTGACGCGCGTCCACTCATCGAATCGTTCGCCTTTCTGAAGCGACGAGTGAAAGATCGCGACCTGATCGCCAAAGCGCGCGCGCAGACGACGCGAGAAGACGGGCGTGAGCGCGATCTCCGGCACGAGCATCATGGCTGACCGACCAAGACTCAGCGCTTTACTCATCGCGCGCATGTAAATCTCGGTCTTGCCACTGCCTGTGACACCGTGCAACAGAAATGCTGAATAGGCGCCCGAGTTCATCTGATGTTCGATTTGTGTGAGCACGGATGATTGCGCAGGAGTTAGCGTGTGCTCTGTGTCTGCAATGCCGAAAGTCTCAGCAAGCGGATCTCGTCGAATCGCATCCTCGTAGATCTCGAGCAGCGATTTCTTTTCAAGTGAAGTGATTGTAGACGCGCTCACGTCTGCCGTGGTGAGTAATGCCTGCAATGACATCGGACCATCCCGGAGCGTCGCAAGAACACGCCGTTGATTATCAGTCAGCTTTTGTTCTGTTCCATTCGATGTCAATCGAACGAAGCGGCGCAGTTTGGGTTTTACAAACTTCGAACCGGAGCGACTCTTCGGAGTCATACCCGGCGGAAGCGCCGCTCTGATCACCTCGCCGAGTGGGCACGCATAATAGTCTGCGACCCAGCGCGCGAGCTGCAGGATCTCGGGATTGCAGACTGGTTCGGCATCGACAAGCGTGTGTGCGTCTTTTACATCAACTTCGCCCAGCTCGGCCGGGAGTTGATCGTGAAGACTGACGACGTAGCCGGTAACGAGATTGCGGCCGAGTGGGACGACGAGGCGCGCGCCGACCTCCGCCTGAACACTCTGTTCGGGGCTCAGGCGATAAGTGAACGTTTGAAAGACATGCAGCGGAACTGCGACTTCAGCGTATGAGGTATTAGCCACTGATTTCACGGATGGCTATCAAGATAATCGCGGACCATCTTCAAGTCTTCCCACGTCTCGCGTTTCTTCGATGGGTCGCGGAGCAGGTAAGCGGGATGGAAGGTGGGCATTACTTTGATGCCTTTGTAGTCCAGGAAGCGTCCGCGCATCCGCGTGATGCCTTCACGAGTGTCCAGCAGATTTTTCATCGCGGTGTTGCCGAGTACGACGATCACTTCCGGCTGCACGATCGCGATCTCGCGCAGCAGATACGGTTTGCACGTCGTTGCTTCTTCAGTTGTTGGGGCGCGATTGCCAGGCGGACGACAGCGGTTGACGTTCCCGATCAGAACCTCTTCACGCTTCATGCCGATCGCTTCGATGATCTTGGTGAGCAACTGTCCGGCGCGGCCCACAAACGGGCGTGCCTGGATGTCTTCGTCAGCGCCCGGCGCTTCACCGACAAACATCAAGCGCGCTTTTCGATTTCCTTCAGTGTGGACCACGTGCTTGCGTTCGAGGTGCAGCGGGCAGCGCGTGCAGTCGCCGATTTCGGTGTGGATCTGTTCGAACGTTTCGGTTGATTTCGTGAGTGTCACCGGCGCCGGCGCCATCTCACCAAACAAGGATGTCCCCGGCTCCGCGGCTGGAACACGCTCGATCGGAACAGATGACACAACCACCACCGGTTTCGTGGGCTCTGTGACCTGAATCCCCTCAACCCCGAGCACCCGCAAATGCTCGAGCTGCTTCTTCGTCTCAGCGATGATGTTTCGAAGTTCTTCGCTCACCTATCTTGTTAATCCTGTAAATCCTGAGATCTTGTTAACGACTGTTTCTAATCTTCACTATAGCATCCAGAATTCGATCCGCTGCCTCACTCTTCGTCATCACCGGTAATTCAACCGAATCGCTGTTAGTGATGATCGCGATCTTATTCGTCGCCGTATCAAAACCGGAATCCTCACGACTCACATCATTCGCCACGATCGCATCGAGCTTCTTGCTGCGCAGTTTTTCCTTCGCATTATCCAAAACGTTTTCCGTCTCCGCGGCAAATCCAACGACGAGCATTCCCTTCGCGCGCGACGCCGCAACCTGCGACAACACATCGGGCGTGCGCTCCAATGTCAACGTTATAGACTCATTCGATTTTTTTATCTTTTGCTCGGCTCGATGCGCCGGTCGATAGTCTGCAATCGCCGCTGCGCCGATGAATACCGACGCTTTGCCGGCTTCACTCGCAACCGCTTTCAACATCTCGTCGGCTGATAACGCCTTCAACAGTCGCACACCCAAAGGTGGATCGACAGTCGTGACGCCAGCGATGACAGTCACCGCAGCGCCTCGTTTCAACGCAGCTTCAGCGAGTGCGAAGCCCATCTTCCCCGACGATCTGTTTGAAATGAATCGCACCGGATCGATCTCTTCACGAGTCGCGCCGACAGTGATCAAAAAGCGTTCGCCCGCCAAATCCTTCGGACGATCCGGACCTGCGAGAATCTCAAGTGCGGCGCGAACGATGCGCTCGGGCTCACTCAAACGCCCCGGACCGATCGTTCCGCACGCCATCTCACCCGCATCAGGCTCAACGAAATAAACTCCATCTGCGCGAAGCTGGCGGAGGTTTCGCTGCGTTGCCGGATGTTCCCACATCGTCGTGTTCATCGCTGGCGCAATCAAAACAGGCGCGGTGCAGGCGAGGTAAGTCGAGCTGAGAAAGTCGTCAGCGACTCCATTTGCGAATTTAGCGATGATATTCGCGGTCGCGGGCGCGACGATCAGCAGATCGACAGTCTGAGAAAACGTGATGTGAGCAATCGGGTCCGGATTATCAGGCGCGTAATCGTCGACAATCACGTGACTACCGGAAAGAGCGCGGAACGTGAGGGGCTGCACAAACTCGCACGCCCGCTTCGTCATTGCGACTCTGACGGTGCAGCCTGCACGCTGCAATCCCCGAAGTACTTCCACTGCTTTGTAGGCAGCGATACCGCCGCAGACACCCAGCGCTACGCTCTTACCGGTCAAAGGAGCTTGAGGAGCTGAAGAAGACATGCCGCTTAACGGAAATCGAAGATCAATGTAACATTGCCGAAAGACGCGCGCAATTTAGTTAATTTACCTGTTGGTATAATCGGGCGGCCGCAACAAAAATAGAGGATTGCCTCCCGCCAGGAGCAAAACGATGGCGACTATCAAGGGAAGATTTTCCGCTTTTCTGTTGCTTGTTTTCTGCGCGCTCATGCCTGTCAACGCCACTCCGAGCACTCAAATCTCCGATGATGAGTTTGGTCCGGTAGTTCGTGCGTACCTCGGCTACCTGAAAAACGAGCAGGAAGTCGTGGACGATCGCGCCAGCCGGCGGGAAGTAAGCACTACTTATTACCGGCATAATTCGAACCGTATCAGGGCCTTACGCCAGATGGCCATCAAGCTTGCGCGCGAGACTCACAACGATTACCTGCCCGAGCTTGAAGCTGTTTCTGCGAGCGAGATGGGGCTGCTTTTCGGGTCAAACCCACCGGCTCCTGCACGTTTGAAGACCGGGGAAGTGCTACGAAACACGTTTCGGTTTCTGGGACCGGTCCGAGTAGTGGGTGAGGTTTTTTACCTCTTTGCGCGGCTCGACCCGTACGAACAGTCCGAGTTGAATGAGAAATCCTCCGCCACGCGTCGCCCCTGAGTGTCCGTTTAGAGTTCAGGTCGATAGCAGCCGGTTGAAGGGCCGAAGTGGAAACTCAATTTGTGCCCTTTTGTGGCCCACGTGGTCCGACACAGTTTTGTGGCAATGTTAAGCCAAATGATTGTTGACAGAGGGCTTGTATTAGTGTAATAAAAGCCATGTTAGTGTTTTCGAGGCCATAAATCCCATGCATTAACGGGCCTCGACGAGTTGCTAGCATCTCATTGTTTTCCCACGACTGTTCGGCCGTCGCGGTACGCAATTAAGACCTTTGTGTTTCACTATACGGGAGGAAAGTTAATGATCAGCAAATCTTGGAGCCGCAAGTCCATTGCGACTACAGTGGCGGTTGCCGTTTTGAGTGTCTACTCAATGGTGGTATTGGCCGCGCCGGGCGCCAAGGCGTCAGGCGAGCTATCGGTCTCCGGACAAGTCACTGTGAACGGCCAAAAAGTGATTTCCGGTGGCACGGTTTTCACAGATTCAACAATCAGCACCGCGGCTCAAAGCAGCGCTTCAGTCAGCATTAGCAAAGTCGGCCGGGTTGAACTCGCACCCAACAGCAATCTTCGCCTCAGCTTCGCGGAGAACAGCATCACGGCAATGCTCGAGACTGGTAGTGCTCAAGTGTCAACGTTATCCGGAACCACCGTTAACTTGACGACCAAAGACGGCACGGTTGTTGTCGACGGAACCCAGCCAACGACGTTCACTGTCAGTGCTTCACGTGGACGTACTCATGTGTCGACGCTCGCGGGCGTAGCGCAGTTCAAAGCTGGTGGAGCAGTCAAGCAGGTTGCGGCTGGTGAGAGTGCAACTGCTGGAACCCCGAATCCACAAGCCGACGACGATGACGACGGTCTGAGCGGCGGCGCGTTGGCCGTGCTTCTGTTGGCTGTCGGTGGTGCAGTGGCGGGCGTGCTTTACGCAGCGTTCCACAATAACGACCTTAACTTCGGCGGCAGCATTACCGTAGTCAGCCCGACCAAGTAAAGTCGCAGAGATTTTGGGTAAAAACACTGTGGCACTGGTAACCAGCGCTGCGGTCAGACAAATTCACCTTGCGGGTCACGCGAATTCACACGCGTGACCCGCAAGGTTTTGATTGTAAAGAGTGAGTTCTTCTTCTCTGTGCAACCTCTGTGTTCTCTGTGTCTCCGTGGTGGCTTTCACTTTAACCACAAGAGACACAGAGGACACAGAGGTTGCACAGAGAAGACATCAGTCCTGGAATAGCTAAATGCACATTGCTGTAATTGGTACCGGTTATGTAGGTCTTGTTACCGGAGCATGCTTTGCCGAGTTTGGTGTAGACGTTACGTGCGTCGATGTTGATGAAGATAAGATCGCGCGACTGCTGCGAGGCGTCA
>DASYFE010000126.1:0-31355 GCA_036498585.1 Pyrinomonadaceae bacterium | reverse complement strand
CCCCAACCACTCGCGAGATCGCTGTTGGCGCGATCGATTACCCCCTCATAACCGAAACGACCGTCCTGTCCAAACACCATCTCACGCAGACAGAAGTAACGAATCGCATCGATCGAAAAATGCTTCTGCAGCACGTCGAGCTCGATCGTGTTGCCGAGCGTCTTCGACATCTTGCGGCCGTTCGGATCGAGCCACATGCCGTGCGCCACGATCGCGCGTGGCAACTCGATGCCGGCCGCGAGCAGAAATGCCGGCCAGTAAACCGCATGAAAACGCAGTATGTCTTTCCCGACGAGATGCAGCGCCGGCCAGAACTTCTCAAAGCCGACAGCTTTCTGTCGCTCTTCATTTCCGAAACCGATCGCGGTGATGTAATTCGTGAGCGCGTCGAACCAAACGTACATCGTGTGCGCCGGATCGTCAGGCACGGGCACGCCCCAGCTCACCGAAGTCTTCAAACGACTGACTGACAGATCCTGGAGCCCGCCGCGCACAAAGCTGGCCACTTCGTTTCGCCTGTAATCAGGTCGCACGAAATCAGGCCGTTCCTCGAGCACTGACAGAAGCGCTTCGTCGTAATCGGAGAGCCGGAAGAAGTAACTCTCTTCCGAGACGCGATCGAGCGGCGTGTCATGAATGAGGCACGTCGGCGGATCGTCTTCGTTCTTCGGTTTCTGATACTCGTCTTCAGTCTTGTACTCGGCGCAGGCGGCGCAAAACCAGCCTTCGTAGTGGCCCTTGTAGATCGCGTCTCTGCCCTTCGGCGTCTTGGCTTTCGCAATGCGCCGCCAGAGCTCGCTGACGCCCTGGTAATGAAACGGCTCGGTGGTGCGCATGAAGATGTCGTAGCCGCCGTGTGCGGTGTCGAGCCCAAACTCGCTCGTCATCTTCTTGTAGTAACTGACAACGTAATCGGCTTGCTCTTTCGGCGTGCGTCCAGCCTTCTGTGCGGCGCGCTCGATGTTGATGCCGTGTTCGTCGGTGCCGGTCAGAAAGTAAGTTTCGACGCCGCGCTGACGTTTTGCGCGCGCGATCGTGTCGCCCACGATCATGGTGTAGAGATGACCAAGGTGCGGAAGACTGTTGGCGTAGTAGATTGGTGTAGTGACGTAGAAAGTGTTCATCAAATCTTTTGTGTTTTTGTGGCTAGTCTTTTCCTTTGATCAGAGCTATTGCTTCGGCGCGTGTGCGCGGGTCGGAACGGAAGCCGCCTAATACCGCTGAAGTCACCGTCTTCGCGCCGGCCTTGCGCACGCCGCGTAAGGTCATGCACGTATGCTCGGCTTCGATCACGACCATAACGCCGAGCGGCTTGAGACCTTCGAACATCGTGTTTGCGATGTCTGTCGTTAACCTCTCCTGCAGTTGCAGGCGCCGCGAGAAAGTCTCAGCGAGCCGCGCCAGCTTCGAGATCCCGAGAATCCGGCCACCCTTCGGAATGTAGGCGATATGGCAGCGACCGACAAACGGCGCGAGGTGGTGCTCGCACAACGAAGCAATTGAAATGTCTTTCACGATCACCATCTCGTCGTGCTTGTCGCCTGGCAGCGGTATCACGTGTTGCGATGGATCCTCGCGCATACCCGAGGTCAACTCGGCATACATCTCGGCGACGCGCTGCGGAGTCTCCTTCAACCCCGCCCGCTCCGGATCCTCTCCAATTCCCTCTAAAATTAACCGCACTCCCTGTGCGATGCGATCAAGATCAACAGCCATATCCGTTCCCAATCCGTCTTATCCGTGTTCCCGAAATTTCGCTAACGCTAATCGAGCCGCCTCTTCCACGATCTTCAACGGCACGTTCGCGGTGGTCGCAGCTTGCCGGCACTGCTCAAACTCCGGCATCTCGTTTACGACGCGCCCATCCAGGTGCGCTACTTTAACATCGATCGGTCCATACTGCGTTTCCACCTGCACGACACTGCGTTGCAACGCGCGTCTTGCGACTTCATAACTGCGTACGCCGAGCGTCGTCGTCTCCGTGAACAACAACTTCATCACCGCTTCTTTATCATCGCGCCCGCAGAGCACTGACAGCAGCACGCCGGGACGGTTTTTCTTCATCTGTACGGGCGTGAAGAAGCAGTCGAGCGCGCCGAGATCGAGGACGCGGTCCATCACGTGACCGATGATCTGCGGTGATGCGTCGTCGAGATTTGTTTCAAGCATCCATAAGCGTTCGTCTGTTGCCGTACGTCCCTCAGTCTCGCCAAGCAACACGCGCAGGACGTTGGGAAAGTCTGGATATTCACGTGTGCCGGCGCCGTAGCCCGTTACGTCAGTCTTCATCTCCGGAATCGGACCATAGTCACTGCAGACTGTCGTGATGATCGCCGCGCCTGTCGGTGTCAGCAGCTCACCCCTAATCTCTGTCGAGTAGAACGGCACACCTTTAATAAGTAGCTCTGCGACAGCCGGCGGCGGAATCGGGAACTGCCCATGCGCCATCTTCACCATGCCGCTGCCGACGTGCAGTGGTGAGCTGACGAAGCGCTCAATCTTTAGAGCATCGAAACAGATCGCTGCGCCAACCACGTCGACGATCGCATCGAGCGCGCCGACCTCATGAAAGTGAACATGATTCACCGGCTCGTTATGAACACGTGCCTCCGCTTCTGCCAGTCGCGTGAAGATCTGAACCGCGCGGTCTTTAACCGCGACGGACAACCCGGATCCTTCAATGATCTCTTTGATATCAGAAAGATGCCGGTGTTTATGCTCGTGCGCTGTCTCGACGCGCGCGTACGTCGCACTCAAACCTGCTCGGTTGACTGTCTCAAAGTCGATGCTAAAGCCGGTGACTGGAAGCAGCGACAGTTGCTCGCGCAGGAAGTTTGGATCAACACCCGCGGCCACGGATGCGCCCAGTATCATGTCGCCGCTTGCGCCTGCGAAACAGTCGAAATAGAGAGTCTTCATCTTCCAATCAACGGCAAGACTTCGCCGGCTTTGCCCATCAACACTTCGTCGCACAGATCCGAAAGCGGCGTCGCTTCCGGGTTAACCTCACAAACGTACGCGCCCGCCCGTTTTGAGATCTCCGGCAGTCCGGCCGCTGGATAGACCAGCGCTGACGTACCGATTACAAAACAGAGATCACACGTCGCTGCCCGTTCACACGCGAATTCAAAAGCGCCCGGTGGCAACATCTCACCGAAGAGGACCACGTCAGGCCGCAAACGATCGCCACACTCGAGACATGCATCCGGACGTGGTCCTTGTGACATATCGTAAGACGAGCGGCAAGCGGTGCAGCGTGCGCGCCAGATGTTTCCGTGCAGCTCGATCACGTCGCGCGAGCCGGCTTTATGGTGCAGGCCGTCGATGTTCTGCGTCGCGAGCGTGAGCTCCGGAAACTGTTCCTGCCAGCGTGCAATCTCGTAGTGCGCCGGGTTGGGCAGGATTGAATCCATGAAATTGCGGCGGTAATCAAACCACTCCCAAACCGCAGGCAGATCGCGCTCGACCATTTCTGCCGACGAGATAACGTCGAAGCGCATTCCCTTCCAAACCGCTGTATTTCCGCCGCCGCGAAACGTCGGAACGCCCGATTCGGCAGAAATCCCGGCGCCCGTCAACACGAGCACGCGCTGCGCCTCAGCGAAGCGCCGCCGCAATTCTTCGGAGATCTGCATTCCCGCGATGGTAGCAGATAGATCTTTAGCCACAAAAAGGCACAAAATCGCGAAAGAAACCATGCGTGGCTTTTGTGCTTTCTTGTGGCAATAAAATATACTTTCGCCTTTTGCCGCGATGGGCTTTGCACGAAAAGTCTCGATCGCACTCTTCTCTGTGCAACCTCTGTGTCCTCTGTGTCTCTGTGGTGTGGTTTTACTCGGAATTCATCAACCACAGAGACACAGAGGACAGAGGTTGCACAGAGAAACCCAAAACAAGGACTTTTTGTGCAAGGTCGTCGCGATGATTGAACTACAGCAAAAGCTTAAAGAACGAATACACAGCGCGGCGCGGGAGCTTTTCGGCGTCGAGGTGCAACAAGTGGCTGCCGAGGTTCCGCCGCGTCCAGAGCTCGGCGATCTCGCTTTCCCAGTCTCATTCGAGCTGGCGAAACTGATCAAACAGGCCACGGGCGAGAAACAAAACCCGCGCGCCATCGCCGAGAAACTCAAGTCTCAACTCGAAGACATTGAGGAAGTATCGCGTGTCGAGATCGCGGGCGCCGGTTACATCAACGTCTTCTACGATCGCGCGAAGCTGCTCGCCCTGTTTGCTGGACCACCCAGATCGTCCGACACGCAAGACATCGATCGACCAAAGAAGATGGTCGAGCACACGAGCATCAACCCAAACAAAGCAGCGCACATCGGTCACGTGCGCAACGCCGTCCTGGGCGACACGTTCGTGCGCATCCTGCAAGCTGCAGGTGATCGCGTGGAAGTTCAGAATTATATTGATAATACCGGCGTGCAGGTGGCTGATGTCGTTGTCGGCTTTCTACATATCGAGAAGATGGACCTCGAGCAGATCAAAGCGCTCGACGCGTCACTCACGAAGAATCAACCGTTCGACTATTACTGCTGGGATCTCTACACGCGAGTCGGTCTCTTCTATCGCGACGGCAACCCCGCGGGCGACATGAATCCCGACAAAGCAAAGCTGCGCAACGAAGTGCTGCACGCGCTCGAAGAGGGCCGCCACAACCCGATCGCAGTGCTCGCCGATTACGTCGCGACACGCAACGTCGAATGCATCATCGACACGATGGAGCGGCTCGGCATTCGTTACGATCTGCTCGCGCGTGAGTCAGACATTCTCCACCTGCACTTCTGGGAGCGCGCTTTCGAGCTGATGAAAAACGCGGGCGTGATTCGTTACGAAACCGAAGGCCGTCACGCAGGCTGCTGGGTGATGCCATTTGAGTCGCACACCGGCACCGACGAACACGAGTCAGACAAGATCATCGTCCGCTCGAACGGCACCGTAACGTACACCGGCAAAGACATCGCCTATCAACTCTGGAAACTCGGCAAGCTCGGTCTGGATTTTCATTACCACGTCTTTCGAAACTACGACGATGGTCACGTCCTCTGGTCCACGCAAACCGAGCCCGAGGCACCCGAAACAAATCCCCCGCACTTCGGTGGTGGCATCACGGTCTACAACGTGATCGACTCGCGACAGTCGTATCCACAAGAGATCGTAGCGCGTGGAGTCGCTGCGGTTGTGCCTGAGATCGGCGAAGACGCGAGCGTCCACTTCAGTTACGAGATGGTGGCGTTGTCGCCCGCGGCTTGCGAGGAACTCGGCATCGAGTTGAGCGAAGAGGATCGCGCGCGGCCCTACATCGAGATGAGCGGACGCAAAGGTCTCGGCGTCAAAGCTGACGACTTGATAAATCAGCTCGAAGCGGGCGCGCTCGTCGAAGTCGAGAAAAGAAATCCAGAGCTTTCGGACGCAGAAAAGAAATCGACGGCGCATGAAGTCGCAGTCGCGGCGCTGCGGTATTTCCTTTTGAAATTCACGCGCAACACCGTCATCGCTTTCGATTTCAAGGAGGCCCTCTCGTTTGAAGGCGAGACCGGGCCTTACTGCCAGTATGCGGCGGTGCGCACAAATTCGATTTTCCGCAAGCTGCCTGACGAAACTGTCGCCGCTGCGGATGCGTTAATAAATCAGATAGGTAGTGACAGCGCCTTGCAAGAAAGAGTTACGGAGGTGCTGTCAGGTGAAAGCGGCACGGAGATCTGGTCGCTCGTGATGTTGTCGCAACAGCTCGAAGAGGTCGTTGGGCAGTGTCGCAATTCCGCGGAGCCTGCTAATCTTGCCAAGTACACTTTCTCGCTTGCCCGACAGTTTAGCCGTTTCTATCACGATCACCGGATCATTACTGAGCAGGACGAAGTGCGACGAGGTGTGCTAATCGCGGTGACGAAGTTGATAAGAAGACAGTTGACGAGTGCATTGCAGATATTAGGAATCAATGTACCTGAACAGATGTAAATCCTGTAAATTTTGCTAATCCTGAAATCCTGTGAGACATGATGACAGGCTTTACAGAATTTACATGATTAAGAAATTCAAATCTGAGAGTAAAACACCATGTTAATCGTAATGAAATCTGACGCGACTGACAGTGAAGTCGATGATGTCCTGCGCGTGATCGAGGCGCTCGGCTTCAAGGGCCATCCGATGCCGGGCGCCACTCGCACCGCCATTGGCATCACCGGCAACCAGGGCGCGGTCGATCCGTCTCACTTCGAGAACCTCGCCGGTGTCGCCGAAGCAATTCGCGTCAGCAAGCCTTACAAACTGATTTCGCTCGACCTGCGGCCGGAAAAGACGATCGTGCGCGTCGGCGATGCGACGATCGGCGGTGACGAGCTCGCGATCATCGCTGGTCCATGTGCGATTGAGAGTCGCAACCAGGCGTTCGCGATCGCTGAAGCCGTGAGACGCAGTGGCGCACGTTTCTTCCGCGGCGGCGCGTACAAGCCGCGCACTTCACCTTATGCTTTCCAGGGACTCGGCGAAGAAGGTTTGCGAATACTCGCAGAGGTCCGCGACACGTACGGGCTGAAGATCGTTACTGAAGCACTCGACGAAGCAGGCGTGGATCTGGTGGAACGTTACGGCGACATGATCCAGATCGGCGCGCGCAACATGCAGAACTTCTCGCTCCTCCGACGGGCAGGCCGAGCAAAACTACCGGTGCTGCTCAAGCGTGGACTGTCAGCGACGCTCGACGAGTGGCTGCTCGCGGCGGAGTACATCATGGCGGAGGGCAATTATCAGATCGTTCTGTGCGAGCGCGGCATTCGCACCTTTGCACAGCACACGCGAAACACTCTGGACCTTGCGGCGATTCCGGCGGTGCGTCGCATCTCGCATCTTCCCGTGCTCGTCGATCCGTCACACGGGACCGGCAAGAATTTCATGGTGACGCCACTCGCGCGCGCAGGTGTCGCGGTGGGCGCGGATGGTCTGATTGTCGAAGTTCACGATCAACCAGAGCACGCGCTTTCAGACGGCGCACAGGCACTGACACTCGACCAGTACGAACAGTTAGTCAGCGAGGTGCGCTCAATTCACGAAGTAATCGCGCCCGTATCCGTGTAATCCGTGGCTAATATCTGCGGCAGATCACGCGCGAACATTGATCTTGGTATGACTCGATCGAATCCGGCTGCGAGCGCGTTGCGTTGCAATTCAGTCTGGACGTGCGAAAAGAACCCAAGCAACTTGATGTGACGCAGCTCGTCGTCAGCCTTTAGCTCCCGGGCCAACGACACCGGATCGATCTTTTGATTGTGCAGATCCATAACTATTAACCCCGGCTTCGTCTCGCGTGCCTTTGAAACTACAGCCTCCTGACTTCGCGGAAAACTTATCTCCACACCTGCCGCTTCCGCGACTGCGCGAATCTTCGACGCGAAGAACATATCGTCAACAACTGATATAACTATCACGCTCATGATAATCGCATCATACAACATCCGTTACGCGCGCGGTCCTTACCTGATCTCCGGCGGGCTTCGTCGCAAAATGGGATTGATGAGTTTGTCGGGACGGCCGGAATACGTTGCACGCCAGATCTCGGCAGCCGCACGTGCATTCACCGAAGGTAAACTGTTGCCACGCGTCGACGTACTCGCTTTGCAGGAAGCTGACATGCGCACAAAACGGACTGGCGGCCATCATGTTGCCGAAGAGCTGGCAGCCCAACTCGGAATGCACTGGGCCCACGAAGCGGCTGGAATTCCGCGCGGTGTGAAGCCGGTGAAGCGTCAATGGTGGCTCGATTTTGAAGAACCGATTGACCTGCACGATAGTGGTGACACTGGCGTCGCGTTGTTGAGTTGTTTGCCGTTAACCGACGTGACGCGGATCGATCTGCCGTGGCAGGAGTGTCAATGGCGCCCACGACTCGCGATTGCGGCGACGATCAAGGTTGGGACACAGGACGTTCGAATCTTCAACGCGCACGTCGATCCGCATGCGGCGGTCGATGGGCAGCTCGCGCAGCTCGAAGCCATTGCCACACAAACGGAAGCGACAACACTACCGACGATCGTGCTTGGTGATTTCAACACGCTGTCGAATCAGAAGTGCATCGAGACACGTCAGTTCTTCGAAGCGCGTGGTTACACGACGCCTTTCCCGACCGGAACCGCGACGTGGCGCACTACAGTCTTGAAAATGCATGCCGACTGGATCTTCGTGCGCGGAGTCAACATTGAGCGCTGGGGCGTGGCGAGGCCATTGAACGTTTCCGATCACTGGCCCATCTGGGCTGAAGTGGTGGTTGAGTAGTTGTAGACAGGATGAACAAGATTTTTCATGATTGACAGGATCACGAGTCGTGACAATTCCCTGCTCCGCGAGGCGCGTTCCGTGCGCGACGGCAAGATCGACGAGCTGATCTTTGTCGAAGGGCTGCGTTTGTGTGAGGAGGCACAGCGCTCGAATCTAGAGATCGAGGCGGTAATCGTTTCTGAAGAGCTGATGCGCAAGGAACGTGCGGCGCAAGCAATCGCTGAACTGTCGCGCGTCTCGAAGCGGACGGCTTCAGTTAGTGAGAAACTGCTCGAGTCGATCTCCTACACGAAGACGCCGCAAGGTATCGTTGTTCTCGCCGGCAGGCCTGACTCCTCGGAGGCGCGTCTAGCTGCAAGCCTCACAGCGAATCCACTGCTCGTCGTGCTACATCAGATCAACAACCCGGTTAATGTCGGCGCGATTCTGCGCACAGCCGAAGCAGCAGGCGCAACCGGTGTTATCGCGACGAGAAACACGAGCGATCCGTTCTCGCCGAAGTCTTTGCGTGGAGCGATGGGATCGGCGTTCAGACTTCCGATCTGGGTTGGAGGATCATTTGAAGAGGTTGTTGAGTGGTGCCGCACACGCAGCATCGCGACCGTCTGTTCCGACGGAGAAGCAGACACGGATTACACGGACGTTGATTGGACTAAAGGACTGGCGCTGCTGCTTGGACCCGAGTCCACAGGCTTCACCGCTGAAGAATTGATTTACGCGGATCGGTCCGTGAAGATAACGATGCGTGGTAAAACTGAGAGTCTTAACGTCTCGGTCGCTGCCGGGATTCTCCTGTTCGAAGCGGCTCGTCAAAGAGCTATTGCGCCTTGATACATACGGCGGTGGCGGGGAATGCGGCCCTGTCTTTGGCGCTCCTGAGCCACACCACGATCGTGTAAATTCCCGGCTTCCCTTTGTACAGACTGACGGGCGTTTGAAAACTCTTATCCGCGAAGACTTCAACTATTCCCACCGATCCATCCGTGTAAGTAAACGGCGGTTGCACTCGCGGCTTCAGCACTCTCGACTCCTTCGGTAATGCATACGATCGCGGTTGCCGCAGCCACTCCATCCCCGGCGGGGTCGGCAAAGGCTCGTAAAATACTTCGATGTTACCCCAGTGACCGATGAACTCCTTAGTTACCAGGTCGACGGCGTGCTTCGTAGCAACCTCGGTCGCAAGGTCGTCCATCTCTACCGGCTGAACCTTCTCAACGTCACGCTCCTCGTTGATCATTTCGAAAACGGTCTTGCGAATTTCTTTGAAAGTGTTTTCGAGATCTTCTGGTGAGATGTTGCGGTCGAGTAGCGTGGCGCCAAGCCCCGCGCAGGCAGCTTGTAGAAATTCACGCCTCGATCCGTTCATGATCAGCGTTCATCCCGGGTTATCGATGGTGACGCCGAGATCGCGCAGCAGCCCGTCCTGCAGACCGTAGATCCAACCGTGTACGACGAGCTCCTGTCCGCGTTGCCAGGCGCTCTGCACGATCGTAGTGCGGCCGACGTTACGCACTTGTTCGATGACGTTCAACTCACACAAACGATCGACACGCTCGTTTTCATCAGAGATCTTTGCGAGTTCGTCTTCGTGTTCGTGATACACGTCCTGCACGTGACGCAGCCAGTTGTCGATCAAGCCGAACTGGAGATTACCCATCGCCGCCTTCACGCCGCCACAGCCATCGTGACCGCAGACGATGATGTGCTCCACCTTCAACACGTCAACGGCATACTGCATCACTGACAAGCAGTTGAAGTCGGTGTGGACCACGAGGTTCGCGACGTTGCGATGTACGAACATATCACCGGGCTTCATGCCTGCGAGTTGCGTGGAAGGCACGCGGCTGTCAGCGCAGCCGATCCAGAGAAAACGTGGTGTTTGTTGTTTGGCTAAGGTTTGGAAAAAATCGGGATCGCTGGCTTTGATACTTTCAGCCCAAGCTCGGTTTTGATCGAGAAGACGGTGTAGATCTCTCATGTAATCTTGAAAATCCTGTCATCCTGTCTACGCTTGTGCTTGCAAAACAGCCGCACGCGCAGCTAGAGGCTCATATCCCATTGGCATGTCGCCGTTGTCTGCGCGCAGGTATTGCCAGTCTTTCGGTCTGAGCGAAGCGATCAGCTCCGCGCGAGTCTTCACCTTCAGGGGCTTGCCGCGATAGATCTTGCCCATGCGTTGCAGGTTCTTCTCGGAGATCGCGCCGGAGAACATCCACAAGGGCCACGTGAAGTTTGGACCATTCAGGCGTCGCAGTTTATACAGCCACATCCCGATCGCGCCCACACGCCACGCCATCGGTCCCCACCAACTGTATTGCCCTGGCCGCAGGTTCATCTTCCAGCACTTCATCATCAACTGCCACTGTAACGGCGTCAGCTGGCGCGTTTGCGTGACGCCCTCCATTTTTTCCATGCGCGTGTCGTGCAGTGGCGTGAAGATCGATGGAATCAGAAACGCAAAGAGACCACGACGCTCTATTTCGTAAACGAGGTCGATCGTGTCCATCACGTCTTTGTCAGTCTCGCCGGGATTGCCGACGATCAACGTCATCGCCGGGAACCAGTTGTTCTCGTTTAGCACGCGCAAACCTTCGAGTACGACGCTGGGCCAGTCTTCAATCGAAAACGGCACACCTTTGCTCGACATGATCTGCTTCGCCATACGCACTGATCCGGTCTCGAGTCCGATCAGCGGCGCGAGCGCTTTTTTCTGCGGATGACTGCTCAGGAGAGGAAAATGAATCGGGCTCTTAGGCAGCAGGATGTCGGACAGTTGTTTGATGAGTAAAGGATCGACAACGGCCGGTGCGATCGTGCTGTGACTCAGCACGTGTTGCTCGACGCCGGGCGTGTTCACGATGTCAGAATAGAGATCAACGAGCGCCTCGCGGTTCGGAAAGTAGAAAGGCGTGTCAGTGTGTACCTGACCCCAGATGAACATGTCTTCGGTTGCGAGCGAGATTTGTTTGTTGCCGTGTCTCACGTTCGCGCGCACCGCGTTCATGATCTTGTCTTTGGGAAGATCAATCTGCGGATTGAGATCTGGAACACAAAACTTGCAGCGCCGGCCGCAGCCTGTGGTCATCTCGACAACGCCGAAAGTCGTACGCGTGTCCGGAAAGAGGATCTGCTCGCGATCCATCGGATGTTTGACTTCGACCACGCGCGGCAGCTCTTGTCCTTCAATCGCTTTTCGAAATAGCTCGAGCGTGTCGGTCGACTCACTGCGCCCTTCGACGACGCAATCGACGCTCAACTCGTCGTACAAATTCGTTTGAATGATTTGCCAGCCGCCGGAACCGCCGACGATCACTTTGAAGTTGTCGCGATACGGACTGGCTTTGATCTTTGAGAACAACAGTCGCGAGTAGTGAGAGTTGATCGGCATCTTCGACGAGCCGAAGATCGACGTGTAAACACCTGCGGCAAAGGTGACGCCGAGTGGATTGTGCGTCGACACTGCAACAACGCGCGTGCGTGGTCCGACAAACTTGTGCAGGTCGTCAGGAAAACACGCGACCACGTCGTCGCTGCGATACTCGCGCAGCAGCGACTTCTCGACCAGTCGCACACCCGCGGGCATGTAGCGCGCGGAACCGTCCGGATTGTGCTCGACCTCGCGCCACTTCGGATATTTGCGATTGATGACACCTTCCATCCAGATTGGCAACGAGGCCAAGGCCATTTGAATGAAGTAGCCGGCGTGATCGATCGCTTCGGTTAATGGAGCGGTTAAGACGATCAGGCGACCGCCGTCGGCGGGTGGCTCGTGTGTGACTTGTAAGTTGGACGGATCGAGACTCGGGTCTTTCCTGGGGGTAATCATGGACGCCTAAGTTAAAGAAAACCGTTGAGGTTTACAAGCGGATAGTTGTTACGAATCCGTGGCGGCGATGGCTTCAATCTCGATTAGGAAGCCGTAATGGAGCGCTCCGCATGGGATTACAGCGCGCGCGGGGCGATTGTCCCCAAGCACTCTTGCACATGTTTTATTGACTGCTTCCCAGAGGTCTATGTCAGTAATCGAGATGTTCAACTTCATGACGCGGTCCCAGTCGCTACCGCTTGCCTTGAGAATTGCGTGTACGTTGTTGAGTGCCTGTTCGGTCTGTTCCTCGATCGAGCCGAGCTTCTTTTCACCGCTTGCCGGATCGATCCCAAGCTGGCCCGCGACGAAGACGAGGCCGTTGTAGACAGTTGCTTGCGAGTAGTGCCCGGCGGGTTGCGGCGCGTTTGGGGTATTGATTCTCTTGATTTCCATGGAGCATACGATGCCAAATCTTGTAAATCCTGTAAATCCTGTCTAAAACGTTTTATGATTTCAGGATTTACAAGATTTACATGACCGCAGTAGATCCGGACCATGGACCATGTTATTTAGGGTCTTCGATGCCGGTGTCGATACTGTCTTTTTTAGTCATATCTCTCCGCAGTAGGACTCGAACCTCTAACCTACAACCGGCTTTGCACAAAAAGCCTTGTTCTGGGGATTTCTCTGTGCAACCTCAGTGTCCTCTGTGTCTCCGTGGTGGTTTTACTCGGAATCATCAACCACGGAGACACAGAGAACACTGAGGTTGCACAGAGAAGAGCGCGCTCGAGACTTTTTGTGCAAAGCCCTAATCGTGTTACCTGAGACCGGACACCAGGTTCCTCAGACCCTGATGCTGTCTTTCGGCCATTGATTCCGTCTGGGGTTCCGGCGCAATATCTCATTCATGAAATCCCTGCCTAAGAAAGTAGTCCCGATGATTCACGTCCCGGACGTGCGCGCCAGCGTCGCGTGGTACGAGAACATCGGCTTCACAGTCAAAGCGACTTATGCGGATGAAACTGGCGATAACTTCAGCTTTGCGATCCTGTCGTTTGGCGAGGCGACGGAAGTCATGTTCAGCACCGACGGCGAAACGAGCGATAGTCGCCGGCGCGAAGTGGACCTCTACGTCTACACCGACAATGTTGACGAGCTCTACGAACGACTGAAAGACAGCGTTGACGTTGTTGAAAAGCCGCACGATACGTTCTACGGAATGCACGAGCTGATCATCCGCGACTTGAATCGTTTCTGGATCACGTTCAGCGAGGAGAGCGTGTTTGCGATCCTGATGGGCGGCGTCTACGAATCGGATGAGGAACGCGTCAAAAGAGCCGTCGCCAGTGGCCGCGTCGACCGTGAAACACTCAACGTCGCGCTCGCTTTCGCAACGAGCAAGGAAAACGAGGCAATCATCAGATTGCTAACTGACGCCGGCGCACAACCGCCACCGCACGTCGATCTGCAAACACTCGAATCGTACGCAGGCGTCTACAAAGGTGAGCACGGGATCTCAGCGGAGATTACAGTCAGGGACGGCGGGTTGTTCGCCACGCCTGCGGGAGAGCAACCGATGAGCCTTTGGCCGTTGGACCAGGTGACTTTCCGGCCAGTGGCGATGGCTGGAGCAAAGCTTGTTTTCAACGTCGAGAACGACCACGTCAAGGGACTCTCATTAATCCATGACGGCCACAGGATCGATCTAATCCGTGGTTAGTTGATACGGATCTCGAAGTGACGCCGAAATCCTAACCATGCTCGAAATGAAAGGGTAGTGACGATGATCATGGTTCACCGGGGCGCCGGAATGCTTGCGCCTGGATTTGGATTGTTGTTCGCCCTATTCATGAACGTCCTGACGTTTAGGGTTTTTGGCGGTGAGTACTATCAAGAGCATAGATGGCCCAAGCTTACGGTGCTGGTTATGTCCGGTATTGCTTGTCTGGTCGTGGGCGTCCTGATCAAGCGGAAGAGAGTGCGCGACGCTCAGCGGGAACAACAGGCCATTGATTCTCTAAGCCAGAAACACGAGACGGCAAATCTCATCGCCTTTCACGGTCCTCGAGATCACTTGATGTACATACCTCTTCAGTACTGGTCAATCGTTTACTTCGTGGCCGCCATCCTTTATGGCTCAATGGGCGCATTTGCATCGAAAGGATAATGTCTCTGTGCAACCTCTGTGTCCTCTGTGTCTCTGTGGTTGTTTTTCCTAAGCAATCGTCAACCACAGAGACACAGAGGATGCACAGAGAAGGACATGTAGGTCAACTCTTCACGCCGCCTTCATCTTTGCCTTTTCAACCCTGCAAAGTTCCCACGAACCTTGAGCGGTTGGTAGGGCCAAGCGGCAGTTCTACCTGAGACAGCATTCTTGCAAATAGCAACTTCCAGTTGGAAGTTCCCTTCGAGTTCATCCGAGCTCGTGCGCGCGGTGGTGTGAAGATAGCCAACTGTCGGATCTGCAGGTCGACAGTTGAATTTCAACGGTCTGCCCCCGAGTTTTACCGGAAATGTGACGTGTGTTCCTTGAGTGAGCCGTCCTTCGCCGTCGGTCTCGATCAAAAGGTTCCAACCGCCGTCGGCGCTAAGCTCGATACGATCTGGTGCTATCTTGCCGACCTGGGCGCCGGGACTTGCCTGATCGAACCGCGGTCCACGATCGTAACCCAGGATGACCCCAGGGATCTCCCAGGGTGCGCGGCCTGAATTGAAGGCAGGCATCTCGACCTGAACCTCGAAGGCCGGGCCTCCGATTGATCGCGAAGTTTCCGACACACTCGGGCCGATCGGCTTTTCCCTTCGCAGTCTCAGCGCGACAATACCGGCAAGCAGCAACGCCAGCGTGATAATGATCACCAATTTCTTCTTGCCACGCATTTGTACCGAAGTCCCTAATACTTCTTCGTCGCCTCGATTTTGTCTCGCATGTATTTGACGTAAGCCTGGGCTTTGTTTTTTGTATCGATCTGCTTGTAGTTCTCAAGAATCCTGGCCTGCTCTGCTTCGTCCTCTCCATTCAACTGACTGCATTCCAGTTCCGTTTTCAACAGGATTTGCAGGAAGCCGATGATGTTTCCAGACTCGGGAAGAGGCTCGTCATGGATTGCTAAAACTGTCTCTACTTTGTCCACAACCTCTTCTACCCAATGATCGAGGGCATTCAACTCTTTCTCATAAAATTTTCGATGCGCCGGTGCGGTCGCCGGGGAAACCAGGGTTTTGGGACAGTCTTCACGTGGCGCCGGATTCGTAAGCAAGTGCCGAAGATCCTTTGCGCTCGCATCGCGCTTCGTTAGCGGCTTCATTCCCAGCAGTCTTTCTAAAGTGGCCAGGATTGAGGAATGGTCGTAGAGCGTATGGTCCACGGCGCCTCTGGGGATGAGCGGGGATACTATGACGGCGGGTACCCGTACTCCGTACTGGGTGAAGTCAAACCCCAGGGCGTTGCGTGTTTTCTGTCCCTTGGGAATTCCATCGCCGGGCGGAACGGCGCAGCCAGGTTTCACGTGATCGTAGAAGCCACCGTGTTCGTCATAAACGATGATTAACAAACTCGTATTCCAGACCGGCGAATTCCGGATCGCCTCATACACCGCTTTAATCAAACCTTCCCCGCCGGAGGGATCATCTTCAGGATGTTGTGACGAGCCGCCTTTGTACGTGGGTCCTTTGTACTTGGATCCTTTGTGGTGCTTTTGAGGTGAAAAGAAACTCCGTCCAAAATTTGGTTCAATGAATGTATAGCGGTAGGTATAAGCCGAAAGTCCTTCGTCAGTCTTCTCATTTAGATCGCAGGCGAAGCGATCGATCGAGTGAAGGTCTAGCTGGCTGACGCCATGCAGCGAAGCGACCTGCGAAATCCAGCCGCCGAATTCCGGTCCCGAAGCGTCGTCGCTAAACTGGTTTTTATCGTCGTTATAGAGCCGCCACTCATGACAGGCATTGGACAAAGCCTGAAAAATAGATCCGTTGGTATACCTGAACCCATGAATCAATTCCCATGTGACCTCGTCCAGGGTGTGCGGGCTGTCGGCCCATCCTGCCGAGGAAGCGCCATGAACGAAAAAACGATTGGGCCAGGTGGGACCGGGCAGCGAAGAATACCAGTTATCGCAGATTGCAAATTCGCGCGCCAACTGCCAGATCACTGGCAATTGTGTTTGGGTATTAAAGCAAGCCATGATGTCGCCGATATGATCCGAAGTGGGCGTCCCGGTATCTTCGCTAAGAGAGGTGGCATAACTACTCGCGAAACCTGAGTTGTTCACTGACGGATAAGCTCCGCCTTTGTATTTGCAGGCAGCAGCTGCACCGCAGAGTTGTTCCAGCACGTCTTTAAATTCATGTCCGGGATCAGTCGTCATACACGGCGGAGCGCCATCCCGCACCAGATACTTTTCTCCCTGATAAGAATTCCAGTCCTGAACAGTTGCAACGTTGATGTCCTGAATACCTGACATCGCAAAAATATTATCGAAGGAGTGGTTCTCCAGCATCAGCACGAATACGTTCTTGATATCGGGTTCGGTATTGTTCATTTGATCTCCAGTTGAATGAAGAATTCGCGATGGGCCAGTGAAGAAACCCTTTGTGCCTTTTTGTGGCTAAACTGGAAACGCGGATTCTTCGGTGACGCGCTTTGCCTGTTCGAAGTGACGCTGTTCGTGGACCACGATGATGCGATATGCGTCCATGAGGCTGTAAGTGACCGCGGCGGCGACAGGTGAAGTGATCACGATCTTCTCGAGGTCGAGATGCTCAGTCGATTTCATCTTCTCGACTATCTTCGCCTGCTGGTCTACGAAGTCGTCGATCACTGATGCACCGATGTCACTCTGCGCGGGTTGAAACTTTTGTGGCGCTTTGATCTTGCGTGTTGATTTCGGATCGAGTGATTTGATCAGCAGCTTGGCGGCGAGACCCGGCAGCACAGGCATGCGTTGCCAGAACGTTGGCTTAACACCCGCGATTACGCCTTCGATTGTTGGGAAGTAACCTTTGTTACTGGTGAGCAAATGATCGAAACACTGCGCCACGCTCCAACGTTCGGCCGACGGTTTCCAGTTAAGTTGTGCTGGACTCAGCCGGCCGAACGACGACTTCGTTTCAGCAGCGATATTGTTCGCCGCAGCGATCAAAGCCGGGAGCTTGGCGGTTAAGTAATCCATCTTGAATTACGCCGAAGGCGTTTCGTAGCTTCGGAGTACGGTCGGAATACCCCGAAGGCGTTTCGTAACTTCGGAGTACGCTCGGAATACGCCGAAGGCGTTCGCTAATTTTAGCCCAGGGTTCGAGCTTGCGAGAACCCTGGGACCAATAATATAAAAGGCGTTCTAACCCTGAAAGGGTTCGCCAACCGCCAAATCCCTTCAGGGTTAGCGCATATTTAAAAACCGTGACTTGAATTACGTCGAAGGCATTTCGTAGCCTCGGAGTACGCCGAAGGCGTTCGCTAAATTTAGCCCAGGGTTCGAGTCTGCGAGAACCCTGGGACCAATAATATAAAAGGCGTTCTAACCCTGAAAGGGTTCGCCAACCGCCAAACCCCTTCAGGGTTTAGCGTGCATTCTAAAAACGTGACCCAGGGTTCTCGCTACGCTTCGAACCCTGGGCTGAAATTAGCCAACGCCTTCGGCGTTAACCCACCAGCCGATCCTGCTCGGAGCGTGGGAATAAACTCTCCTTGTCGCCCCAAACGATTAACGTCGGTGTCTGATCTTCTTCAACTGTGCCTCGGCTTCATGCGCGAGCAGCTTGGCCACAACCTCGCGCCAAACATGCACCGGCACTTTTACGCTCTCATTTACCACTCCCTGCACAAACTCTCCATGCCGGTCATTGAAGCAACCCCGGCTTCGTATCAGCATACTGCCACGCCTTCTCGTATTCGCCCTGGACCGACTTCGCTGCAGCTTCCTTGCCCTGCTTTCTCAAACTCTCGGCAAGACCGAAGAGTGCACGGCCGTTGCGTGGCCGTCGCAGGATCTCAGCACGAAACACTTTCTCGGCACCTGAGTAATCGCCGTTCGCCAGCAACACACCACCAAGCACTTCACGAACCGGCAAGTCCCAGTCAGCCGGCTCTGCGTAGTACGTCGCATCTTCAGCGGCGATGGCCTTAGTCAGCAGCTCGATGCCTGCTTGCTTGTCTCCACGAGCGAGCGCGATCTTGCCTTCGAGCTCGAGCTCGCCAACCTTCGTGACATCGCCGGCCGCGTTATTGAACACGCGAACTTCCGGTGTCATCGTCTGGTTGACGGCCTTCAATGCGGCCAACTCAGCTTCAGCTTTCGCCGTATCTTTCGCAGCGGCATACGCACTGCCACGCGCGAAGTGCCAGAACGCAGTTACGATCTTCAACGAAGGATCGGGCTTTGGCTCTTTCAGGATCTCGTCCCACTTGCCGAAACGCGTCATCGAGACGAGCGGATACGGCAAGAACATCTCTAGCATCGGCATTGCTTTGATGACGGGCTTCACATTCGCTTCGAGGTCGCGCGCGTTTTTGATCGAGTCGGCATAACGTCCATTCATGGCGCTTGCTGCCGCCAAAAAATGGACGTTATGGTTGTAGTACATGTTTGGATAGAGCCCCTTGTTGCCGCTCTTCGTCATGTACTCCTGATCCACAGCAATCGCGTCTACGTTTGCTTTCGCCGCCTGGTTGTAATCACCAGTGCGGATGTAGACGTGCGATGGCATGTGGACCAGATGCCCTGCGCCTGGTGCGATCTTTCCGAGACGTTCGGCACTCGGCAGTGCTCGTTCTGCATTTGTTGAAGCCTCGACAGCGTGAATGTAGTAATGATTCGCGCCGCTGTGATTCGGATTGCGACGCAGAACACCTTCGAGCGTCGCTACGATCTCGAGCGTGTCTTCCGCTGGTTTTCCATCGAGCGACCAAAGATGCCATGGCCGCAAGTTCATCATGCTTTCCGCGTAGAGCGTGGCGGCATCGAGATCGTCCGGATAGTCTTTCGAAAGCTGGCCCATCGCGTTCTTATAATCGACTTCAAGCTTTTTTCGGTCGACGTTGATGTCAGACGAGTAACGCTTCGAAAGGGCGTTAATGTAAGCGCGATCTTGCTCTGACGCTTTTGGCGCAAGCTGGACCGCCTTTTGTAGATTGCTGTAAGCCTCAAGCAGCGCTGGACCATCAGCGGGCACGTTGTAATTCGATCCCAAGGCGAGGGCGACGCCCCAGTAGGCCATCGCGAGCTGCGGATCGAGCTGGGCCGCCTGCTTGAACGACCTGATCGCCTCTTCGTGATTGAAGGCGTAGAGATAAGCAAAGCCCTGATTGAAAAACTTCTGGGCTTCAGGGTTGCTGGTTGAAACCGGGTGATTGATGTCGCCGAGTCCTGTTTCGAGCGTCACCGGCGCCATTTCTTTGGCTGGCGAGTGGCTGTGTTGCCCGTAGACTGCGATCGGAAAGAGCAGCAGAATCGCTAAGAACAGATGTTTCATTTGAATCTCCTTAGACTCCACAATCCCTAACGCGAAAATTGACCGCGAAAAGGCACAATTTATTCCGCGCCATACTTAAGTTGCACGACTTTCGCTTTGCCCTGTGCGTACACGGTTACGATGAAGAGATCGTCGAACTTTCGCTCGTCAATGGTCGGCACAACATCGCCGCCGAGCATTTTGATCACGTCCGGAATCGAATTGCTGTGACCGATCATGAGCACGCTTTCGCCGCTGCGTTCGAGGATCTTGTTGGTGACTTCCGCGGTCGATTCAGCCGCGATCTGCCTTGGGTTCGATGGACTTATTTTAAGAGTAAACGGTGTGACTGTTAAGCCGAGTTTGGTAGCGAGCGGCTCGGCGGTTTGTTTCGTCCGAGTGTATTGCGAAGTAAGAATGGCTTTGATGCCAGCGCTGCCGAGCAGTCGCGCGAGCGCGGTGGAACGCGCCACACCGTCTTTGCTCAAAGGCGGATCCTGCTTTGGCTCTTGTTCCCTTTCAGCGTGCCGGATCAGAAATACAGTGATCGGCTTGAATTCATCCTGCGCAACGGCGGGCGCACAAAACATTGTTGTGGCAAAAACCATCAAAATCAGTAGTGTTATCGTTTTCATCTATTAAAGCTCCTTCCGCATCGGAACGAAGTCGAGTGTTATCGAGTCTGTGAGATCCAAAGTGAGGGTTCCCGTCTCGACGAAGCCACAGGACTTGTAAAACTCGATCCCTGGAAGCGTTGAAAGCAACTCCAGCGCCCGATAACCCTGCGCTCGCGCCTCGTCTTCACAGCGTGACAGGATCGCACGCGCGACTCCCTTGCGTGCGTGATCGGGATGAATGAAGAAAGCGCGTATCTTTGCGGGCTCCGTTTCCGGATCGATATAACCAGTGTTTCTCGACGAATACTGATCGCCGCCAAAAAGAGTCTTCCGCTTGCTCCATCCGCCACAACCAGCTAGCTCTCCGTCACTCTCGACAACGAAATACGTACCGTCCTTGATAAGAGTGGTATCGACGCCAAACACAGTCGCAATGGCTGCTTCGATTTGCGCATCGCTGTAATGCTCGCGACTCAGTTCTCGCGCCGACTCGGCGATCAACTGCTGGAGCGCATCGCGTTCTTCCATCGTCGCTTTGCGAATGATCATTATGTCAGCCCGTAACCGTATTTGAATAACGGGTTGTAATTGGGATCACCGGTATTGATCGGGATCTGATCCATCGAGCGCGGCCACGAGAACGAGAGTTTGCCTGTGAACCGATAGTCGCCGAAGAGCACGTCGGTCACGCCGCGACCTTCAGTTCCCGGCAACCACGCCGCGACAAACGCATCCGCCTTGTCGATCACCTTATCGATGATCAGCGGGCGACCCGATATCAAGACGACGAGGAGCGGCATTCCGGCTTGTTTCATCTTGTCGACGACTGCGATGTCTTCTTCGGATAGCTCCAAGCTCTGCCGGTCGCCCATCCACTCCGCATACGGCGTTTCACCAATGACGACGATTCCCAGATCTCCCCCCGCATTAGATCCGTCTTTTGAATAAGTAATCATCGTTTGCGGAGAAACGGTCGACTTTATCGCTTCGAGGATGGTCGTGCCGCCGGTTGTTTGTGCGCCGCTCTTTCCCTGCCAGCTTATAGTCCAACCGCCGCACTGGTTGCCGATATCGTCGGCGCTCCTGCCCGCGACGTGAATACTGAGCTTTTTCGACACCGGTAAAATGCGCTTGTTGTTCTTTAGCAACACGAGCGTCTCACGTACGCATTCGCGAGCCACTTGGCGATGCGCCGTCGAGCCAAAGCTCGAATGCAGCTTTCGATCGGCGAGGTTGGATCGCCCGTCCATCAGTCCCATCGCAAACTTGACGCGCAGGATCCGCGTGACTGCATCATCAATGCGGGACACCGCTACGCGGTTTTCACGTACCAGCTCCAGCAGCAGACTGTAAAGCTCGCGATACTTCGCTGACACCATGAACATGTCCATGCCTGCATTAACAGACGTCTCGATCTGCGTCTTGTAGTCGCCGGGCATTTCGTCGATCGCGTCGTAGTCGGAGATCAGGAAGCCATCAAACTTCAATTCGTTCTTGAGTATCTCGGTCAATAAACGTTTGCTGCCGGAACACTTCACACCATTCCAACTGCTGTACGAAGGCATGATCGTGCCGACGCCTGCTTTGATTGCGCCGACGTAACCGGCCATGTGGAGCCGGCGCAGCTCGCTCTCGCTGAGTATTACGTCGCCGCGGTCGAGTATCTGTAGATTGGGTTTGAGTTTTCTGCCGGTGCCGTACTTCGTGGCGCCGTCGCCGATCCAATGCTTGGCGCAGGCGAGCAGGCTGCTGGGGTTGCTGAGATCGTGGCCCTGGTATCCGCGGACTGCGGCTTCACCCATCAGGCGCGCGAGCTCGGGTGTTTCGCCGAAGCCTTCGTAGCTTCTGCCCCAACGCTCGTCGCGCGGCACGGTGACGCAGGGCGCGAAGGTCCAGTTTATGCCGGTAGCTCGTGTTTCGATTGCGGTAATGCGAGCCGCGCGTTCGACGAGCCTGGGATTGCGTGAGCAGCCGAGACCGATGTTGTGCGGGAAGATCGTTGCCCCGAGAACGTTGCTGTGTCCGTGAACGGCATCGATGCCGTAGAGCAGCGGAATGCGTAGACGTGTCTTTTGCGTTCGTGATTGCAGGTTGTCGTAGTGATCGGTCCAATCGATGAGCCCGTTGCCGGTTTTTGGATCGGAGCTGCCGCCGCTCAGCACGGAACCGAGAAAATAGTTCTCGACGTCGCTCGGATCTTTCAGACTTGCCGAATTGGCCTGGATCATTTGACCGACTTTTTCTTCGAGCGTCATGCTTGAAAGAAGGACGGGTACCTTCGTCCTCTGTGCTTTGAGAAGTCCTGCGGCGACGAATGTCATTGCAGATGCCTGGATAAACTCTCGTCTGTTAATTTTCATAGAGATTTTCATGTAAATCTTGTCAATCATGTAATCCTGTCAAACTGTCATGTAGGATAGTTTTAGACAGGATTTCAGGATTCACAGGATTAACAAGATCACTGCATCAATTGTTCGACAATATCTTTCGCGGCGTTGGGATGGCCCATTCGTTGGGAGTTTTTCTGCATTGCTTTGAATCGATCGGGGTCGCCCAGCAGCCGGTCGAGTTTGTACGACAGCGTCGGCAGGTTGTTACAGCGAATCGCCACCGCGCCCTCGAGCAAATGATCCGAGTTCCTCTCCTCCTGACCCGGAATCGGATTCACGATCACAAACACGAGCCCCTTCGCCAGCGCCTCAGACGTCGTCAACCCGCCCGGCTTGCCGAGAACGAGATCCGAAGCAGTCATCAGCTCGTCCATCTCTTTCGTGTAGCCAAACGGTTTTAGAAGCACATTCGCCTCGGACTTCGCGCGCGCCGCCAGTTTCGTCAGACGCTGCTTCAACTCTTCATTGCGACCGCAGATCGCAATAACCTGCGCGCGATGCTGTAACGGCAGCAACGAATGAACGAGCGCATCAACCGACCCGACACCAAACCCACCCGCCGAAAGCAGAATCGTCGTCCGATCCGGTTCGAGCCCATGCTTCGCACGCATCTCCTGCTTGTCTTTCTTGACGGCAAATACCGGATCGATCGGAATCCCCGTCACCGTGATCTTCTCTGCGGGTATGCCGAGCGCCAAGAGGTATGCACGCGCCTCATCGATCGCAACGAAGTAACGCTCGTAATGATGGACCAGCCACATCGCATGCACGTCGAAGTCAGTGATGATGATCACCTGTCGACTCGCCAAACGTTCCTTCGCCTTCAGCCAGGAAACAATCTCAGCAGGCAGAAAGTGAGTACAGACGATCAGATCCGGCTGGTACTCGCGCAGGAGTTTCACAAACGGACGCGTGTTGAGCTTATCGAGCGCAAGACGCCGCCGCTCGTTCTTCCAGGGCTTGTCGAGCTTGTCGTAAAACCAGCCGGGCACTTCCGGCATTTTATTGACGAGATCGATGTAGGCTTTCGAGTAGAGATGGCGAAAGAGCTTGTTGGTGTAGTTAAGCACGTCGATGTGACGCACTTCCCTGCTCTCCGCGTCTTTCGCCTGGTTGAATGCTTTTTCAATTGCCTCAGCGGCGCGTATGTGTCCCGCGCCAGCAGAGGCCGATAGGAGGAGAACTTTTCTGAGCATCTGGGCGTCGTCTGTTTACGGTCGCGTTGGTGGTTTTGCCGGCGTGGCTGCTGGTCGTGTCGCCGGCGCGGCAGCGGGAGCGGCGGCCCCGGCCGGATGCGTCCGGTTGTAATCAGCGATGAAATCTTTCGTGATGTCCAGGCTCGCCGCGGCGTAGACCACCGGGACCCGGTTCACATCGAGCAGCAGCGTGACGCCCCTCGATTGAGCATACGCAGTCAACGCTGTGCCGATATCTTTCTGCAACGGCTCGAGCACCGCGAGTGATTCTCTTTGATAACTGGCCTGCGCGTCTTCTGCTTTGCGCTTGATCTGTACGTCGAGACGATCGGCTTCATCGGTTTGCTGTGCGGTTAGCTTCGGATCCTGGACTTGGCGCTTCTTCTGAATGTCGGCCCTCATGGCGCCCAGGCGATCGCGCATGCCGCGGATTTCAGTTCGCAGTGGCTGAAACTTCCCTTCGATCTGTTGCATAGCAGCCATCACGCGCGCGATGCCCGCTTTGTCGTCACTGAACGCCGACGAGTCGATGATGGCGACGTTCGTTGGGGCCGGCGCGGGTCGTGTTTGCGTATGCGCGAGAATCGCAAAGGCTGCGAGCGCGGCTACGGCTACAATTATGCGAAATACTTTCATTGCTTTAGGCTCCTTAAAAAATGTTGCGGCCGTCGGGGATGATTATTGCTGCAAATGGAATTTACCACCCTCTATGCGCAGCATGTAAACCGGTACTTGTGCATTGCGGTTCGAGTCGAGCGTGATTTTACCAGTCACGCCCGGAAAGTCTTTTGTCTGTGCGAGCGCGTTCCTCACGGCGGCGCTCTCAGTCGACTTCGCGCGCTTGAATGCATCAAACAGCATCCGCGCTGCGTCGTATGCGGTGGCGGCTAGTGCGTCGGGCGTTACACCATACTTCGCTTGATAGTCTGCGATAAACTTCTTCACGATTGGATCGTCACTGCCGGACCAGAAATGATTTGCCAAGTAGACGCCTTCGAACGGTCCACCGCTGTTGTTGAGGAGGTTTGGCGAGTCCCAACCGTCGCTTCCGATCAGCGTAGATTTGATTCCTGACTTTTTTACTTCACTTGCGACGAGCGGCGCGGTTGTAGAAAAGCCCGGCGCGAAGACGATGTCGGGCGCCGCAGTCTTGATCGCATTGAGCTGCGCGGTGAGATCGGTGGCGTTTGCTTCATACTTCTGCTCGCTCACGATCTGGCCGCCTCGTTTTTTGAACGAGTCGGCAAAGAAGCCCGCCAACACCACAGCGTAGTCGTTCTTGTCATCGAGCATGATTGCGGCGCTCTTTGCTTTCAGACGGTCCACGGCGAACTTCGCGATCGCGTCGCCTTCAGTCGAGCTGATGAAGCATGCGCGAAAGATGTAGTCGCCCTGCATCGTTAGCTCCGGCTTCACTGAAGCTGAAGAGATCATCACGATCTGGTTCTGTTGGGCGATTGGAGCGGCGACCATCGACCTCGTGCTGACTGGCTCGGCAATGAGCGCGTGAACTTTGTGTTCCCTGATGAGGTGGTTGACGACCTCGGGGACTTGCTGCGTGTTTGATTCGTCGTCTTCGATGTCGATCTGGATCTGCTTGCCGTCAATGCCGCCGGTGGCATTGGCCTCGTCGGCCGCGAGCTTGATGGCGTTTGACGCGGAAATTCCGTAAGCAGACGTAGCGCCGGTCAGGGACAGGAAAGCGCCGATTTTGATGTTGTTGGACCGGGGCTCCGGCATCGAGCAAGCCGAAGCGATGAGACACAGGGCCACAAGAAGTTTAGGGATTTTCCTCATTTGGCCAGTAGTTTACAGGATTACAGGATTTTCAGGATTAATGAGAGTTTATTTGTTTGTCTTGGGAATCGTGTAATCCTGTAAAAAGCTATCCTGGAACCCACGTTTTTCTTGGCCTTTTTTACGAACATGTGGTAGCGTGAAGCCGCTTTTTCTCGACTTTACCGCACGAAGTACTAGCGAACGTAGTAACTAGCTCCCAATAGTTTTCCAGAGGTGGTCCTCGTTTGTCTTTAGAATTCCCAACATCCCGAAGGAGAGATCAGGAATGCGAGTCAGAATTATTGTTCTGTTAGGTGCAGTTCTGCTTTTTGGCGCGATCCTCATGGTTCCTCGAATTATCGAGGCTGCCAGGGCGTCGGCAGCAACTGCAAATTCAGTTGTCCCAAATCCCGTACAGGGAAATAAACAGGATATTTCATGGGGCGAGTCGATCCGCAACGACACGTCGATCCCAGTACGCGAAATGAAACAGCAACCTGTCTTCAAGGAGAAGAAGGAAGCAAACGAGAACCCCAAGATCAAGCACGTACACAGAGACGCTCCCGATCGTAAGGTCCAGGAATCGATCGCTGCTCCGTTCACGTTGCCCAACATGCCGACGACCGACGCGAATTTCAACGGCATGGGGTTCCCCGGCGTCGCGTGCAACTGCGCACCGCCGGATACGGTTGGTGAAGCCGGCGCCACTCAGTACGTCCAGATGGTCAACGAAGGATTCCAGGTCTTCGACAAGACGACCGGGGCCTCGCTGCTTGGGCCTTCAGGCATCTCCACCATCTGGGGCGGCTTCGGTGGTGTTTGTGAATTCAACGGTAATGGCGATCCGGTGTTGCTGTACGACCAGCTCGCCGATCGTTGGGTGATCTCGCAGTTTGCCGGCGCTTCCGTGCCGACCGACGAGTGCGTGGCCATCTCGACTACCAGTGACGCGACTGGCTCGTATCATCGCTACGATTTTCACCTCGGCTCAAACTTCTTTGATTACCCGCACCTGAGTGTTTGGCCGGACGGCTACTACATGAGCATGAACGTGTTCAACTCGTCTGGTACGGCGTTCCTCGGCCCGCAGGCTTTTGCATTCGACAGAACCCAGATGCTCTCGGGCTTGCCGGCCTCGTTCGTTACGCCCGGCGTCACCGGTGGATCAGGAGAGGAAGTTTTCCTGCCTGCTGATCTTGACGGCTCGACTTTGCCGCCAGCCAGCGCGCCCGCGACGTTTATCGAATGGCCGGGTGGAGGCGCCTACAGGGTCTTTCACTTCCATGCCGATTTTGCGACACCGGCAAACACGACATTTACACTCTTTGCGAGTCCCGCTGCGGGTGGGTTTACCGCGCTCTGCCTAACGACTCGATCCTGTGTCCCGCAAAGCGGCACGACGTCTCGTCTGGACGGTATCGGAGACCGGCTAATGTTCAGACTCGCGTATCGTAACTTCGGGACTCACGAGTCGGTCGTCGGTAACTACACCGTCAGCTCAGGGACTGTCTCCGGTATTCGCTGGTTTGAATTGCGTAACGTGACGAACGGGCCTGTGACCGTGGCTCAGGAGAGCACGTACCAACCTGACTTGACCTGGCGATTTATGGGAAGCGCTGCGATGGACAAAGATGGAAACCTCGCCATCGGCTATAGTGCTTCGAGCTTGACCATCTTCCCGCAGTTGCGATACGCGGGACGGCTTTCGTCCGATCCGTTGAATACGTTGGGCCAGGGTGAGGCGACGCTGTTCGCTGGAACGGGAAGTCAAACTGGTACGGGCAGTCGTTGGGGCGATTATTCAGCGCTGACGATCGATCCGGCGGATGATTGTACGTTCTGGTTTACTTCGGAGTATTACACGACGACGAGTCAGTTCAACTGGCGTACGAGAATCGGATCGTTCCGCTTCCCGACGTGCGGTGGTAATCCAACGCCCACGCCGACGCCAACTCCGACACCAACACCTACTCCGACGCCGACTCCAACACCAACGCCAACACCAACGCCAACACCAACGCCAACACCAACACCAACGCCGACACCTACGCCCACTCCGACACCGACGCCGACACCTGCGCCAGTGCCGAATGCGCCGAGCAACTTGGCTGGAAATGCCGTGTCCACGAGTCAGATCAATCTGTCGTGGACGGATAATTCCAACAACGAGACCGGCTTCAGTATTGAGCGTTGTCAGGGGAATAATTGCTCTAACTTCGCGCAGATAGCGCAGGTCGGCGCAAATGTGACGACGTTCCCGAACACGGGGCTGAACAATAACACCTGGTATCGATACCGGGTGAGGGCCTTCAATGCGTCAGGCAATTCGGCGTTCTCGAATGTGATTTCGGTGAAGACGCCTAATAAGTAAAGTCAGTTGTAAGCAAGATGACAGGATTTACAGGATTCACAAGATCCCGTAAATCCTGTCTTAGTTTTTACGTTAATTAATCGTGAACTTGATGTCGTCGGGGGTTTCGGAGAGTTTTCTGTCGCTCTTGTTGAATGCCTCGACTTTGAAACGATAAGTTCCCTTGTCCAGCGGCTTGTTCACCTTGAACGATGTACCATCCACACGCTCGTTAATGTATGGCGGTGTGACGAGGTGCTCGTCCGGGGAGAGTGAGAACTTGTAGTACGCCGCATCCGGATAGGCCTGCCACTGTAACTCGAGGTTCTCTCCGCTCACAGTCGAACCTGCCTTCGGATTGGTCACTTGTAAGTCGGTCTTGAACAAGTGCGTCGGCTTGACGAAGAGTGTCTTGTCGGCTTCGACGTTGTATTTCGCCTGAGCGATTCCGGCAATGCCCGTCGTCGCAAACACGTATGAGTCGGTGTCGAAGATTTGGACCGTCAGTCCCTCATACTCTTTCGGCGGCACATTCGTGATTACAAAATCGCCGTCTTTATCAGTCTTAGCGGTGTAGATCTTGCCACCACAACCATTGAGGAAGCGACTGAACGTCTCGCATAACCTCACATCAATATTCTCAACCGGAGCGTTGTTATAAAGCACCTTTCCCTGCACGTTCCCGGTTCCGGGCGCAGGCTTCACTTTCTCAACTCCTCCCACCGGCGCGTCTGAATCCGCCGCCGTTGCAGGACCACTTTTCTTCGCACAGCCCGGAAAAGCAAAAGCCGCCAACAGACAGACCAACGCAATCACGAACCTTTTGTGCATCGCCAAAAATTCACCTTTCGTTTTAGTATTAGCCGCGGATTGTACCACTATGAAAACCTTAACGACCGTTTCTTTGCTCCTGCTGCTTACCGGCGCCGATTCGGCAGACACCTTCTGGCAGACATTCAAGACCGCTGTCAGTAAACGCGACGTCGAGACAATTGCGCGGCTTTCGAAGTTTTCGATCGGCATGTCGTACGGCATACCGAGTATCAAAACCAAAGTTCAGCTTTCAAAACGCTACCGGCAAATCTTCAACGAACAAACTGACGCTGCGGCTTGTTTCAATAAGGCCAAGATCGAGATGGATCCGGAAAACGCGAAACACTTCAGTGTCGCGTGTCCTGACGCCGCTGGAAACGAAGTGGTGATCTATCACTTCGAGCAAACAAAAACCGGATGGAAGTTTGCGGGCCTCGATAACCTGAACGAATAACGGAACCGAGCGCGGTAGCGCCGGGTCAAACTCATGTTACAGACGTGTTTGGTGAGTTTTGACCCGGCGCTACCGCGCTCGGTTCTGTGGGCTTTTCGATGACGTGCGACACGTCTGGACTCAGAAAGATCGTTCCGAGGATAAAAATCGAAGCGATCAGGAAAGGCGACGACACACCCAGCCTATCAAACGACCAGCCAAAGAAGAGTGGCGCGATCGCGCGCGCAACTCCGCCATATGTCTGTTGCATTCCCATGTAGAGTCCGCGCTCCCTCGGACTGATCACGCGCGACAGCAGCGCCGTCACACACGGAAAAGTAAACGCCGTTCCGAGGGGAATCAGAGCGACCGATATTCCCAGCATCCACAACGTGTGTGATTGCGACATTCCCACTACGCCAAGCGCGAGCAGTGAAAGTCCGAGTCGTGAGAGTTTTGTCTCGCCGAGCCAGTCGACCATGCGTCCGAGCAGCAGCACGCGCGTGAAGACTGAGATCGAGCCAACGTACATGAAGAAGTAACCGATCGTTTGCGCGGTTACCTGGAAGCGAGCGTTAAGAAAGAGCGCGAGTACGGCGAAGCTGCCCTGGTACGCGCCCATCGCGATCGCGTATATCCAGATCAGCCGCGACGAAGTCTCTTTCGAGTGAGACATCACGCGCCAGATGACCTGGCGTGACGTTCGTTTAACCTCACCTGCAACGGGGGCGTGTACACTCGCATCGCGCGACTCCGTGAGATAACGCGACGCAAACAAGATGTTGATGAAGCACAGTATGGCGGCGATGATGCCCGGTCCGGCGTTACCCATTTGAAGTGTTGCTGGACCAGGCATCAGGTCGCGTTTTCCAAGCGCGAGAGCGAACGATCCCAGCACCGGACCAAGCGCTACGCCGAGGTTTGTTGTCGCTGAAAGCCAGCCGAGCGCACGCGTGCGGTCCTTCGGCGCGGTCGAGTCAGCCACGTAGGCCTGAATGACGCCCACCGTGCCACCGCCTGCGCCCTGCACGACGCGCGAGAGGAAGAGTAGAAACAGCGAATTAGCAAAACCGAAGATCAGGTAAGCGATGCCTGATGCGGTCAACGCAATGATCAGCGTTGGTCTGCGTCCGACGCGATCCGAAAAGCGTCCCCACATCGGAGCACTGACGAGCTGCGCAACAGTGAAAGAGCTGATGATGAAACCCGTGATGATGCCGACGTCGAAATGATGTCCGGCAACGTTGATTCCATTACCGCCGAATTGCTGAACGTAAAATGGCAGGAGCGGAAAGATCATCAACACGCCGATCATGTCGATGAAGGCTGTCCCCATGAGCGTCATGAGCTTGGCGGGGATTTTTCTGACTTCGCGCCATAGAATGTAAAGCAGTCCCAGCGCGATGATGCCGATGATGATGCGAATAAATGGCGAATTGAACGATTGCGCGAAGTTCGATTGCAGGAACATCGGGCGTCATAATACACGGGTGGGTTATATTTTGCAGGGAGGCAAAATTAGACAATGAAATTAACCGACTTTTTCCGGGAGCAGTTGGACCGCGAAGTTGAACGTTCACGCAAAGCAATCGAGCAGGCGCCGGAGGGAAAGTTTGACTGGAAGCCGCACGAGAAATCGATGGGCTTTGGTTACCTCGTGAACATGGTGGCGACGATTCCGACGTGGATCACGATGGAGATCAATCGTGACGATCTCGATGTCGCGCCGGCGGAGGGCCAGGGCACGCAAAGGCAGCCGAAAGAAACAAGAGATGATTTACTGAAAGCGCTTGATGAAACGGCTGCTGAGGCGCGTGCTGCGTTAGAGAAGACGAGCGATGAGCATCTGGCAACGAGCTGGAAGCTACTCGCGCATGGACAGGTCGTCTGGGAAGGACCGCGCTCCGAGGTCATTCAGGACACGATCAGTCACTGGTCACACCATCGGGGGCAGATGACGGTTTACTTGCGATTGATGGGAGAGAAGGTGCCGGCGATCTTCGGGCCTTCTGCTGATGACCAGAGCTTCTAGAAGTGGTGGACAGGATTTACAAGATTTTTCAGGATTGACATGTTCACCTTGTTCAATCATGTAAATCTTGTCCTACAACTATCTTAAACCGCACGCGCGACGATGAAAGTAACGCGTCTCTGTAACCGCTTGGCCCACGAAGTGTCCAGCGATTGAGATGATAATCCCGTTTCGACAATCTCAAACCCCGCAGCTCTGTAATTCTCAA
>DASYFE010000125.1:0-39049 GCA_036498585.1 Pyrinomonadaceae bacterium | reverse complement strand
GATAATCTTTTCAGCGAAGACCTCGGCGAGTTTGGTGATTACTGCAAACAGAAAGACGCGCCGGTCACGGGCGTGTACGACGTCGGCGATCTCGAACAGATCAAGAAATACAACGCGATCGTGATCGACGAGAAGAATCGCATCACCTACTTCGAAGAGAAACCGAAAGAGCCGCGGAGCACGCTCACGGGTATCGCGCTTTATTACTACCCGAAGTGGGTGTTGCCGTTGATTCACCAGTACATCGAAGACGGCAACAATCCCGATCAGCCGGGTCGCCTGGTCCAATGGCTTTACCCGCGCGTGCCGTTTTATGTGTGGAAAGTGCCGGGCCTCTGGTACGACGTCGGCTCGATCGAGACACTGGAAGAAGCGAACCGCGTCTTTAGCCGCGAACCTAACGGATGACAAACGGATTATTCACTTACACGCTGACCAACAGTCATGGGTTTGAAGTCTCTGTTACGAACTACGGCGGCGCGGTCACGTCTTTGAAAGCACCGGATCGCGATGGCAACTTCGGCGAGATCGTGCTCGGGTTTAAAACGCTTGACGAATACGTTCGGTGTCCACGTTACTTCGGCGCGCTGATCGGGCGTCACGCCAACCGCATAGCAGGTGGCTGTTTCTCGCTCGACGGCGTTGAATACCAACTCCCGCGCAACAACGGCGTGAATCATCTGCACGGCGGTTTCAAAGGTTTCGATAAGCGCGTGTGGGATGTGCGGGAAAGTGACAACGCCCTACACCTGAGTTATCTCAGCAAAGACGGCGAAGAGGGTTATCCCGGCAATGTCACGGCTTCGGTCGATTACACTTTGCTCGACAACGAGCTACGTGTTGACTATCTCGCGACCACCGATCGCGACACGATTGTTAGCCTGACAAACCATTCGTACTTCAATCTGCGCGGCACGGGCACGATCCTGGACCACGAGCTGACGTTGATTGCAGATGCGTTTACACCTGTCAGCAAAGATTTAATTCCAACGGGGGAGATTAAGTCAGTCGAAGGTACGCCGATGGACTTTCGCAAAGCCAAAGCCATCGGCTCCGAGCTCGCAAATGTCGCAGGCGGCTACGATCACAATTTCGTTTTGAACGATTGGGACGGCTCGCTTCAATTAGCCGCCCGCTTGCATGAACCCGTAACCGGACGCACGCTCGAGATATTGACGACCGAGCCCGGCATGCAGTTTTATTCAGGCAATTTTCTCGACGGGAGTTTGATCGGACGGAACGGCGTCGCGTACGAACTGTACACCGGCCTGTGCCTTGAGCCGCAGCACTTCCCCGACGCGCCGAACCACTCGAACTTTCCGTCAACCGTTCTTCGTCCGGGCGAAGAATACAAACAAACAACTATTTATCGGTTTTTATCCGACTAAAAATCCCTGTCATCCGTGGCTAAAATACTCTTGTTGCTATTGCTCGCTCCTGGAGTTGTCTTCGATCACAACTCGAGCAGCGTCGCAAACCGAGAGTTCAAATTCAAGCACGTCGCTTCACCGTCGAAAGACGACGCCGCCGCGCACGCGAAGCTCACACTGATCGACGGCGAACTGGACGGAGGCAGCGCTGAGCTCGCAGCGCTCACAGACGGTCGACTGCCACGCGACGAAGACGAGCCGGGCTCGAATGTTTACTTCAGGGCCGGAAGCTCGGGCGGACGCTTCCGCATGGATTTCGGATCAGCAATCGAAATCGCGCAGGTCAACTCGTACTCATGGCACCCGAACTCGCGTGGTCCACAGTTGTACAAACTCTACGCGGCGGATGGATCAGATCCGAAGTTCAATCTCGATCCGAAACGTGGTGTCGATCCGGCGAGTTGTGGCTGGAAATTGATTGCGCTCGTTAGCACGCTTCCGGACGGAGGTGAGATGGGTGGTCAATACGCCGCCAGCGTGAGCGGTTTAGGCAAGCATCGATATCTGCTTTTCGATATCTACGTCACCGAGCTTTACGACAACTGGGGCAATACCTTCTACAGCGAGATCGACGTCATCGGTGGCTAGCTTCATACTCACGGATCAAATCCTCATGCCTCAACGTGAGCCCGATATCATCCAAACCTTCTAATAAGCAGTACCGCTGAAACTCACCAACCACGAATAAGATCGATAACCCATGTGAATCCTGAACCGTCTGTCGTTCGAGATCGACTGTCAGCTCGTAACCTTCGTGCTGCTGTGCGCGCGACATGATCTCTTCGACCTGCTCGGTTGTGAGCGCGATCGGAAGCATCCCATTCTTAAAGCAGTTATTCGCGAAGATATCAGCAAACGACGGCGCAACGATCACCCTGAACCCAAACTCGCCGAGCGCCCACGGTGCGTGCTCACGCGACGATCCACAACCGAAATTCTTTCCCGCAACAAGAATCGACGCGCCTTTGTAGCGTGGTTCGTTGAGAACAAAATCTGGATCCGAACGCCAATCGTAAAACAGAAACTCACCAAACCCCGTACGCTCGATGCGCTTGAGAAATTGCTTGGGAATGATCTGATCCGTATCGACGTTGGCGCGATCGAGTGGCGCTACTAACCCCGTGTGTTTCGTGAATGGTTGCATAGTCTTTTACAGGATTTACAAGATTTTTCAGGATTAACATGTCTATCCTGAAAAATCTTGTAAATCCTGTCTATTTAAATTTCCACGCCCTCACGTCCGTAAAGTGTCCCTTGATCGCCGCCGCCGCCGCCATCATCGGACTAACGAGGTGCGTCCGGCCGCCGCGCCCCTGCCTTCCTTCAAAGTTGCGATTACTTGTCGACGCGCAACGCTCACTTGGTTGCAAGATGTCTTCATTCATTCCAAGACACATCGAGCATCCGGCTTCGCGCCACTCAAATCCCGCGTCATGAAAAATCCGATCGAGGCCCTCGCGTTCCGCCGCGCGCTTCACCTCCTGCGAACCGGGCACGACCATCGCACTCACCGACGAATTAATGCGATAGCCCTTCACGACACGCGCCGCCGCGCGCAGATCCTCGATACGCGCATTTGTACACGAGCCGATAAACGCGCGATCAATTGCAATCTCTTGAATGTTCGTGCGCGGCTTGAGCGCCATGTATTTAAGGGCGCGCTCCGCTGCCTCATCCGCAGGATCGGGAACATAACTCGTCACCGGCACGACCATGCCCGGACTCGTCCCCCACGTCACAAACGGCTCGAGTTGCGATGCATCAATCTCAACGACGCGATCGAATTGGGCATCATCATCGCTGCGCAGAGTCATCCAGTAACCAATCGCTTCGTCGCTATCCGGAGAGAACCTGCGCCCCTTGAGATACGCAAACGTAGTCTCATCAGGAGCGACCATGCCCGCGCGTGCGCCGGCTTCGATACTCATGTTGCACAGCGTCATGCGACCTTCCATCGAAAGCGATCGCACTGCCTCGCCCGCGTATTCGATCACGCAACCAGTCGCTCCGTCAGTGCCGATTTTGCCGATGATTCCGAGCGCCAGATCTTTCGCCGTTACGCCTTCCGGCAGTGCGCCGCGTGTCTCGACTTTCATCGTCAACGGCTTGTTCTGCGGCAGACATTGCGTCGCCAAAACATGTTCGACCTCGCTCGTGCCGATGCCGAACGCGAGCGCGCCAAACGCGCCGTGAGTGCTCGTGTGACTATCGCCACAGACGATCGTCATGCCTGGCCGCGTCAGTCCAAGTTCTGGTCCAATGACGTGAACGATGCCCTGCTCGGGCGAGTTGATGTCGTAGAGTTGAACGCCAAACTCGTTGCAGTTTCGACGCAGGGTCTCGACTTGATTGGCGGCGACAGCGTCAGCGATCGGAAGACTGCGATTGGTGGTGGGTACGTTGTGGTCCACAGTGCCAAAAGTGAGATCCGGGCGTCTCACCTTTCGGCCCGCCTGGCGTAAACCGTCAAACGCCTGCGGCGACGTCACCTCGTGAATGAGATGCAGATCGATGTAAAGGAGCGTGGGCTCGCCTCGCGCTTCACGAACGACATGCGACTGCCAGAGTTTATCGAATAGCGTAGACATAGAAACAGTTTTAGACAGGGTTTACAAGATGTTTCAAGATTAACAAGAAGAAAGCCTGTCAATCATGAAAAATCTTGTAAATCCTGTCTAACGACTTACACAGCATGATACGCGTGACGCATGTCCGCGATCTCGGTGACAGCCTGGCAAATCAACTCCCCAAACTCGCTTGTCGTCACAACAAACCCGCCCGTGCCCTCCGCAATATCAGGCGTGCGATAACCGGCTTCGAGCACGTCTTGAATTGCCGTCTCGATATCACTCGCGACCTGTTCGAGACCGAACGAGTAGCGCAACATCATCGCCGCTGACGCGATCGCGCCACACGGATTCGCCGCATTCTGCCCGACGATGTCAGGCGCGGAGCCATGCACCGGCTCGTAAAGCCCAACATCACCACCAATCGACGCCGAGGCAAGCATGCCCAACGATCCGGTAATCACCGCCGCCTCGTCGGAAAGAATGTCGCCAAAGAGATTCTCAGTTAACAACACATCGAAGCGCCGCGGGTTCGCGATCAAGTGCATTGCACACGCATCGACGTAGAGATGTTCGAGCATCACGTCAGGATAATCCTGCGAGACGCGAACCACGGTCTGTCGCCAGAGTTGCGAAGTCTCGAGCACGTTCGCCTTGTCGACGGACGTGACTTTGCCACGGCGTTTACGCGCAGCTTCAAACGCAACCCTTGCGACGCGCTCGATCTCCTTGACTGAATAGCGCATCGTATTCGTCGCGACATCAGAGCTTATACCGCGCGGCTCGCCGAAATAGAGACCGCCAAGCAGCTCACGGACGATGAGAATATCGGCGCCGCACGCGACTTCGGCGCGCACGGGCGAACAACCCGCGATTGACGAATATGCGATTGCTGGCCGCAGGTTCGCATACCCGCCAAGCGCGCTTCGCAGCAACAACAGACCTGCTTCGGGACGTTGACTCGGCGGCGCGCGATCGAATTCCGGCGACCCGACCGCCCCGAGCAACACAGCGTCTGACGCGAGCGCTGCGTCGAGCGTGGTTCGCGGGAGTGGCGAGCCAAAGCTCTTGATCGCAACGCCGCCAATCGCGTGCTCTTCAAATTCGAACCGGTGATTGTGAATTGCTGCCACCGTTTGCAGCACTCTTACTGCTTCAGTCGTGACTTCTGGTCCAATCCCATCCCCGGGAAGAACCGTAATTCTTGCTCGCATAAATCTTCTTTCTAAGCTGCTACAACGTTGTGGGTGTTGCCTATCAATGAAATCAGGTCTTGATCGTAGACGTTCTTCTTGCGATCCGCCAGGTTTGTAAACCGCATGTACGCCGCATCGAGCTCCGCCGCGGTGACGTCGTAACCAAGCTCAGCATAGCGAAGCGACAATGCATGCCGTCCGGAATGTTTGCCGAGCACGAGGGAGTTCGCCGGCACGCCGACCGATTCCGGGGTCATGATCTCATAACAAAGCGGATTATTGATCACGCCGTGCTGGTGAATCCCGGCCTCATGCGCGAAAGCATTGCGGCCGACGATCGCTTTATTCGGTTGCACGTCAAACCCGACGATGCTCGAAAGCAGTTGGCTCGCCGGATAAAGCTCGGAAGTCTTGATATTTGTCTCGAACGGCAGACGATCTGCGCGTACGTGCAGCGCCATCACGATCTCTTCCAGCGACGCATTGCCCGCGCGCTCGCCGATACCGTTGATCGTGCATTCCACCTGCCGCGCGCCAGCTTCAATTGCGGCGAGACTGTTTGCGACTGCGAGTCCGAGATCGTTGTGACAGTGAACACTAATGATCACATCGTCACGATCTCTGACAACGCGCTCGCGCACTTGTTGGACGAGGCGCGTGTACTCGTTCGGCGTCGTGTATCCAACCGTGTCCGGCACGTTGAGCACTGACGCGCCGGCATCAACCGCGGCGTCGAGCACTTCACACAGGTAATCGATATCGCTGCGCGTCGCATCTTCCGCTGAAAACTCGACGTCGTCGGCGTAGCTGCGTGCCTGTCGCACGGCGGCGCGCGTCATCGCGATCACTTCGCCGCGCGTCTTCTTCAGCTTGTGCTCGAGATGAATGTCAGACGTGGCGCAGAAGGTGTGAATCCGCGGACGAGCAGCATACTTCAGCGCCTCGGCAGCGCGCGCGACGTCCGCTTGGGCGGTGCGGCAGAGCGCGGCCACCTTCACGTGCCGGCACTGGGCGGCGATGGCTTTGACGGCGGCGAAGTCACCGTCGGAAGCAATCGGAAAGCCGGCTTCGATGATGTCGACTCCGAGGTCCTGGAGCTTGTTGGCCATCCGGACCTTCTCTGTCAGATTCATCGAGCAGCCGGGCGACTGTTCGCCGTCACGTAAAGTTGTATCGAAGATGCTGACTCGGTGTTGTGGCATGGGGTTCCCCTCCTGTGGGCAAGCAACGGAGAATGCTACGGAGGGTTGGGCCCAGAGTCAAAGCTATAATCTTTATAGGAAGATTAAAATAAAATATACAGGACCTATAGGACTGATAGGACCTATTGTGCAGGAACCTCAGAAATTCGGCGGGCGTATTCTTCGAACTGACCGGTGTAGTAGAGTCGTGTGAGATCTTTCTCCAATTTCGTGCCGCGAACGCGCTTTCGAATTTCTCGGAATATCTTTTCCTTCAGCCAGTAACCGTGATCGTAGCGCTCTCCGATCGCCGAGGCGGACGCGAGCTTGTCGATCTCGGGCGTCGTCAATCCGCGTCGCCAGGCCGCGCGATAAACCATTAATCCTTCCTGAAACGACTGGCTCGCGATCTGCCCGAACTTCTCATTCAGCCCCTTCCAACCTTCCTTGTGAGTATCGATCAGCGGGACGACATCCGGGTGCGGATTGCTCGGAGTGCGATAATCGAGCAGCGACACACGCAAATCGATCGTTCGATCGCCGTCATAGTCATATTCAATCGTGTCTAAAAATCCGTTGTTATCCGTGTCCGTGTACTTCACGAGCTCCTCAACGCGCGGCGCGATCGGCTTCGGCGAAGGCGTCTTGCTGCCGCCGTGATACTCGGCGTTCTTGTCGACAGTCCACGCGCCCCACTCCGCACCCGCGAGATGCAACTTGCGATCGAACACGCCGACGTAAAGCTTCCCACCACCAGAATTGTCTTCATCAAACTCACCACGATCGCCAAGCGAATCAGCCTGCGGATGTCCCGAAAGCCCCGGCTTCTCGTCAGGTCCGGCCATCGCGAGCTCTGCGTAGTTGCCACGACGCCACTTCTTCGTCGAATACAGATCGATATCCTTCGGACCGCCAAAGCCGTGCATCGGGTAATACATCTCGACACGTTCCCAACGATGATCGTCGTCGTCCTCGTCAAACACGAAATACATCGTGGCCCAGCGTGCGTTGAAAAACTCGTCGTAACTCTTTTCGTGCGGCATGTACATCAGCTCATCGATCTGCCGCCAATTGTTCCACTGAAAGCAGCCGTCGAACTTCGGATTGCCTTTGAGCGCGGGATACTTGTGCGTAAACTGCCGATACGGAACACCCGGCCCGCCCGCACCACGCAGCGACATGTCGTAATCGGTCTCGTTACCTTTAGTGGAATCGTTATCGAGATCGAATGTTACAAACGCCTCGCTCAGCACGCCTGAAAGTTTGGTCACGTCTTTGTCGAGCGGCGGTACCGGATCGAGCCAGCGCATCGCCATCTCGCTTACGCCATCACCGTCAAAGTCGTAGAAAGCGAAAGGATTTTCCCAGTTGAGACGCGGATCGGGCAGCGACTGCGGCGGGCGATGAACTTTCAGAAAAACGGCGTTGCCGTTGTAGTCGGGAAGCCAGTCTGTCGTGCCGGTGTAGCCCCAGTTGTCGTTGCCGAAGTCGTACTTTGTCCAGTCGACCCAGCCGAGCACGCCGTCTTTCTCGACGTCGATAAAGACCATCCAGTGCGACTCGCCGGGATCGAAATTGCCGTTGGACCACGCGCGCCCTTGCGTGACGAATGCCTGCAGATCGGCGCGGCCGTCGCCGTCGTTGTCGGCCCACTTGATGTTGATGTCTGTTTCGCTGTCGTAAACGCCGTCGCCGTTTTTGTCGATTTGCATCACGTCGCCGACCTGATCGCCGCGCGTGTCGGTCGGAAGCATGTCGCCGTTTTCATCGAGCCAGCGGACGCGCTTGCCGTTCCACCAGCGCTCGAGAATGTCGGGCTTGCCGTCGTGATTGATGTCGAGACGAACGATCTCGTCGGATGGAGTCGTTGATTTGAGTGCAGACTTGCGGAGATCGACGTTGCCGTTTTGGGGAGTGATTAGTAAGAGGGTGAATATAAATAATAGGTTCATGTTGGCGGAGGTTTATCTCACAGGATTTCAGGATTGACAAGATTGGCATGATAGACTGCGCGAACATGACGCGCATCAGTCGTCGAGCCTTCTTACAAACAGCATCGACAGCCGTGGCGGCCGGCGCGCTGCTCGGCAAGCCTGCTTCTTACTTCGGCGAGACCACCGCACAATCCTTATTTTCAGAGCGGTTGAAGGAGTGGGAATACCGACGCGGCGGTCTCGGTGGTCCATGGGAAGCGTGGCGGAAAGCTAATGACGACGCGAATGTTTGGTCGAAAGTGGAAGTGCCTCATTGCTTCAACGCTTTCGATGCCGTCGATCCGGACGTGCCTTACTACCAGGGTCCCGGCTGGTATCGAACGAGGCTCGGCGTGAGGAACCTGCTTCCGTCTGGTCGCACGCTGCTGCACTTCGAAGGCGCGGGACAAAAGACCGAGGTGTTCATTCATACCGACAAGGTTGGCTCGCATGTCGGTGGCTACGATGAATTCACAATCGATATCACTGACCAGGTGAACGCGCGCCCGAAGATCATGGCTGAGGCCGCGGTGCCCGTCGCGGTGATGTGCGACAACTCGCGTGACCTGGAGATGATTCCGTCCAATCTGAGCGATTTCAACCTTTACGGCGGGCTTTACCGTTACGTGAATCTGGTCTACGTGCCGGCGATTTCCATCGAGCGTGTACACGTCGTGCCGGAGCTCATGAGAAACGGAAAGGCGAAAGTCACCGTTCGAGCTCGGCTTCACAATCCTGCAGAGCTCAAGGAAGAGGTTGAGCTGCGCGTCAAGGTTGTTGACGTAAGTAATGATCGGGTCATTCATTCGCAAACGTCCAAGCTAAATGCCTGGACAGGCACTCTGGATCTTTCGACGTTCGAGATCGACTCGCCAGTTCTATGGTCGCCGGAAAAACCATCGCTGTACCTGTGTGTCGTAACAGTCGCAAATGACCACTACGGCGTATCGAGAGTCGGCGAACGCTTTGGTGTGCGCTCGTTTGAGTTTGTCAAGAACGGACCATTCAAACTCAACGGCGAGCGACTGTTGATTCGCGGCACGCAGCGTCACGAAGATCACGCGGGCGTCGGCGCCGCCATGACCGAGGATCTCATGCGCAAAGAGATGCAGTTGATCAAAGACCTCGGCGCAAACTTCATCCGTCTCGGACACTTTCAACAGTCGCGCACGATTCTCGATCTCTGCGACGAGTTGGGCCTGCTCGTTTGGGAAGAGATTCCGTGGTGTCGCGGCGGGCTTGGCGGCGAGCGCTACAAGGAACAGGCGCGCCGCATGTTGCGCAATATGATCGATCAGCATCGCAATCACCCGTCGGTCATCATCTGGGGACTCGGCAACGAGAACGACTGGCCCGGCGATTTCGAAGTGTTTGATAAAGACAAGATCCGCGAGTTCATGATCGAGCTCAACACGCTCGCACACGCGCTCGATCCGTCGCGCAAGACTGCGATCCGGCGTTGTGATTTCTGCAAAGACGTCGTCGATGTTTACTCACCGTCCATCTGGTCTGGCTGGTACCAGGGCAAATACACCGAATACAAGACGCGAGTGCAGGCGGAGATCAAGAAAGTCGATCACTTTCTGCACATGGAGTGGGGCGGCGACAGTCACGCGCGCCGGCATTCCGAAGCGGTTGGGCAGGTCCTCGCGCGCGCGCCGCAGGAAGGTGATTGGTCGGAGACGTACATCTGCGATCTGTTTGACTGGCATTTGAAAGAGCAGGAGACGATGCCTGAGCTGACGGGCAGTGCGCAGTGGATCTTCAAAGACTTCGCGACGACGTTGCGGCCCGGCAATCCGGTGCCACGCGTCAATCAGAAGGGACTCGTCGAGCGCGATCTCACCTTGAAGGAAGGGTATTTCGTGTTCCAGTCGTACTGGGCTGAGAAGCCGATGGTGCATATCTACGGGCATACGTGGCCGGTGCGTTGGGGCGAGCCTGACGAAGCGAAGCTGGTGAAGGTTTATTCAAACTGCGAGCAGGTTGAGTTGTTTGTGAATGATGTGTCGGCCGGCGTTAAGAAGCGGAAGAGCCAGGACTTTCCGGCGGCTGGATTGCGTTGGCTGGTGAAGTTCAAGGCCGGTGAGAATGTTCTGCGCGCGGTGGGAAAGAACGTGTCCGATGAGATCCGGTTCGTTTATCAAACGGAAAAGTGGGACAAGCCGGCGAAGCTCGTGCTGAAAGTCTCAAGCTCGACGAGTGATGTTGCGACGGTTGAAGCGCAGCTCGTTGATGCGAAGGGTGTTTTGTGTCTTGATGCGCGGAACATCGTCCGGTTCGGAATAACAGGTGACGGGCGCCTGATCGACAACCTCGGTACCTCGACAACAGCGCGCAAAGTCGAGCTTTACAACGGACGCGCTCAGATCAGTGTTGAAGCAAAAGAAACTGCGGTCGTGAGTGTCTCTTCGGAGGGTCTGCCAACCGCAGTTTTAAATATTTAGAGAGAAAAGGTACCGTAGAACGCGCTGTTCTCACCCGATCGCGACCAGGGCTCACCAACAACCTTACCGGAATAGAGCGCCTTCGACGTGTAACCGACCTTGCGATTCTCAAGTCCGACAAGCGGTGTGTACCAGACGAGGTTCGGCATCTTGCAGCAAAGATCGTTCGGCATCGCCTCGACATTGATTGCCGCTTCGTTCGTCACGACAGCGTACTCACGACCGTTGCGCGCGAAGCTGATCGGCGCGCTACGCACTTCGACAACATTGCCAAGCGACGCAGCGTACTTTTCTTTCAGCGCGTTGACCATTGCGAGCGCCTGCGTACGCGAAGCGTTGGAGTCGATAATGATCTCCGATTGTCGCGCCGCCGTAGTCTCGCCGAGATTAGCGTCAGCGCTAACGATAGCCAGCACGCGCACGCCGCTGAGATCCACGCCCTGCCACTTTCCGGAGGTCACGTTCCACGCCATCATCGCATCGCGTCCCGTAGTGACAACTTCGCCGTTATAGTGACACGCACCGGCAAACACGCTCGCCGTGCGCACCTCAACGTAATCCCCACGAAGACTGACATTCTCGGCTTGCGAGCTGAAAACAAGCGCGCTCACTGCTACGAGCATCGCTGCGACTGCCAATAATCCTTTTCGCATCTTGGTAAACCCCCGGATTTCATTATACGGATTTGAGTGCGGATGTGTAGCACGGGCGTCCGGGACCGCAGCGTTCCGGATCGACGCGAGCGTTGTCGGGCCCGATCACTTCCTGCGTTTCGCAGCACCAGACGTGGTTGGTCGCGTCGAGATACTCATCGGGGCTCGCTGCGAGTCGATCGAGCATGTAGTACTTCTTCGACCGCAACGAGCCGCAAAATGGTGATTGCATTGGTTCGACTGAATTGCTAGGCATAGCACATCTCCAGGAAGTTTTTGTAGGGGTGGCCCTCCGTGGCCACCCGCTCCGATTCTGCACGACGGGTGGCCACGGAGGGCCACCCCTACAGTTACGCCCCAGCCTTTGCTAATGCGCGGCGGACGAGCGTTTGGGCGAGCGGGACTTTGTAGGCGTTCTTCTCGAGCGGGCGTGCCTCGGCGAGCGCGATCTTCGCGGTTTCGGCGAGCACCTCCGGCGTCAGGCTTTTTCCAGTCACGAATTTCTCCGCCGCCGGAACGCGCCACGGTATCGGTGCAACGCCACCAAGCACGATTCGTGCATCCTTCACTTCTCGATTGTCACCGAGCTGCACCGCAACCGCAGCCGACGCGAGCGCGAAGTCGAGCGACTCGCGCTCTTTGAATTTCAAGTACGTCGAATGTGCTGCCACCGGCGACGACGGAACTACGATCTCCGTAATGATTTCTTCATTCTTCAAAACGTTTTCACGTCGAATATTCCCCTCGGACGGCAACGTAAAAAACTTATCCAACGGAACCGTGCGTTTGCCTTTCGCGCCAACGACCGTCACCGACGCACCAAGAGCGAGCAGCATCGGCGCGAGGTCTGACGGATGCACGATGTACGACGGACCACCACCGATGATCGCGTTGTACTTGTTCTCGCCATTCGCCGCGTAACACTCCGAGCCGCCCTTCTTCAAACAGTTGACTTCCTCGAGCCTGAAGTACCAGCAACGCGGACGCTGGCAGAGATTTCCACCAACCGTGCCGAGGTTCCGAATCTGCGGCGTCGCGATCGAGTGCACCGCTTCAACGAGTCCGGGAAAACTCTTGCGCACGTCAGCATGCTCTTCAAGCTCACTCAACGTGACCAGCGCGCCAATCGTGAGCCCGCGCCCACTGACCTTGATCTGATTAAGTCCGCGAATGTTTTTAAGATTCACGACGCGCACCGGACGCGACGTGTAATCCTTTATCGTCGTCAGCAAATCCTGCCCACCCGCAATCGGCCGCGGCGCCTCATCAATATCGCCAGGCGTTGAGACCCCCAGCATTTTCACCGCTTCACCAACACTTGAGGGATTCGTCCATTCAAACGCTTTCATCTTTTTGTCCTTTTGATTATTGGCGGCTCAGCACAGTCGAATTCATTAGCCCCATCAAAATCTTGTCGGGCGTGATCGGCGTCTCGCGTACGCGCACGCCGGTCGCGTTGAAAACCGCATTCGCAAGCGCACCGAGCGCCGGAATAATGCAGCCTTCCGCGATTCCGATCACCGCCTCGCGCTTATCCTCGTCATCGATGAGCGGCACCATCTCCGGCATCTCGAGACTGCCCGGCACTTTGTAATCGCCCATGCCCGGATTGAGCATCATGCCGAGCTGCGCGTCCATCACGCGGCCTTCCCAAAGCGCCATGCCCAGCGACTGGATCATCCCGCCGTTGATCTGGCTCTCCATCGTCAAGCGATTCAACGGCAACCCACCGTCCTGAATGTGGACCATCTTGATCGGTTTAACGTGACCTGTCTCAACGTCCACTTCCACTTCGGCGAAACACACGCCATGAATGCCGCGCGCCTGCAGGTCCGCACGCCACTCACCATGCGACGTGATGCCCGCCGCGGGCAGCGCCGCCACTGCCTGTTGCCACGACAACGTCCGGCTATTTGCTGAAACCGTGGCGTCCGCGAACAGCACTTCTTCAGGTTTCGGATTGCCAAGCAAAGGCGCGACGCGCTCGGCCATCAACATGCGCGCTTTGATTGCCGCGTCTTTCACCGACGGCGACAACGACGGCGCTGTCGTCGATCCACCAGACGGATTTGCCGCGCCGAGTTTCGAATTGCCGATGCGCTCTTTCACGTCCTTGATCCCGAGCCCGAGCTCTTCGGCAACAATCGCTCTGGTGTACGTGCGTGTGCCAGTGCCGAGATCCTGCGTACCGACTGCGACGAGCACCGATCCATCACGCGAGATCGTCACATCGACTTTGCACTGGTTGTTTCCACCGCCGCCCCACGTGCCGACAGCGCAACCCATCCCACGTTTCAACGGACCAGTATTTCCGCCTGCAACGGGATTTCTCCGGGACCAGCCAATCTCACGAGCGCCGCGCTCTAGCTGCCGGTGATAAACCTCGTCGCGCAGGTTCTTCTTACGAAACTCGACCGGATCCATCTTGATCTTGTAAGCGAGCTCGTCGACGAGTGTTTCAACCGCGAACGACGCCTGCGGAAAACCCGGCGCGCGCATCGCAATCGACGAATCCTCGTTTGTGTGCAGCGCATACACCTCACGATACGTGTCGCCCATGCGATAGATGAACGGCTGACCGGCCTGCGAGCCCTGACCGACACCGCCGAGTCGATACTGGCGCGCCTGTAGTGCGACGATCGTGCCGTCGTTCTTAACGCCGGCTTTCAACTTCTGCCACGATCCAGAGCGATTACCCGCCATCACAAACTCGTCGTAACGCGTGAACATCAGCTTCACGGGCGACTGGGTTTGTTTCGAGAGCCGGCAGGCGAGCAGGCCTTCGAGCCCGAGTCCAAACTTCGAGCCGAAGCCGCCGCCCATGTGCTCGACCGTCGTCGTCACGGCATTGATAGGCAGTCCTAATTCTTTGGCTGCGTCTTCGTGGATCGTGAATGTTCCCTGCGTTGATGCGTAGATGGTGGCTGTGTCGCCGCCGCGATAATCGACGACCATGCCGTGTGTTTCAAGACACACGTGATGAATGCGCGCGGTGAAGTATTCGCCCTCGACGATCGCGTCGGCAGTCGCAAACGCCGCTTCGGCTTTCTGCGCGTCGCCGTTCTTCGCTTTTTCCGCGAGATTGTTTTCATCGGCAAGGACTTTCGGCGCGTCGGGTCGTATCGCGTGATGCGCGTGGACCACGTGCGGCAGCACTTCATAGGTGACTTTGATCGCGCGCAGTGCGTCGCCAGCGATCTCGGGCGTCGTGGCGGCAACGGCGGCAACCGGAGCGCCAGCGAAGCGGACTTCAGTCAGCGGCGCAGGAATGATCGCTTTCACACCGGGAATCTTCGACGCGTCGTCGGTGTCGAGCTTCGTGACGCGCGCGTGTGCGTGTGGGCTGCGAAGCACGCGTGCGTAAAGCATGCCGGGCAGACGCTGATCGTAGGTGTATTTCGCGACACCGGTTGCTTTCAGCGGACCATCAACCCGTGTGTAGCGTTGATTGAGCAGCTTGTGTTTGTCGTTTGGTCCCCAGCCTGGTCCGGCGTCCGCGTCGACTTCGATCTCGACCATCTGTTCGACGCCGTTAACGACCTTTGGCACGCGGACCTTTTTCTTCGGTTTGGGCGATGGTGACGGTTGTGCTTGTGGTTGCTGTTGTTGCATGAGTGCTTCCTGTTAAGCCTGAGATCCTTTAGCTGCTGCAAGCGCCGCTTCGAAAACGCGCGGGTACGTTCCGCAGCGGCAGAAGTTGCCCTTGCACGCTTCGCGTACTTCCGCGGGGGACGGGTTCGGGTTCTTCTTCAGATACGCGGAGATCGTGGTGACGAAGCCCGGCGTGCAGAAGCCGCACATCAACGCATCGTTCTCGACGAATGCTGACTGCACGGCGTTGGGTTTTTCCGGCGTGCCCAAACCTTCAACAGTCGTGATCTTTTTGTTGGTCGCATCGACGGCGAGAACGAGACACGAGTAAACGGGCTTGTCGTCCAGCAGCACGGTGCACGCGCCACACGTTCCCACGTCGCAAACGAGTTTGGGACCGGTGACGGCGGGATCGAGATGATTGCGAAGTGTATTAAGAAGCGTGGTGCGTGGCTCAACCTGCGCTTCACGCTTTTGTCCGTTCACGTCGAGAACTACTTTCACTGTTCCCGAAAGCGATTCCGGAGTGGCAGGGCGTTCTGCTGCTTCTGCTTCGACCCACAGGTGGTCGGCGATAGCAGCGCCCGCGCCAGCGATACCGACGCCTTTCAGAAACTTACGCCTGCCTGGATCGTGGTCGTCACGATTATCACGAGACTTGGTCATTGCTTCTCTCCCGCGGTTTGTGTTATTTGGTCAAACCATTTTACCGGCCGTTTGTTTTGTGTAGGTAGGCATAAATTAGCACAGGATTTCAGGATTTTCAGAATTTACAAGATCAAATCCTGCAATCCTGCAAATCATGTCATCTTGTCTAACCAACGAGGACAACTAATGAAGCTCAGCGCTGTAATCGCGTTGTTGTTATTGATCCCTTGCTACACTATCGCACAATCAAAAACGGATTGGTCAGTAGCCACGGTCGAGTCGACGATGAAGCGCTATCCCACCGCGAAAGACCTCGGCTCGTGGGGCTATGCCAAATCGCTTTACCTCTATGGCCAGTATCTCGTCTACAAACGCACGCACGATCCCCGTTATTTGAAGTACATCAAGGATTGGGTCGACATGCACATGGATGATCAGGGCGTCGTCCGTAGCGCGAACGCGGAGGGCGAGGTAAGCGAGGTCAAGTTTGACAATCTCGACAGCATGCTGCCCGGTAATCTCCTCCTCCTGCTCTACCAGGAGACAAAAGAGCAAAAATACAAGCTTGCCGCCGACCGCATTCGCAAGCGCTTCGACAGCTATCCACGCACCAAAGACGACGGCTTCTGGCATGGGACGGGTAAGAGTCGCGAGTGGCAGTTGTGGGGCGATGGCGTGTTCATGTCGATGCCGTTCCTGGTGCGCTACGGAAACATGTTCGGCGACGCTAAATATTCGAATGATGAGGCCGTTCTTCAATTACTGACTTACTGGCTCCATTTGAACGATCCCCTTACCGGCCTGATGTTTCACGCTTACGACGAGAGCGGGCAATCCACATGGGCAGACAAGGAAACAAAGCATTCCGCGGAGAAGTGGTGCCGTGCGATGGGCTGGTTTGGTATGACGCTCATCGAGGTGCTCGAGCTGTTGCCGCGCGATCATCCAATGCAACCGTTGTTGGTTGGCCATCTCAATCTGCTCGTAAAAGCGTGGGCGCGTTATCAGGACGAAAAAACCGGGCTCTGGTATCAGGTTGTTGATAAAGGCAACGATCCTGCGAATTGGCTCGAGACGTCGAGCTCCAGCATGTACACGTACGTGACTGCGATGGCTGTCGATCGCGGCTATGTTGAGAAGAAGTATGCGGCGGGGGTGAATCGAGGTTACGCGGGCGTGCTCACGAAGATCTCGCTCGATAAGGACGGCCTAACAAACATCACTGACATCTGCGAAGGCACAAATGTCGCGGACCTCGCTTACTACTTCGCACGCAAGCGCAACACGAATGACTTCCACGGTCTCGGCGCATTTCTAATCATGAACGAAAAATTCATGAACCCAACCCTCAACGGCAGCAGCAAATCTCTCTTTCAGCCACAAAAAAGCACAAAGGGCGCCTAACGGATTTTTGGAGCGAGGTTGCTTTAGGGATACACTCCGAGAAATTATGATTCCAAGCACGCTTCGCAAGAAACTTTCCGGCGTAATCGCGTTTCCGGTCACGCCTTTCAAAGAAGATCTGTCACTCGATCTGCCCGGACTGCATGAGAACCTCACGAAGTTGCTCGAGCACCCGATCGCCGCAATCGTCGTAGCGGGCGGCACTGGCGAGTTGTATTCGCTGACCCCTGCTGAATACACGCGCGTAGTTGAGCTGACTGCGCTCGCTATCGAGGATCGTGTGCCGGTGATCGCGGGCGTCGGTTTCGGACAGCGTCTCGCGGTAGAGATGGCGCAGGCGGCAGAGAAGGCGGGCGCCGACGGCATCCTCGCTTTTCCGCCTTACTACCCGCAAGCGGAAGACGAAGGACTCGTTGAGTATTACCGCGCGATTGGTAAAGCAACGCGTCTCGGAATGTTGATCTACACTCGCGACTGGACCAGCTTCAGCCCGTCGATGGTCGAGCGCCTGACCGCGATACCCACTCTGATTGGTTGGAAAGACGGACAAGGCGACATTCGTCGCTTGCAGATGATCATGAATCACGTTGGCGATCGCCTGCACTGGATCGGTGGCGCCGGTGACGACATGGTTGCCGCTTACTTCAGCATCGGTGTAACAACATTCACTTCGAGCATCGCGACCGTGGCGCCTCAATTATCGTTGAAACTCTGGGAGCTCGCGGATGCCGGTGATTCGGAAATGCTCAGAGACTTGCTGGAGCGTTGCGTCGTACCACTCTTTGCGTTACGCGCACGTCGCAAGGGTTACGAAGTTTCAGCAATGAAAGCGATGATGGACATGGTCGGTCTGAGCGGTGGTCCAGTCCGCCCACCGCTCGTCAACGTGAAGCCTGACGAAGAAGACGAGCTCAGAACGATACTCGCGAGTTGGGAAAAATTTTTATAAATCGGCATTCGTCCCAATCCAGGAGACAACGTGATGAAGATTACAAGATGTATCTTGTCCCTCCTGAAAATCTTGTAAATCCTGTCTAACATGATCGATGCGCATCAGCATTTCTGGCAGCTTGGTCGTTTCGACTACACGTGGATGTCCAAAGATCTCGGTGTGCTCTATCGCGATTATCTTCCCGACGATCTTAGCGCTATCCTCAAACAAAACGGGATCGAGAAAACGATCCTGGTTCAAGCGAGCAACAGCATCGAGGAATCGCGTTGGTTACTTGAACTCGCTGAATCGAATAACTTCATCGCGGGCGTCGTCGGTTGCTGACTTTTAAGGCAAAGCTATTATGAGTGCAGTGCCGGTAACAGGTCATACGATGAAGGCGAGCGTCTTGTGCGACGTGCATCGTCTCGAGGTGCGCGATATTCCGCGCCCCGCGATCTCGTCTTACGAAGTGCTAATTCGCGTCGCCGCAGTCGGACTGTGCGGCACGGACGTTCACATCTTCGCGGGTCACGTAAACTACAACACAAACGAGTACGGCCAACCGATCCCGCTAGCCTTGCAGCCGCAGATCCTCGGACACGAGATCACCGGCGTCGTTGAGGAAGTTGGAAGCGCGGTGAGCGATCTGCGTGAAGGCGATCGCGTCGTGATCGATCAGGGCTTGAATTGCGTGAGCCGGCGTTGCGAAGTGCTGTGTGAATACTGCCGCACAGAAAACAGTCACCAGTGTGAGTTTTATCGTGAGCACGGCATCACCGGTTTGCCCGGTGGTCTTGCCGAATTCATTGCGGTGCCGGCGGTGAACGCGATAAAGATCAATGCTTCGCTCGAAGCCTCGACGGCGGCGCTGGTCGAGCCGCTCGGCTGCATCATTCACTCGTCTGACATGGTGGCGAAGGCGCGCGCGCGTGAAAGCGAGCAGCGTCGTGTGCGGAGCGTGTTAATATGCGGCGCCGGACCTGCTGGATTGTTGTTCACTCAGTACCTGCGCCACGTACTACGTTACGAAGGCCCGCTCTTAGTCAGCGATCCGAATGAGCGTAAGCGCCAGCTCGCGAAGACGTTCGGCGCTGATGAAGCGATCGATCCGGCGGGCACAGATCTGGTCGAGGTGGTGCACGAACACACGGGTGGAAAGGGCGTCGAGTATTTAATCGAGGCGTCGGGATCAGGCGAGGTCTTTCGTTCAATGCCCGGGTTGATTTGCAAGCAGGCGGTAGTTCTGTTGTACGGACACGGTCACGCAGGAACGGATCTCAGCGTGTTGAGCAGCATACTCTTCAAGGAGCCGGTGCTCGTGGGCTCTGTCGGCGCTTCCGGCGGGTTTGAAAGCGATGGGCGTCCGGCAGTCTACAGGCGCGCGTTGAATCTGATCGAGCAAAATCGCATCGACATCGCACCGCTGATCACGCATCGATACACGTCATTCGCCGATGTCGAGAAAGCATTGTCGAGGGATATACACACCGACGACTATGTGAAAGGTGTCGTTGTCCTTTGACGTCATACTTGCATCAACTGTAGGGGCGGCCCTCCGTGGCCGCCCGTGATCCATTCGCGCTATCGTTTAAGAGGGTGGCCACGGAGGGCCACCCCTACAGTTTGCCCCGCAGCGCCAACGAAATGAAAGTTTCTTTATTCGTCACGTGTCTTGTCGATCAAATGTGGACCAGCATCGGGGTGAGCAGCGTCGGGGTGTTGCGGCGTGTCGGGTGTGAGGTCGAGTTTGATAAGCGGCAGACCTGCTGTGCGCAGCCGGCTTTCAACACCGGCTATCTCGACGAAGCGCGGCTCGTGGCAAGTCGGTTTATCAGAATCTTCGAAGAGAGCAAAGCCGATGCGATCGTCAGTCCTTCCGGGTCGTGCACGGCGATGGTCCACCACTACCCGCAATTGTTTGCCGGCGACTCCAAATGGCTGCCACGCGCGCATGCGATTGCTGCGAAGACGCACGAGCTGAGCTCATTCCTCGTGCGCGTGCTGGGGAAAGAAGACGTCGGCGCATCGTGGAATGGACGATTGACCTGGCACGACGCGTGTCACGGCTTGCGCGATCTCAATATCAAATCAGAGCCGCGGGCGTTGATTCGCAACGTGCGCGGCGCTGAGTTTGTCGAGCTTGAACATGCGGATTCATGTTGTGGTTTCGGTGGGACTTTCTCCGTGAAGTATCCGGAGATTTCCGTGGCGATCCTGGACCAGAAAATCGACGCGATCGAGCGCGCGGGTGTGCAGGCGGTTGTTTCGGGCGATGCGAGTTGTTTGATGCAGATCGGCGGAAGGCTCTCGCGTAAAGGATCGAAAGTGCGGGTGATGCATCTCGCGGAATTGTTAAATGAATCATCTCAGCAGTGAGACATTCAAAGAGAATGCGAAGGCGGCGCTCGCGGACGTGCAGCTTCGCGGCGCGTTGAAGAATGCCACGTCGCTGTTTGGCGAACGGCGCAAAGAGGCTGCGGCGAGTCTGCCGAATTGGGAAGATCTGCGCAGCCAGGCGCGCGCGATCAAAGATGATGTCTTGTTGCATCTCGATCGCTACCTCGAAGAGTTTGTGCGCAACGCGGAGAGTCGCGGCGCCACCGTTCACTGGGCGCGCGATGCTGCGGAAGCCAACTCAATCATCTGCGGATTGGCAACAGAGCGTGCAGCGCGCATCGTCGTCAAGAGCAAGAGCATGACGACTGAAGAGACGCATCTCAACGACGCTCTCGAAGCCGCCGGGATGCAGGTGGTTGAAACGGATCTCGGCGAGTACATCATTCAACTCGCAGGGGAGCCGCCATCGCACATCATCGCGCCCGCGATTCACAAAACACGACAACAGATCGGCGAGCTCTTCACGGCAGAGCTCGGCATGCCGCCGACGGATAACGTGGATCAAATGACGAGCACCGCGCGCATGAAGCTGCGCGATCGTTTCGCCGCTGCCGACGTCGGCATCAGCGGCGTAAACTTCGCGATCGCTGAAACCGGCACGATCGTGATCGTCGAGAACGAAGGCAACATTCGTTTGACGACAAGCTTGCCGCGCTTGCACATCGCTGTGATGGGTATCGAAAAGGTGATACCGCGCTTTAACGATCTCGATGTGTTTCTCAAACTGCTGCCGCGCTCGGGCACAGGGCAACGGTTAACAACTTATCAGTCGTTTATCACTGGGATTAAGCGCGCGCCGTCGGACGAGGGTCCGGACGAGTTGCATCTCGTGTTGCTCGATAACGGGCGCTCGCGAATGCTGGCCCATCCGGTGACGCGCCAGTCGCTCGCTTGTATTCGTTGTGGCGCGTGTTTGAATGCGTGTCCGGTCTACCAGCAGGTTGGTGGTCATGCATATGGATCGGTTTATCCAGGCCCAATTGGCGCGGTGATCACGCCGCAGTTGATGGGGATCCAAAAGGCGGCTCAATTGCCTTTCGCATCGAGTTTGTGTGGCGCTTGTCGTGAAGTTTGTCCGGTGAAGATCGACATCCCGCGATTGTTGTTACATCTTCGCGGCGAGATCAGCCCGCGCAAAGGCAGCCGCGCCGAGCGTCTCGCGTTCAAGATTTGGGCTCGTGTCATGACCAGCCCATCGTTATACAGGCTCAGCTCCGTCGGCGGCCGCATACTACAGCGTGCTATGCCAATCTCACGCGCGTGGACGAATGGCCGCGACCTGCGTCCCATCGAGTCGAAGAGTTTTCACGATCTGTGGACCAATGAATAACTCCGCACGCGAAGCAATCCTCGGCTCCATCCGCACGCACCTGGCTGCGAGCCCGCCCGCTGACGATCATCCTGTTACTCCTGCAAATCCTGTCATCCTGTCTAACTCAGATCCGATAACTCGGTTCAAAGAATCCCTCGAGGCCGTATCGGGCCACTGCATCATAGCCACGGATGCCACGGATGTTTTAAAGCAGATTCTCACGGATCTGAACGCGCAACGCATCGCCTACTCGGATAATCCTCCGAATGCGCATGACATCTTTCATTTCGACGTCGGCATATCAACCGCCCAGGCAGCGATTGCCGAAACTGGCACACTCGTTCTCGACAGCGCCTGCGAACGCCATCGACTCGTGTCGCTTGTTCCACCAGTACACATCGCCATCATCAACGCATCATGCATCGTCGATACGCTCAGCGACGCTTTGACGCTGCTACAGAAAAAGGAAATCAGCCCGGCGATCACATTCATCACCGGCCCATCGCGCACGGCTGACATCGAGTTAACTCTGGCCATCGGCGTGCACGGTCCACAGGAGTTGTACGTCATCGTTGACGGATCAAAGTAGATGCAGATCATTTCTTTCGCCACAAAGGAAACGAAGTGGAGCGTGCCGCGCCTCGGCATGATCCTGGAGGTGAACGGTCAAGACACCGGCTATCGTCTTGATTGCGAGAAGCTGTTTCCCGAAGCAGAGCGCCCGTCGAATCCGCTTGCGTGGTTCGACATGGATGGCCCATGGTTTCAAAGAGCGCGGGACACACACGACAGATTGATTCAAGACAAACAAGCACTCGACGATGCTCGCGACAAGGGTTGGCTCGTTCCGAGCAGCGATGCTTACTGGTTCGCACCGGCGCCGCGTCCAGGCAAGATCATCTGCATCGGACTGAACTATCGCGATCACGCCGCCGAGAGCAAGATGCCGATTCCCGAAAAGCCGGTCGTGTTTTCGAAATTCTCAACAGCCGTGATCGCGCCCGGCGAGCCGGTGGTCCTGCCGCCAACGAGTCAACAAGTCGACTACGAAGCAGAGCTGGCGGTCGTGATTGGCCGGCGCGCCAAGCACGTTAAAGTGGATAGCGCCTACGATTACGTATTAGGCTATACGGCCTTCAACGACGTGACCGCGCGCGATTTCCAGTTTGGTGACGGGCAATGGCAGCGTGGAAAATCATGTGACACGTTTGCGCCAATGGGCCAAACGATCGTCACCACCGATACGATCTCCGATCCGCACAAGCTCTCGATCAAGCTCGTGCTCAACGACCAGACGATGCAGGACTCAAACACCGATCAACTCATCTTCGGAGTGCCTGCGTTGATCGAATTTCTATCCGAGTCGATCACGCTCGAGCCGGGAGACGTGATCGCAACGGGCACGCCTGCGGGCGTCGGCTTCGCACGCAACCCGCCGGTGTTTCTGAAGCCCGGCGATCAGATGGAAGTATTGATCGAAGGCATGGGCGGTCTCGGAAATCCCGTCATTACAGAACCGAGCGCGGTAGCGCCGGGTAAACCTGATTCCGGGACGTGACTAATGAATAACGAACCCGGCGCTACCGCGCTCGGTTCTGTAGGAAAACATCATGCGCAAAATACTTCTGCTGTTGCTCGCTCTGACCTTCGCGATCGCGTGCACGCCTAAAGGTGGTCCAGCCACCAACAACGCGAAGAAGAAACTCACGATCGCCGTCATCCCGAAAGGCACGACGCACGAGTTCTGGAAGAGCATTCACGCCGGCAGCAACAAGGCCGCGAGCGAGCTCACCGCGCAAGGCACCGAAGTCGAAGTGATCTGGAAAGGCCCGTTGCGTGAGGACGATCGCGAACAGCAGATACAGGTGGTGGAAGGTTTCGCAGCGCAAGGCGTGAGCGGCATCGTGCTCGCGCCGCTCGATAATCGTGCGCTCGTCCGGCCAGTCGCCGATGCGGATCGTGCGGGCGTGCCGACGGTCATCATCGATTCGGGTTTGGAGTCGGATGAGTTTGTGAGCTTCGTCGCCACTGACAACCGCAAGGGCGGAACGCTTGCGGCAGATCGCATGGGCGGGCTGCTGAACGGCAAAGGCAAGGTGCTCGTGCTGCGTTACGCGGAAGGCTCCGCGAGCACGACGGAGCGTGAAGAAGGCTTCATTACACAAATCAAAGCGAAGTTTCCGGAAATCGAGCTCGTCTCGACGGATCAATACGCGGGCGCGACACGCGACACGGCGAAGCGCGCGTCAGAGAATCTGTTGAATCGTTTTGGCGACGTGGTGCAGGGGATCTTCACGCCGAATGAATCATCGACGGCGGGGATGTTGCTCGCGCTCCAGGACATCGGCAAGGCGGGGAAGGTTTCGTTTGTCGGTTTCGACTCCAGTCAAACCTTCATCGACGCCATCAACGCTAACCAATTGCATGGCATCGTGGTGCAGAACCCTTTCAACATAGGTTACCTGGGCGTACGCACGATGGTCGACAGCCTGCTCGGCAAACCCGTCGAGAAGAAGATCGACACGGGCGTGATGCTCGTGACGAAAGAGAATCTCGAAACACCAGAGGTCAAGACGTTACTACATCCTCCATTGGACCAATATCTGAAGTGAGCTTAAGACAAGATTTACAAGATTAAACATGATTATCATGATGAATCTTGTAAATCCTGTCTACGTCTATCTATGGTTGCGGGCGTCAAACAGAATCTGAACCGCCTCGGGCCGGTGTTCGGACTGCTTTTCGTGATCGGCGTCTTCTCGTTATTAGTCGATACACCAGGCAGACTTCTCTCACCAAACAACCTGCGCATCGTCCTCTCGCAAACAGTCATCGTTGCGATTGGCGCGATCGGCATGACGCTGATCATCATTAGTGGCGGTATCGATCTCGCTGTTGGATCGACGATCGCTTTGACCGGCGTCGTTACCGCGCTCGCCATCAACGCGGGCTTGCCACCGTCAATCGCTTTGTTGATTGGAATTTTAGTCGGCGGGTTCGTTGGCGTGATCAATGGAATCGTGATCACGCGCTTGAAGGTCGTGCCGTTCATCGCGACGCTCGGCATGCTCGGCGTGGCGCGCGGTGTGGCGAAGTGGCTGGCGAATCAACAGACGGTCAACATGCCGGGCACGTGGTTGAATGAGCTGCTGGTGATGTTTCCGAAACCATCGTGGCTGCTCGTCGCGCCTGGCGTGTGGATAACAATCGTTCTCGCTGTTTGTGCGGCGATTGTCCTGCGTAACACGGTGTTTGGACGGCGTGTGTTTGCGCTCGGCTCGAATGAAGCCGCGGCGCGCGCTTGTGGCATCGCCACTGACAGACTCAAGATTTGGATTTATGGGCTGGCAGGTCTGTTGTTTGGGCTCGCGGGCGTGATGCAGATGTCGCGTTTGCGGCAAGGCGATCCGACAGTCGCCGCGGGATCGGAGTTGGACATCATCGCTGCGGTGGTGATTGGCGGTGGAAGTCTGAGTGGTGGTGAGGGAAGCATACTCGGATCGATGATAGGCGCGCTGATCATGGCGTTCCTGCGCAACGGCTGCCAGCAGGTGGGTTGGCCCAACTACATTCAGGAGATCATCATCGGCGCGATCATCGTTATCGCAGTGGCGCTCGATCGCTGGAGATCAAGATCCTAATCCTGAAAATCTTGTAATCCTGTCAAAAGGAGAAGTAATGGCAAAGGCGTTCATTTTGATTTGTGTAGCTCTGATTTGTTCTGGTCTCGCAGTTGGCCAGACACCGAGCCCGGATTGTGCTGAGATGAAGACGCGGTTGGACCGCGCGGAGACGAGGTTGAACGACTGGCCCGCGCTCGCTCGTTATCGTGAAGACAACAAGAAGACTGCGTCGCTTGCGAAGAATGAGCAGCGCGTTGTCTTCATGGGCGACTCGATCACGGATTCATGGGACGATCCCAAATACGGCGGGTTTTTTCCGGGCAAGCCTTATATCGATCGCGGTATCAGTGGACAAACAACACCGCAGATGCTTATCCGTTTTCGCGCCGACGTGATCGACCTCAAACCAAAAGTCGTCGTGATACTCGCGGGTACAAATGATCTCGCCGGCAATACTGGGCCAACAACAATCCAGGCAATCACAGACAATCTTATGTCGATGGCAGAGCTCGCCACCGCGAACGGCATCCGTATCGTCTTTGCTTCGGTGCTTCCCGTCAGCGATTACGAGATGCGCGACGGCAAACCGATCGTGCAGACCGTGCGCCGTCCGCCTGCGCAGATTCTCGAGCTCAACAAGTGGTTGAAAGACTACGCCGCCAAGCACCATCACACTTATCTCGATTACTTCTCTGCAATGGTTGACGACAAAGGCTTCCTGAAAAACGAGCTGAGTGACGACGGCCTTCATCCCAACGCGCAAGGCTATGTCGTGATGGCCCCTCTCGCCGAAGCTGCGATCGCAGCCAGCTTGAAACGCCGCAAATGAAACGCGGATTCGCGGGGCTTTGTACAAAGAGTCTCGAGCGCGCTCTTCTCTGTGCAACCTCTGTGTCCTCTGTGTCTTTGTGGTTGGGGTTTACTCGGAATTCATCAACCACAGAGACACAGAGGACACAGAGGTTGCACAGAGAAGAGTGCGATCGAAATCCCAGAACAAGGACTTTTTGTGCAAGCGGATCGCGGCATAAAACAAAGAAAACTGTTGACAGCCCGCATTCAGAAGAGTATATGTTCCGCGTTTAGACAAATTCGTTCGTCCCTTGTTACCCAAATAAACCTGAATAAAACAGGCCTGCTCTTTCGCCTGTAATTAGTCCGTTTAATTAGTCTTAATAAAGAACAATATCGCCCATGCGCAAGATCAACCCACACGATTTCACGGTCGCCCGGCGCGGTACCAGCCGCGAGATTAACCGGCAGATTGCTCTTAATCTCGTTCGCACCCACCAGCCCGTCTCGCGCGCTGACCTCGCCCGGCTGATGAACGTCCGGCGCGGTGTTGCCAGTCTGCTGGTAAGCGAGTTGTTGAGCGAGAACCTGATCTTCGAGGGCGCGCTCGGTGAGTCAGTCGGCCGCGGTCGTCGTCCAACATTTCTCTACATCGACTCGCGCGAGCGCTGCGTCGTAGGCGTCGATATTCGCGCGTCGCGCACATACATTCTCGTCACCGATCTAGTGGGCCGGCAGCTCGGCGCGGTCAGTAGTTTTCAAACTAATCGCGACGTTGACGTCTTGATCCATGAGCTCGCCCGTCGCATCAAGCAAATACTCACCGATTACAACGCGTGTGAAGGCGTCGGTGTGTCAGTCCCGGGCATGGTTGAACCGACGAAGGGCCGCGTCGTCCACGCGCCGACACTGGCCTGGCATGACGTCAACCTCCGCGATCCGCTTGCTGCGGCGCTAGGCATTCCCGTTCAAATCGAGAACTCCGGTAAAGCGTGCGCTCTCGCCCAGCTTTGGGCCACGCGCAGCGACGTTGTTGCTTCGGGAAACTCGGTCTTCGTGAGCGTCTCGGACGGCGTCGGCGTCGGCATCGTCGTGAATGGTGAGGTTTTGCGTGGTCGTCACAACACTGCGGGTGAGTTTGGTCACGTGCCGTTGAGCATCGATGGCCCAAAGTGCTCATGCGGCGCGACGGGTTGCTGGGAAGCTTATGTTTCCAACCTCGCGACACTCTCCCGTTACTTCGGGCGCGACTTGTCTGATCCGCGTCCACGTGATTCCGAGGAAGCAGCCTTCAGTATTGAAGACTTGATCGCGCGTGCGCGGGCGGGCGAGGCGAAAGCACTCGCCGCACTCAATTCGACCGCGCGTTACCTCGGTCTCGGTCTCGCTTCGATCGTCAACGCCCTCGATCCCGCGCGGGTTTACATCGGCGGCGAGATCACGACGGCGTGGAGTTTGATCGAGCCGATCGTGCGTAGTGCGGTGCGCGAGCGCACGTTGACTGAGTTTGGCGGCGCGACCGAGATCCACGTCGTGCCCGCGGAAGATCACCCGCGCCTGCGCGGCGCAGTTGCACTTGTAGCCGCACCAGCCTTCGCGGCCCCGATGGTCGCTTAAAAAATCCGTTTGGCGAAGCCATCTGCGTTATCTGTGGCTAATAACTCTTCCCTGGAGGTCAAGATCGATGCGAGGCTCTAAACAAACCCTGTGGTTACTGTTTCTCATTCTCATCGCTTCTCAATCCACGTTCGCCCAAACCGTTGTCGGTCGCATATCCGGCACGGTGCAGGACGCGAATGGCGCCGGCGTTCCCAACGCATCGGTCAAAGTCATCAACACCGCCAACAATTCGGAACGCACGGTGACGAGCGATGAGAACGGCTTCTACACGATCACAAATCTGCCGGTCGCCGTTTACAGGATGGAAGCGGAGGCGAAGGGCTACAAGAAAGCCCTTGTCTCGGGTCAAAGCGTCACGGCTGATGCGCGACTCACGGTCGATATGAAACTCGAAGTCGGTGAAGTCTCGGAGACGGTCGAGATAGTCGGCGCGGCTGGTGAAACGGTCAACACGACCTCCGGCGAAGTCTCGCGCGTGATCGATCAGCAGCAGGTGCAGAACCTCGCGCTGAATGGTCGCAATTACATTCAGTTGCTTTCGTTCGTGCCCGGCGTCGCGTTGCTCAACGACGATCAGCTCGAGTTGACGACGAGTCTTGCGACGAACAACCAGTCAATCAACGGCAATCGCGGCCAGACGAACAACGTCACTATCGATGGCGGCTTCAACTTGCAGTCAGGCAGCAATGCGAGCCAGATCAACAACCTCGGCATCGACTACATCCAGGAAGTCAAGATCCAGACTTCAAACTTCTCGGCCGAGTATGGTCGCAACTCCGGCGCGCAGGTTAGTCTCGTCACACGCAGCGGCGGCAACGACTTTCACGGCAGCGCATTTGAGTTTTTAAGAAACGACAAACTCGACGCGCGCTCGTTCTTCGCGCCCGTCAGGCCGACACTGCGCTTCAACAATTTCGGTTACAGCATCGGTGGCCCAATCGTCAAAGACAAACTGTTTTTCTTTGGCGGCCAGGAGTGGAAATACATCCGCCGTCTCTCGGCTGCGCAACGTCGCACCGTTCCGTCGCTCGCTGAGCTGAACGGCGACTTCTCTTTCCGCCTGCGTGGACCAGACGGCCTCGTAGGCACTGCTGACGACGGCGTGTTGCGCGATCCGAACAACGCAGCGAACACCTGCGTTGCCCCAGTGATTGCTGGGGGTGTTGTGACCACGCCGGCGAACCGCACGGGCTGCTTCGGCGGCAACAACGTCGCACTGCGCAACATCATTCCGACAGCGCGCATCACGACTGACGGCCGTGCTATCTCGAATGTCTACCAGACCGCGATCGGTCTTGCGACTGCATATACAAACGCACCCGTAGGCAACAACATCACGTTCCAGCAGCCCAACCCGCTCGACTATCGCGAAGACCTGATCCGGGTCGACTATCGCATCAACTCGAAGCACACGCTCTACAGTCGCTACATTCACGACAAGAACGTTTTGATCGATCCATTCGGCACGTTCATCACCACGCAGGTTCCGACCATTCCGAGCCTGCGCATGCGTCCGGGAACTTCGATCCAGCTATCGCACTCGTGGATGATCAGCCCGACCTTTATCAACGAAGCAAAGGCGACGGGAGCGTGGGTGGCCCAACGTATTCCACCGGACGGCGATCTCTGGGAGCGCGAGACTTATGGCTTCCAATTCCAGCAACTGTTTCTTAACGGCGGCAGGTTCGAGAACTCGATTCCGGATACGACGATCAATGGCTTCGCAAGCTTCTTCGGCGCGGCGCGTTCGCTCGTGTCTCCGACAACTGACATCAACGCGAGCGATACGATCACGCTCGTGCGTGGCAACCACACGCTCAAGACCGGCCTGAGCGTCACGCGCAATCGCATCGATCAAAACGCGCGTACGACTTACGCCGGCCAGGTCGATTTCAACACCGGCGGGAATACGCGCACATCGAACAACTCTTTCGCCGATGCGCTCCTCGGAAATTTCAGGACTTACAGCGAACAAGCCCTCGATCCGGTGGGTTTCTTCCGTTTCACGCAGACGGAAGCGTTTGTCGCGGATAGTTGGAAAGTGAATCGCAAGCTGAGTCTCGAGCTCGGCATGCGTTACCAGTTTGGCCAGCCGATTTACACGCAAGCCAACAATATGGCTAACTTCGATCCGTCGCTTTACGATCCGGCGCAGGCAGTCACGATTCTCGCGAATGGAAACATCGACCCGGCCCGCGGCGGCAATCGTCTTAACGGCATGGTGCGCGCTGGTGACAGGGTGCCCTCTGAAGAGCTCGGACGCGTGCCCGGCGGCGACAGTGCTGACGTACGCGCCGTGCCGACCGGCGCGCCGCGCGGTCTTTACGAAGGTCATCACTACTTCATGCCGCGCGTCGGTTTCGCGTATTCACCTTTTGACGATAACAAGACATCGATTCGCGGCGGCTTCGGCATGTACTACGATCGCATCGAAGGGAATTTGATCTTCCCGTCACTGAGCAATCCGCCTTACTCGACGAGCTCGCAGTTCCAGAACGCAAACCTGAGCAACATCACCGGCGGTTCGACAACGTTGGCGCCGTTTGCACAGATCAATGCGGTGAATCCGGATCTCGACACGCCTTACACGATGAGCTACAGCCTCAGCGTGCAACGCGAGCTGCCGCACGGGATCTTTGCTGAGGCTGCTTACGTCGGCAATCTCGGCCGCCATTTGATTCGACAACCCGACATCAACCAGCCGACATTCGAACAGCTTCGCGCGAATCTTCCCCCAGGTCCGAACGTCAACGTCAACGCGCTGCGGCCGTTCAAAGGCTACACCGCGATCAGAATGCGCATGAGCGATTCGACGTCGAACTATCACGGCATGCAGCTCTACCTCGCGAAGCGCAAGGGCGATCTGTTGATGACGACTTCGTACACGTGGTCAAAGGTGCTGACGGACGCGAGCGGCTTCAACGACAACCCGGAAGATCCGTTCAACCGGAAATTCAATTATGGGCCGGCGACGTTCGATCGGCGTCACGTTTTCGCGCTCACTTACACTTACAACGTGCGGATGTTTGCACGCACGCACGGCTTTGTTAAGGCGGTGCTCGACGGCTATGAGATCAGCGGTGTGACGCGGTTACAATCAGGTCCGTACCTGACGGTCACGGGAACGGCGAACTCGGTCTTTGGAAATCGTCGCGCCGATTGTATTAGCAGCGAGACGCTGTTCGAGGATGGCGAGCGTGGCCCAAACAACTGGGCCAGGCGTGACGCATTTGCGATTGCGCCCGACACACGCCGAGGCACTTGCGGCGTCGGCACGCTCCTCGGCCCGGGCGCGCAGACGTGGGACTTCTCGATCCGTCGTAACTTTGGGTTGACGGAGCGGTTCAATCTTCGGTTCCAGGCTGATATCTTTAACGCTTTCAACCGGACGAATTTCCGCGACATGGACAGCAATCTCAGTAACGCGGCGTTCGGGACGATCTCGACTTCCGGTCCCCCGAGGAATATTCAGTTCGGACTGAAACTGACCTTTTAAATGAAATCCGTTTTTATCTGTGTAATCTGTGTCACTGTTTTCGTTACCGCCCAGGCGAGTACGGTGACAACGGCCAGCTTACGCGATGACGTAAACACGTTTCTCGGCAAGGAGCTCGCCGCGCATCTGAGCGCGATCAAGTCGCTCGATCCGCCGCCGGATCAAATTCTCGGTGTGCCGACGACAGGAGAATTTTCGTGGGGCACGTTTATGCGCTCGCTCGCTGCTTACTCCGAGACGACCGGCAATCGCGAGCTTGCCGGACGCGATATCGCGAAGTGGGTGGGCCAGATCGGTTTGATCGAATCGCGCGCGGGCAGCAAAGCGTTTTCGCAGCTTTACGCCGCGCTCGCTTTGCGACACTTCGGTCGCGACTTGAAAACGAATCCGCTCTGGCAGAGCTTGTCGCCGGAGGAGCAGAAGGCGTGGCGCTCGTTGCTGAATCCTGAGCGCTTCTACGATCCGAAAACGAATCGCGTCATCAATCTCGCTGAGAACTATCTCGGCGTGGCGGCGCGCATCGCGAGTATCGGTTACGAGCTGGGCATCTCGAACGATCGCGCGTTTCTCGACAAGCTGCTCGATCGCGCGGCGGTGCAGTTTACGGAAGGGAATCTCTACGCCGACGATGCGCCGCCGACCGGACGTTTCGATCGTTACTCAAACGAGTACGCGCGCTACATCTGGGAAGCAGCGGAGACCGCCGGGCGCAAAGACCTGCTCGACAAAGTGCGGCCGTCGTTGATGGTCCAGATGCGTTTGTGGTGGGACGTCGTTTCGGAAGATGGATACGGTTACAACTGGGGGCGCAGCCAGGGCGTGGTCAGTTATCTCGACACGCCCGAGATCGCAGGGTTTCTGGCGTCGCATCCGGAGTTCAGGCCAGCGCCGCTCGCTGACATCGCTGCGCTTTATTACCAGGCGTGGAATTACCTGCTGCACGACTATCGCAGCGACGCGCACCTGCTCTCGATCTTTGCATTTGGCCGCGGTAACTACGCCTACATCTCGCGAGATCGTGAGTGGCAACAGACGACGGGCTTCTTCGGTAAGCTTGCAAACTCGCACACGCCGATCATGAATGCGTTGGAGAAGGAAGGGATCACGACGTTTCCCCCCGTCCCGACACTGCCGCCGGTAGCGCGCTTTGAATTCTTTCGAAAGTCGCCGGAGCGAGCTGCGGGTGTTTGGGCAGTGCGGCAGGGCGCGTTGCGATTCGCGTTGCCGATCACGACTGGACCAAAGCCCGGGATGTCTGATTACTTACCGGCGCCGCACGGACTGCCGGGTTTCGCTGCGCCGGTTGAGCAGATCTATCCGGTGCTGACACCGTATGTCGAGCTTGCGGATGGGCGGACTGTGGTTGCGACCGATGGGGCTGACGTGATCGAGCCCGGAAATAATGGTCTGTCGTTGCGCGTGCGTTGGAATAAGTGGGCTGTTGTCGGTGCGCCGTCGGGAAAGGTGCAGGATGTTGGATTGACCAGCGAGGTTATCTGGCGAATCGAAAATGGCGCATTAACGCGTGAAGAAACATTGAGCTCAAAGGGTGCAGTTAGTATTCGTCGGTGGCGTCTCGCTGTGCCGAGCACGTACGAGCAGGTCGAAACCGAGGTGATTAAAGGCGTGCGCGTTGATCGATTCTATTCGGCGAAGGGATCGTTGGACGTGCGAATGCTCGACGCGAATTTTCCCTTGAAGACGTCGATCATAGCGAGTGGCAATAGCGCGCTTGGACGCGGCGTGCATGGCGCGATACCTTTGCGTCTCGTGTTCGAAGCGCGGGATGTTCAGGCGCTGATGAAATATAAGATCGCGCTGACGCCGAAGTAGTTATAGACAAGATTCACAAGATGAAACAGGATTTACATGTTAATCCTGAAAAATCTTGTAAATCCTGTCTAAAATGAGTGAGGAGTTTTTATGACCCATAATCCCATCACGGCGGAGACGTGTTTCGTACCCAAAACCCACGAAGGCAAAGGCCGGCGCACGGCAGTCCGGCCCGGTGCGACCGCCTCACGGTTTCTCCATTACGGCCGTATCACGCTCGCTGCGGGTGATCCACCGTTGCAGTTCAACAACAACGATCATGAAGTCGGACTGATCTGTCTCAACGGCAAAGCGACTGTGCGCGCCGAGGGCGAAACGTTCGATCTCGATCGCTACGACGCGGTCTACGTCCCGCGTGACTCGGAAATCGAAGTAAGCACAACGGAGGGCTGTGATCTCGCTGAAGTCTCAGCGCCCGTCGATAAGCGATATCCGATCAAGTTCGTCTCGTACGAGGAAGTGCGCCAGAACCCGAAGCTGCATCTGATCGCCGGCAAGCCACCCGCAGAGCGCGACCTGAACGTGCTCATCGGCGCAAATGTCGAAGCGGGCCGCATCATGGCTGGTGTGACTTTCTCGACGCCGGGTAATTGGACGTCATGGCCTCCGCACGAACATTCAAAACTACTCGAGGAGGCCTATCTTTTTATCGACATGCCGTCGCCGTCGTTTGGAGTTCAGTTTGTCTACACCGATCCGAATAAGCCGGAGCTGGTCCAGGTCGTGCGCGAAGGCGATTGCGTATTGATGCCGCAGGGTTATCACCCGAACGTCGCGGCGCCGGGCGGGCAGATCAACTTTCTCTGGATGATGGCGGCGATCAGGGAAGGCGAGGATCGGCTGTACGGAGTCGTGAACGTGCAACCCGAGTACGCCACAGGGGGATCGGGGTTGGAAGCTGTTAGCGACAAGAAGTAGAGGACACGGAAAATGTCTACCACCACTTCTGAGAACCACGGCAACGACAACGGTAACGGGTTCCCGCGACATTTGAACTGGGCCAGGATTCCTATCGAGCACCCGGCCGATGGAATCGAGCGACAGATGTTCGTGGGCAACCGGATGATGATCTGTCGATTTCGTTTCAAGCCGTTTCTGGTTACGCCCGAGCACGATCATCCACACGAGCAGATGACGATCGTCGAGCGCGGCCGCGTGCGGTTCTTCATCGAAGGCAAGGAACAGATCGCGTCTGCCGGCGACGTGCTGCACTTCCCGTCAAACTGCTGGCACGGCGCCACGATGATGGATGAGGAAGTGGTGCTGATCGATATCTTCTCCCCGCTACGTGAGGACTTCTTACAGAACCGAGCGCGGTAGCGCCGGGTCAAACTCAATGAACACATCGCACAATAATCTTGACCCGGCGCTACCGCGCTCGGTTCTGTTTGACCTACACGAGCGCGTTGCTCTGGTTACTGGTGCGTCGACTGGATTAGGCGCTGCGATTGCGATCGCGCTTGCCGAAGCGGGCGCGCAGGTAGCTTGTCATGGCAACACCCGCTCCCCCCAATCAACCTGTGATCACATAACGAGCGCCGGTGGCGTTGCATATCCAATCACAGGCGATCTCAGTAAAGCCGAAACTGCACAGGATCTCATCACGCAAACACTCGATCGCTTCAGTCGTATCGACATACTCATCAACAACGCAGGCACGATTCGACGCGCACCCGCAGTCGACTATTCCGATGACGATTGGACGGCAGTGATCGAAGTCAATCTTTCGAGTGTCTTTCGTCTTTCAAAGCTGGCAGGCAAGCAGATGATCGAGAGCGGTCGAGGCGGCAAGATCGTCAACATTGCTTCGCTGCTTTCATTTCAAGGCGGCATCACCGTTCCAGCCTATGCCGCTTCGAAAGGCGGCGTCGCCCAACTCACGAAGGCGCTTGCAAACGAGTGGGCCAAACACGGGATCAACGTGAATGCGATCGCGCCCGGCTACATGCGCACCACCAACACAGCAGCGCTGCAGGCTGACGAAACACGCAACCGCCAAATCCTCGAGCGCATTCCCGCCGCTCGCTGGGGCGAACCCGAAGACGTCGCCGGCGCCGCAGTATTTCTCTCTTCGCGTGCGAGTGACTACGTGAACGGACACGTGCTGGTCGTCGACGGAGGCTGGATGGGTCGATGATCGAAGAACAGATCCGCGTTTATCCGCGTTCATCCGCGGCCCATTTCAGGTGGGTCATCTGCGCGCTCCTGTTCTTCGCCGCCACCATCAACTACATCGATCGCCAGGTCATCGGCATACTCAAAACAACCATCCACGACGAAATCGGCTGGAGCGAGGTTGACTACAGTTGGGTCGTCTTCGCGTTCCAGGCTGCATACGCGATCGGCCTGCTCGGCATCGGACGTCTGATCGATCGCATCGGTACGCGCAAAGGCTTCTCGCTCGCGATCATCTTCTGGAGCGCGGCGGCGATGGCCCATGCGTTGGCTCACACTGTGCTCGGCTTCGGTGCGGCGCGTTTCTTCCTCGGTCTCGGCGAGGCGGGAAACTTTCCGGCAGCCATTAAAACGGTCGCTGAGTGGTTTCCAAAGAAAGAACGCGCGCTCGCGACAGGAATCTTTAACTCCGGCACGAACATCGGCGCGCTCGTGACGCCGCTTGTCGTACCGATGATTACGTTATCGTGGGGCTGGCGCGCGGCGTTCATCGCCACGGGCGCGATCGGTTTCATCTGGCTGGTCGCGTGGCTGCTGCTTTATCGACATCCGGAAGAACACCCATCGTTGTCAAAAGCCGAGCTCGAATACATTCAGAGCGATCCGCCTGATCCAGTAGTGAACATTCCGTGGGGACGCCTGCTGCCACACCGGCAAACGTGGGCTTTCTCGGTCGCAAAGTTCATGACAGATCCGATCTGGTGGGTATACCTGTTCTGGCTGCCTGACTTTCTACACAAACGCCACGGGCTGAGTCTGAAAGACTTCGGGCCACCGCTCGTCGTTGTTTACCTGATGGCGGATATCGGCAGCATCGGCGGCGGCTGGCTGTCGTCGTCGCTGATCAAGCGCGGCTGGACCATCAACGCAGGTCGGAAGTTAGCGATGTTGATCTGCGCGCTTGCAGTCGTGCCAATCGTGTTCGCGGCGCAGACGTCAAATCTCTGGGTGGCGGTCTTGTTGATCGGCCTCGCTGCGGCGGCGCATCAGGGCTGGTCGTGCAATCTCTTCACGACGACGTCAGACATGTTTCCGCGACGCGCAGTCGGATCGGTGGTTGGGATCGGTGGGATGGCGGGCGCGGTCGGCGGCATGATGATCGCGCGCCTCGTCGGCGAGATACTCGAGCGTACCGGCAGCTATGTGCCCATCTTCATCATTGCCGCATCGACCTACCTTGTGGCATTACTTCTCTTTCATTTATTGTCACCCAAGCTCGACCCGGCTAATCTTTAATGAAAACTTATGAATGGTTTGGTGGTTAAATCGAAGAGTGGTTGTCGCTGGGACATTGTGAGTCTCGGTGAGGTGATGCTGCGGCTCGACCCGGCCGAGGGACGCGTGTCAACGACGCGGCACTTTCAGGTTTGGGAAGGTGGCGGTGAGTACAACGTCGCGCGCGGCCTCAAACGATGCTTTGGAATGGACGCCGCCGTGGTCACAGCGCTCGCTGACAACGCAATGGGCCGTCTGGTCCAGGATCTGATCTACCAGGGCGGCGTGGACCAGTCGCACTTGAAATGGGTGAAGTTCGATGGCGTCGGGCGTACGGTTCGCAACGGACTAAACTTCACGGAGCGCGGCTTTGGCGTCCGTGCGGCTGCCGGTTGTTCCGACCGCGGCCACACGGCCATTTCGCAACTGCGTCCGGGCGACATCGACTGGGAACAGATCTTCGGCGTAGAGGGCGCGCGCTGGTTTCATACCGGTGGAATATTTTGTGCGCTCTCGGAAACGACGCCCGCGGTGGCGCGTGAAGCAATGGAAGTGGCGCGCAAGCACGGCACGATCATCTCGTACGATCTCAATTATCGCGAATCACTCTGGAAGTCGATTGGCGGCCAGGCGCGTGCGATCGCCGTCAATCGCGAGCTGGCGCCGCTTGTCGACGTGATGATCGGTAACGAAGAAGACTTCACTGCTGCGCTCGGTTTCGAAGTTGAAGGACAGGACGAGCACCACTCGAAACTCGACGTCGCCGGATTTCATCGCATGATCCAGCGCGCAGTGTCTGAGTTTCCAAACTTCAAGGTCGTAGCGACGACACTGCGCAATGCGAAGACCGCGACGATCAACGACTGGGGCGCCGTTTGTTACACCGGTGGCGAACTTTACCAGGCGCCGGTGCGTGAGAACCTCGAGATACTCGATCGCGTCGGTGGTGGTGATTCATTCGCTTCGGGTCTGATTTACGGTTTTCTCACAGAGCGTGGACCACAATGGGCGGTCGAGTGTGGGGCCGCGCATGGCGCGCTTGCGATGACGACGCCCGGCGATACGACGATGGCGACGTTGGCTGAAGTTGAACGAGTGATGAAAGGCGGGACGGCGCGCGTTGCCAGATAAAAGCGAAGTCATTCAGAAGATCAGAGACACCGGCGTCATTCCCGTGGTGCGGGCGACGACTGCTGATGAAGCGATGCGCGCGATCGATGCGATTCGCGAAGGCGGGATCTCGGTGCTCGAGATCACGATGACCGTGCCGGGCGCGGTGAAGGTTATCGAAGACGTCGCGAAGCGCTACGGGAAAGATGCCCTCGTTGGCGCGGGAACTGTGCTCGATCCGGAAACGGCGTCGGAGTGTATTTCGAGTGGAGCGCAGTTCATTGTGAGTCCCGCGCTCAACCTTGAAACGATTGCACGTTGCCGCGAGCTTGATATTGCCGTGATGCCGGGTGCGTTGACGCCGACCGAGGTGGTCCAGGCGTGGAATGCCGGTGCGGATTTTGTGAAGGTGTTTCCCGCGGGCGCGGTTGGAGGAGCGAGTTATCTGAAATCGTTGAAGGCGCCGCTGCCGCACATCGAGCTCGTGCCGACTGGCGGCGTCTCGCTCAAGACTGCCGCAGATTTTATTCGTGCCGGCGCGGCGGCGCTCGGCGTTGGCGCGGACCTCGTCGATATCAAGGCGATCCGCGAAGGGCAAAGTGCGTTGATTACGGAGCGGGCGAAACAGTTTATCGAGATTGTGCGCGAGGCTAGACAGGATTTACAAGATGAACCAAGATTTACATGTAAATCCTGAAAAATCTTGTAAATCCTGTAACGACTTAAATGGTTCCAATAAGATCTCGATGATCGCGGAGTTTACGCTTTACAACCGCGACAAGTATCCAAACGTCGATGGCGTCGTTGCGATTCCGCATAACAAAGGTTGTGGTTGCCAGGATGGATCGACGATCGACGTGATGTTGCGCACGCTTTCAAACTACGCGGACCATCCGAACGTTGGCGGCGTGATTTGATCGACCTCGGTTGCGAGAAGACAAACCTGTCGCAAGTCGAGAAGTATCTGCTGAAGCGTGAGAAGTCGTTCGATAAGCCGGTGGCGAAGATCGGCATTCAGGAAGTTGGCGGTACGCAAGCCGCGATTCAGCAGGGCCTGAAGGAAGTCGAGCGAATGCTGCCCGAGGCGAATCGTTCGGCCCGTGAAGAGTGCTTGGTGAGTGAGATCGTGTTGGGCGTGAAGTGTGGTGGATCTGATGGCTTCTCGGGTATCTCTGCGAACCCGTCGCTCGGGCGTGCGGCGGATCTGCTCGTGCGATCGGGTGGCACGGTGTTGATAACTGAAGTGCCGGAGTTTTGCGGCGCAGAGCATTTGCTCGCGTGTCGCGCGAAGGATGTTGAGACTGGTCGCGCGGTCTATCGGATGGTTGATTGGTACAAAGAGTATGCGTCGAAGTTTGGCGCCGTGCTCGCCCAGAATCCGAGTCCGGGCAACATCACGGGTGGGTTGCTGAACATCACGATCAAATCGCTTGGCGCGATCGCGAAGGCGGG
>DASYFE010000124.1:0-10866 GCA_036498585.1 Pyrinomonadaceae bacterium | reverse complement strand
GCTCATTTTGGGTGGGGCTGAGGAAGAAACTGAGCACCGTGGGACGCCCCTGAGACTCCAACGATCGCTGACTGCCGCACCGGCCCTTGCCTAAGTCTCCGATCACCTCAATCGGAAATCGATCTTTTCAGGGACGACTAAGAAAGAACAAGTCTTCTCTGTGCAACCTCTGTGTTCTCTGTGTCTCTGTGGTTAACTAGTTCACAGCAATGATTGACCACAGAGACACAGAGAACACAGAGGTTGCACAGAGAAGAGCGGCTAAAACTTTCGTATGGGATGCGCCTCGGTATTGAAGATGACCCGATCGAAATCGAGCGTGCTCGGCGACGCGAAGAGCAGATAGAAATATTTAAAGGTCTCGGCGAAGAGAAAGCTCTGCATCGAATCGCTCTTCTCCTTCGTCTCGACATTCTTCAGCGCCGCATAGCCATCCTCGGTACGGCAGTGCTTCACAAAGTCGCGCCAGAGACGCTCGCCCATATACCTGTACTTCTCATCCTTTGTGTAGCGGTAAAGGTAATAAGTCGACTCGACGATCTCCGGTCGCAACGGATATCCCGGCGCAGTGATCTTTTGCGCGCGGTAATCAAACTCCTCCGGCTCAATGCCTGCAAACCTCCACATCCGGTACGACGAATCCTGCAACAGCTTCGCACGCTTCAGATCCCCACTGAGCGCCAGCACCGCCGGGAAGAACGCGTCGAGCGCGCCGTATGTCGTCGCGCGCCGCGCGCCAGTGTTCATGTCAGCGTGACCGTACCAGAGCTGCACCTCGTATTCGCCGCGTAGCTCATCTGCGAGATACTTGTTAATCGCCGTGATGCTCTCATTCCACATCCGTTTGCAATCGGAATCGCCGAACAGCAGCGAGCACTTCAACAGGTATTCGTAATAACTATCGATCGCGCCGCTGATGTGGCTGTCAGTGTTCGTCCACTCGCCTGTCTCGACATTGATCCACTCGCCCACCAACCCGATCTTCGAACGGCGGTTGTAGGTTTCGGCAAGCGCGCGCTTCGCCTTTTCGAAAAATATCGGTTTGCCGGTGAGCTTGCTCAACGTCCCAAACTCGATGATCAGCGTTCCCGTTTCCGCGGGATTGCTGATCGGCTTGCTCACTTTCCCAGTCTTCAGGTTGACGTAGCGATACGGCATTCCCGTCGGCGAGTTAAAGACCGGCAGCAGTCGATTGCCGAGGTCTTCGGCGAGATTGAGGAAGCGCTTGTCCCCCGTTAGCTGGTAATTCGTGAGCAGGCTGCCAAGGAGCCGGATCGTAACCTCGAAGTTCTGGACCTCGATGTCTTTATCGAAGGAGAGATTGTCGAGGATGTACTTCTTCGTCGTGGTTGCTTCGTCGTCGAGATCCATGAGGATCATGGTGTCGAGCGCGTCGACGGGCGTCATCAGAAGCGGCTGCGAGTACCAGTCGTGATAAGTCTTCGAGAGCGGTTTGAGATCGTCGTGCCCCCACGCGTATTTCTTGTAGCCGTTCCAGGCGTGAAGAAACTCCGCTCTGACTTCGGCGGCGAGTTTCCTGTTGGGCTGCTGGGCCAAAACCGTCACAGGTATCAGCAACAACACGAGCAGTGTCCCGAGGTTTTTCATTATGTGTTTTTTTGCGCCTTTTCGTGGCTAAAGAAAGTGGGATTATAGCCGCATTGAGCTTTTTAACTCATTCGACACACGAAATTTGCAGATCGCCTGGGAAGGGCCACAGTGTTCATTACTCCGAACACTGTTTTACAGCTTCTTTCATGTACAAATTTATCGTTTCGTGCTACTACTGGCCAGCCGGAGAGCGCGGCCTCCGACTCCGTGCCTCGATAATAAAACAACTGTCCCGGGATTCTGGAAACGGTCTCGATTACACCCGACTAGGAAGACTGACCAGCTTGGATAAGATTGCCTCCTCCATTGAACGACGCCGAATGCGCAGGCTCAGAGTCCGATGCGAAGTCGAGCTCACGGCCACGCTCTCGCTACTCGACAACGACGTCCAGAATTGTGAATCGTCCCTCGTCTTCCTGGGCCGAACGCACGATCTGAGCGCCGGCGGCATGGGCATGGTGCTACCGTCCACGATCATCGACGAAAGGTTCTGTAGCGGCGCGAACCGTCTGAATCTGTCGCTGCTTATTCCGGGTGGCGTGATCGGAATGGAAGTGAGCCCGGTTAGATGTGAACGCCTGACCGGACCATACGTCGGCCAGGGTTACCTGCTCGGCACTGAGATCACAAACGTCGACGATCGTGCGAAGTTTGAACAGTATCTTGAGACGATAAAGCGCACAGAACCGAGCGCGGTAGCGCCTGGTAAAGCACCATTCCTCGACGCGTAGATTGGACTACGTACCCGGCGCTACCGCGCTCGGTTCTGTGCCTACTCAGCTTGTTCGAGAAAGTCTTTGGTGCGGGCGTCTTTGGGCGACTGCATGACCTCGTCGGTTGGCCCATACTCAACCACGACGCCGCCTTCCATAAACAAAATGTTGTCTGATACGCCGCCGAGGAATCCCATCGAGTGCGAGATGATGATCATCGTGTGACCGCGATCCACGAACGTGCGCAACAACGTTCGCAGACTACTGATGCGACGCGGATCGAGGGCGCTGGTCGGCTCGTCGAGCAGCAGCAACGCCGGATGCATCGCCAGCGCACGCGCAATCGCAACGCGCTGTTGCTCGCCGCCTGACAGCGATTCCGGATACCGGCGCGCCGCCTGTTTCAATCCCACAGACTCCAACAGCTCATAAGCTTCATCTTCAGCCGTCTTCTTCGGCGTGCGCAGCACGTGTACCGGCGCTTCAATGATGTTTCCGATCACGGACAGGTGAGGGAAGAGATAGAAATGCTGGAAGACCGTGCCGACTTTCAACCGCAGATCTTTTACACGCCGGCGATAGTCGGCGTGGGACAAATTCGCTTCCAGCCGCACGTTGTCACACTCGACGCTGCCGCCATTGATCGTCTCCAAACCATTGAGACAGCGCAACAGCGTCGACTTTCCACTGCCTGACGCGCCGATAACGCCGAGCACCGTATTTGGCGGCACTTCGAAATCGATCCCTTTCAGGATCTCGCTATTGCCGAAACGTTTGCGCAGGCCCGTAACGCGAATCATGCCGTCGCCACCTCCGGTTCCTCAAGCACGCGCTCCGTCGCGCGCTCGCGCAAACGCCGCTCAAGCAGACGCGCGACATGGGCCATCGGGAGGCTCATCGCGAGATAGAACGCCGACACGGCGACGCCGAGCAACAAAAACTGTCCCGAAGCATTCGCGAGCTCGCGATACGCGGTCGCGAGCTCCCAAACTGAAATTGCAAACGCGACCGAAGTGTCTTTGAAGAGTGAGACGAAGTCATTCGTCATCGGCGGCAGCGCGATGCGAAACGCCTGCGGCAGGATGATGCGACGAAACGCGAGCACCGGTCCCATGCCGAGCGAGTACGCGGCTTCCCATTGTCCTGTCGGAATCGCTTCAAGTGACGCACGATAGACTTGCGATTCGTAAGCGGCGTAGTTCAAGCCGAGTCCGACGAGCGCCGTGAGCCAGCCGGGCATCGCGATGCCGATCACAGGCAGGCCGAAGTAAAGAAACAGCAGTTGGACGAGCACGGGCGTGCCGCGGAAGAACTCGACGTACAACGTGCAGAGCGAGCGCAGCCACGACGGGCCTTTCCACTGTCCGACGGCGAGTGGCAGTCCTAAAATCACTGCGATAACCATCGCGCCGAGGGCGATTAGGACGGTGACGGCGGCGGCGCGTGTCAGTCGCCAGAGCGCTTCGCGCCAGTTGAACGACGTGTTTGTGGTTGTGTACTCCTCGACTTTCGCCGACTGAGTTCCGGAGCGGATCGGCGCCTGAAACTCGACTTGTGCGTCGTTCCAGAGTCCCCACTTTTTCAGAATCGTTTCGAGCGTGCCGTCGAGGATGATCTTGTCGATGGCGGTGTCGATCTCGGCTTTCAGGGCGAGATCGTCTTTGCGCAGGCCGATAACGTACTGACCGCGCGTGAATGGTGGTCCAGCGGGTTTCAACTTCGGGTTCGAGCGCGCGTAGAAAGCCTCGGCAGGAACATCAAACAGGGCCGCATCGATCCGTTTCAATTCGAGATCGCGATAAGCGCCGACCGGATCGGCGTAACTGCGAAACGGAATACCTTGTTGTTCCAGGATGCGTGACGCTGCGGTGTTGCCGAGCGTGGCGACGACGCGATTTTTGCAGTCTTCGAGTGAGTTGATACGGTTGTCATCGCGACGTACGGTGAGCTGGAGTTGAAAGATGTAGTAAGGCTTGCTGAAAAGGATCTGCTGGGCGCGATCCCCGGTCGGTTCGAGTCCATTGACGATGACGTCGAACGATTTACGTTGCAGCGCGGAGACGAGCGTCTCCCAATCGCTCGGGACAAACTCGGCGCGACGGCCCATCGCCTTGGCGAGCGCGTCGACCATCTCCTTTTCATAGCCGATGTAGTTATCCGGATTCGCGGGATCAGTGAAGACGTACGGCGCTCCGCCACTCGGATCGGCTCCCCAACGCAGAACTCTTTCTTGCGCTTCAGCTACAACACCGAACCACAATACGACGCATAAGATTCTTAGGAATGCTTTTGTGTGTTTTGTACTTTTTTGTGGCAACTTTTGGTCGCGGATTTTAACTGCTCAGCGCTTTTAGATCTAGTTCCGGAGATGGACTCGTCTCAGCTTTGAGAACAGTCTCCATCTGTTTCAAGGCGTAGCGATTCTCTTCTTCCGTATTCGAAACAACGCAATCTTCCGGGACGAAGACTTTGAAGTCGCGCATGTAGGCATCGTTGGCGGTGAAGAGCACGCAGTTGTTGCCCGCGATGCCGGTGAGGATCAGGTTCTTTGCGTTCAAGTGCGTGAGCAGTAGATCGAGCGTCGTCGAGTAGAAGCCCGAGTGTTTCGGTTTCAGCACGAAGTAGTCATCGTCGTCCGGCACGAGCGGTTTGACGAAGTCTTTTCCTTTCGCATCCTCTCCGGTGCAACGTGCGACGAGCTTCTTGAAGTCTGACTGCCACTTGCCGAAGTTGTCGTTCACGTAGATACACGGAATGCCGGCCGCCTTCGCACGTTTCTTCAGCTCTGCGATGTTCCTGCTGACCGGCAGTGCGAGTCGCAACAGTTCGTCACCCTCAGGAAAATCGAAACTGTTGATAACGTCGATCAGCAGTAAAGCCGCTCCTGACTTGTCCGGAGCCGAGCCGTGTAGATCGTGACTTGCGCGCGCCATTGGCAAAGATGTTAATCTGTGGGCAAGTTCTACGGCAACCAATCAAACAAAGAGGTAGTGGTTCAGTTTGAAGATACGCCGAAGGCGTTGGCTAATGTCAGCCCAATTTACCCTGAAAGGTTCGCCAACCTCGGAACCCTTTCAGGGTTCAATTCATGTTAGATAACAAACCCAGGGTTGTCGCGTCCGCTCCAATCCTGGGCTGACATTGGCCAACGCCTTCGGCGTATTCAGACTGAACCATTACGAACAAAGAGGCCCCTACATGTGCACTGATCGCAGAGACTTTCTCCGCCTGTCCGCCGGTATCGCTGGAGCAACGCTTTTCGGCAGCTCACTCGCTAACGCGCAACAAGGCTCGCAGCCCGAAGCCATTCGACGACTGCGTCGCATGCCTGACAACGTTGTTCCGATCACCATGGAGGAACGCAAAAGTCGTATCGAGAAAGCGCAGCGGCTGATGACCGAACAGCGCATCAATGCGATCTATATCGAGCCGGGCAGCAGCATGTTTTATTACACGGGCATGCGTTGGGGCACGAGCGAGAGAATGTTTGCCATGGTGATTCCTGCGCGCGGTGAGATTGCGTGGGTGTGCCCGAAGTTTGAAGAAGAGCGCGCGCGCGAGCTGATTCAGATGGGCACAGACATTCGCACGTGGGAAGAACACGAGAGCCCGTACCAGCGCGTGGCCGAGATACTGAAAGATCGTGGCGTGCGCACCGGCACCGTCGGCATCGAAGAGCGCGTGCGGTTTTTCCTTTACGACGGGATTCGACAAGCCGCGCCCACAGTGAAGTTTGTCAGCGCCACGCCGATCACTGCTGGATGTCGCATGTTCAAATCGCCTGCGGAGCTGGCGTTGATGCAGATCGCAAACGACCTCACGATCATTGCTTACAAAGCGACGCGCGACTCGATGACTGAAGGCATGACGCAAGGTGAGTTTGCCGGAAACTGCTCCGCGGCTTTTCGCGCGCTCGGAACGTCAGGCGGAATCTTTGTCAGTTTTGGACAGTACACTGCGTTTCCACACGGCAGCAGCACGCCGCAGCGTCTGAAGGAAGGCGACGTGGTTTTGATGGATGGTGGTTGCAGTATCGAAGGTTATCAATCAGACATCACGCGCACGTTTGTGTTTGGTAAGCCGACCGATCGACAACGCCAGATCTGGGATCTTGAACGCAAGTCGCAGGACGCGGGGTTTGCCGCAGCGAAAGTTGGCGCGCCGTGTGAAGCTGTCGACGCAGCCGCACGCAAGGTGATCACTGATGCCGGTTTTGGTCCTGACTACAAAGTGCCGGGATTGCCGCATCGCACCGGACACGGCATCGGCCTCGACGGTCACGAGTGGACCAACTTCGTGCGCGGCAACAAGACGCCGATCCAGCCAGGTATGTGTTTTAGTGATGAGCCGACGATCGTGATCTATGGCGAGTTCGGCATTCGCCTCGAAGACTGTCTCTACATTACACCTGATGGGCCAAAGTTTTTCACGAAGCAGAGCGCCTCTATTGATGAGCCGTTTTAACCACAGATTACACAGATGACGCAGATTTTGTTTCATCAGTGTTATCCGTGTAATCTGTGGACAAAAGATGGGTCGATGGATTCTAGCGGCGACGATTCTTGCCTCGAGCATGGCTTTTATCGATGGCACGGTCGTCAATGTGGCCCTGCCTTTCCTCCAAACTAATCTTAACGCAACCGCGATCGGAATACAGTGGGTCGTTGAAGCGTATTCACTGTTTTTGTCGGCGTTACTACTCGTCGGTGGGTCGCTCGGCGATCGTTATGGACGTCGCCGGATATTTAATCTCGGCGTCGTGATCTTTGCTGTCGCATCTGCGCTTTGCGGCATGGCGGCGAACATCGAGCAACTGATCGCGGCGCGCGCAGTGCAGGGGATCGGTGGTGCGCTACTCGTGCCGGGAAGTCTCGCGCTCATCAGTTCGTCCTTCAACGAAAAGGAGCGTGGCAAAGCGATCGGAACGTGGTCGGGCTTCTCCGCGATGACCACTGCGATCGGGCCGGTGCTCGGCGGCTGGCTGGTCGAGCACTGGTCGTGGCGCGCGGCGTTTTTTCTGAACCTGCCCTTGGCTGTTGCCGTGCTTGCCATCTCGCTCTGGAAAGTGCCGGAGAGTCGTGAAAAAGAACATCACGGCCGGCTCGATTGGCCCGGAGCCGCGCTCGCGACGATCGGGCTCGGCGGCGTGGTTTACGGTCTGATCGAGTCGCCACGGCTCGGCTTTTCGAATCCGTTCGTGCTGCTGACATTGATTGGCGGTGCGGTGTCGCTCGCATTGTTCGTCTACAACGAAGCGCGCGCGAAAAACCCGATGGTTCCTTTGAAATTATTTCGCAATCGCGACTTTTCAGGCGCTAACATCCTGACGTTGTTCCTCTACGCGGCGTTAAGCGGCACGTTTTTCTTCTTCACACTCAACCTGATCCAGATTCAGCACTACTCCGCGACTGCCGCGGGCGCCGCATTGCTGCCATTCGTCGTGCTGATGTTTTCGTTGTCGCGCTGGTCCGGAGGCTTGATCGACCGCTTTGGCGCGCGCCTTCCGCTCACGATCGGTCCTTTTATCGCGGCGGCGGGTTTCGCCCTCTTCGCTGTTCCAGGTCTAAGCGGAAACTACTGGACCAGTTTCTTTCCGGCAGTCGTGGTGCTCGGGCTCGGGATGGCGATCAGCGTGGCGCCCTTGACTACGACAGTGATGAGCGCTGTTGGTGAGGAACAGGCCGGCGTGGGGTCAGGAATTAATAACGCTGTGTCGCGGACGGCGGGTTTGCTTGCGATTGCGGTTTTCGGGGTGATGATGTTGTACGGATTCAGTCAAACCCTCGCGAGCCGGATAGGTGAGATTCCGATGGACGAGCAACTGAAGCATTCGATTTATGAGCAGCGTGTGAAGCTGGCGGCTTTGGAAGTCCCGCCAGGCACAGACTCCGCAACGCTGGAGAAGATCAAAGTTGCGATTGCGGAGTCGTTCGTGTCTGGCTTTCGTATGATTATGTTTGCGTCTGCGGCGTTGGCTGTGGGCAGCGGCGCCAGTTCATGGTTTTGCATAAGAAAATCACGTCGGGCTGGATCCAAGCAGCAGCGCGACTAGCCAGACCAGCACGAACGCTCCCACTGCCACGGCGGTGCTCAGCAAATAGATCAATGACGTTTCAATAAGTTCGGAAGTCTTTTTTTGATTGATCATGGGGAGATTCCTCAACGGTTGAAGCTCTCTGGACCCGATTGCCCGCGCTCAGTGGTTGCATTACAATCACAGCGCCTCAAAGAACTTGTTCTCGACCTTAACAAGCGCCTAATTTAGACTGCGGCGCGTGACAAGTCCTCAGATGGCACTCAATAATTCCTCAAAGATGTTTCTCAAGGCCGGTTTTTAGTGAGTCAGCAGGAAAGTCAAAGCTATGAATTTGGTCGTTTCCGCCTGAAAACGGCGGAGCGCGTCCTGCTGCGCGAAGGTGAACTTGTTCCGCTCACTCCGAAAGTCTTCGACATCCTCGTAACGCTCGTCGAGCGCGGTGGACAGGTTGTCGCTAAAGACGATCTGATGAAACGCGTGTGGCCCAACACGTTTGTCGAGGAAGGAAATCTGACTCAGAACATCTCGTTGCTGCGGAAAGCGCTCGGTGAAAGTCCCGGAGGCGTGCAGTTTATCGAGACCGTGCCGCGACGAGGTTACCGGTTCGTCGCAGACACAAATCAATCGTGGGCGGAGAAACCAGCGGCGGTGGAGGAACCGCCGCGTGTCGTTTCAATTCCAGACACAAACGGTCAGTCTGCTCCAAAGAGACGGACCCCGCTTTATGCCGTGGCCGCAGGTGTCGTCGTCCTCGCGATCATCGGAGTGTTCTACTTCACTGGTCGCGGCAAGACAGGAGAGCCAACGCCGATTCAGTCAATCGCGGTGTTGCCGTTTGTTCACGAGACTTCTGATCCTGACGCCGAGTACATCAACGACAAGATCGCTGAGAGTTTAATTAATAGTCTTTCGAAGTTGCCGCAGTTGCGCGTCGTGCCGCGCAGCGTTGTTGCGGGTTACAAGGGCAGGGAGATCGACCCGCGCAAAGTCGGCCAGGAGCTAAACGTGCGCGCCGTAGTCACCGGCCGCATGCGCCGGAATGGCGACATCATCAGTATTCAGGCCGATCTAATTGATCTTGATAACGTGGCGCAACTCTGGGGGCAGCACTACGATCACAAGCTTGCAGACGTGCTGCTCGTGCAGGATGACATCTCGCGCGACATCTTCGAGAACCTGCGCCTGAAGTTGAACGTCGAGGAAAAGAAACAGCTCGAGGCTTACCGGCTTTATCTCAAGGGCCGCAACGCCTGGAACAAACGCACTGGCGACGATCTGCAACAGGCGATTGAGTTTTTCAACCAGGCGATCGCGATCGATTCGAATTACGGCGATGCGTATGCGGGGATCGCCGACTGTTACAACATGCTCGTCGTTTACGGCCGTCTGCAACCGAAAGAGGGTTTTCCGAAAGCGAAAGAAGCAGCGACTCGCGCCCTCGAAATCGATGAAAGCTCGGCGGAAGCGCACACGTCGATGGCGTTTATAAAGTTTCGCTGGGATTGGAATCGTGCGGCGACTGAGCGTGAGTTTCAGGAAGCGATCAAGCTCAAGCCCACGTACGCGCCGGCGCACCAGTGGTACAGCTCGTACCTCGTAGCCGTCGAGCGTTTTGACGAAGCGATTGCCGAAGCGAAACGCACCGAAGAGCTCGAGCCGTTATCGTTTGTCGCGAGTTCGCACCTCGGCTGGATCTATTACTTAGCCGGACAGAACGACAAAGCAATCGAGCAGTGCCGGAAGATTCTCGAGCTGGATCCGAGCTCGTTCCCGGCGCGTCGTTATCTTGGTCTTGCTTACGAAGCTAAGGGAATGTATCCGGAGGCGATCGCTGAGTTTCAAACGGGCGTGAAGCTTTCGGGAAGTCCGCTGATGCTGGCGTTGCTGGGACATGCTTATGCTGTTTCAGGCAAGACTGCCGAAGCGAAGCAAGTGCTCAACGATCTACAGGAGTTGCAAGGCCAGCGTTACGTCTCACCGTACACAGTTGCTGCGATACACGCTGGACTCGGCGATCAGGAGCAGGCGTTCAAGTGGCTCGAGACCGCGGTCGAGGAGCGCGACATCTGGTTGATGAACTTGAAAGTCGATCCAGTCTTCGCGAAGCTTCGTTCTCACCGCCAATTCACCGACATCCTCGCGCGCATCCGCCTAAGACCTTAGCCACAAAAAAGCGTAAAAAATCTTATGTGACTTTTGTGCCTCTTTGTGGCTAAAATATGCCACGCTTTTTCTGCAGTACTCCCCCAATCTGACTGCGTAGAGCCGAACATCCTTTCAATATTGCCCAGTTAACCTCACGGGGCGGAAGCATCTTCAAAAACGGAGGAGAGCATGGCGGAAAGAGTTAAACGTGTAATTGAATTGATGGAAGGTGATCCGAGCCGCAGTTTCACACTCGGCAAGATGGCTGAATCGGTCAATCTATCGGCGCCGTATTTCTGTTACCTGTTCAAAACAATCACGGGAGTGCCACCAGCCAAATATTTGAAATCACTCAGGATG
>DASYFE010000123.1:0-3549 GCA_036498585.1 Pyrinomonadaceae bacterium | reverse complement strand
CGCGGTGGTTCCTCGGAAGGCCGCCGTTCTGTAACAACAAAACACACATGACCGTGCTTGTCCAAATGGACATGTCCAACCTCCTCTCAAACCAACTCCAGCAACGCAGAATTGATACTGAGTGGCGGTCCGTTTTATTGGAACAGAGAACGCAGATTACATTCTTTTGAAGAAGCTTCTACTTTTTGGAGATGCACTTCTTGCGTCGAATGAACGTTGCTTGTAAACGATCTCGACAGCAAGAATGTTCGCGTGAGAAAGCACGGGTGGCCACGGAGGGCCACCCCTACAGTTCGCTACGAGGAACTAACTTCTCGTTAACAACTGTAGGGGCGGCCCTCTGTGGCCGCCCGTTCGTTATGTTCACTCGCTGGTGATTCCAAACCACTGAAACGCTTTGGCGGGATTTCCGTTCATCGTCACGACTTCGATCTCGTCGAGTGCAACTGTGGTGAAGTCGCTGGTGAGGGTTTCGATCCACTTCGGATCGTGATGACGCACGGTGACGCCTTCAGGCAGATCGAAAACTCCGTAGTTTCCATATTTCTGTTCGTCACGTGCATATCGTGTGAGATTTCGTTCGTCTGTTTGTAACCAGAGGTCGCTGATGTAGAGGAGCCCACCGCGATTCAACACACGATTCACTTCTTTCAGGAGCGCTCGTTGTCCTTCGTCAGTTGGAATACAGGTTAAGACGCTGAACAAGAGCACGCCATCGACTGAAGCGTCCGGCAAAGGAATGGTCGAGGATTGCACAACTTCAAATGCGATCTCCGGATACTGCGCGCGTGCGGCGGCGATCATCGCGGGGGAGAAATCCAAACCGATCAGGCTCTCGTATCCTTCGTTGTATAACTCTCCTAAAATTCGTCCATAGCCACAACCATAATCGAGGATGGTGCTTTCATCGGATACCCACTGTCGTATGCGCCTGAGATTGATCGGGTGCGCGAAAGGTTTCTGCGTGCCTGTTGTGTTCCAGTATTCGAATTGAGAATTGAGATCCTTCAACGCTTCTTTGTTTTCCATTGGTCCTCCACTGCCGGGAAAATCGCACCGAAGATTAACAGAAATGGTATATATGAACCACGTGATGAAACTCCAATACCTAATCTTCGCTGTCGTAATGTTCGCAATCGGCAACGCTTCGTCAGTCGCAGCCCAAACGGAAGAGATCAAGCTTGATGCAACACAGGCTAAGATCACGACTGTCTCCGCCATGCGTGCACGCAAGTCTCCGCAGGTCGCCGCCGAAGAAGTCGTGCGGCTGAAACTCGGCGCCGTTGTGAACGCAATCGCACGTTCGACAAATCAAGACACGATCGGCGGCAAGACTGATTACTGGTATCGCGTCAACCTGCCCAACAGCCAGACTGGCTGGCTCTTCGGTGGCCTGTTGCTTGACTACAGCGCGAGTAAGCGTCAAGAGCTCGTGCGCCAGATCATCGAAGCGCGTCTCAAAGCCGAGAACACAGACTTTTCCGATCGCCAGGAAATCTACAATTTAGCCACGAGTTCGGTTACTGAAGCCAAAGACGCGAGCACACGGGCTGAGTTTGAGCTTTTGAAGACTCTCGCACTCGCTAACTGGGCTTTGAGTGTTCCATATGAAACGGACAAGCCGCCGATTCGCGAGTGGGTGAAGGCGCATGCGGCTGAAGTGGTCTACAACGAGTTTGCCGGTGGTTACCAACTGCGCGCGGACGTACTTTGGAACCTCGAAAAGAAATATCACACCTTGCCAATCGCGGACCGCATCGCGTGGGAAGCAGCGCAAATGTGGCCGCCATCAGACTGTGAAGGTGACGAGGTCTGCTCCTTCTTTCTTTCCGAGGGCGCGATCAAATACCTGGGCTTGTACCCGTCCGGAGCACACACACCCGAAGCCCTCAAGAACATTACAGAAGATCTGACCGATCAAGTTATCACTTTCGCTAACGAAAAAGGCGGCGACAAATACGCAGTCGAGCAGCGCACCGATTTGAAAAAGCTACTGACCTCTCTGCGACTCGCAGTCGCAAAAACATCCGCCCCTGAAAAGACCGAGCTCGTGAAGAAGCTGGAACGGATTGGTGGATGAGAGAGTTGTTTACAGGATTACAAGACAAAACAGGATTTACATGATCATCTTGAAATCATGTAAATCCTGTCTAAAGACTGAGCCGGTAAATCAGCGCGTTAGAAGCTCTCGACGCCTCTGAATCCGCCCTTGGCCGTCTTCATGATCCAGCCAATCACGCGGGCGGTGTCGTAGCAGTAGCCGAGGATGTAGTTACAGGTCGACAAACAATGCTGCGAACACTCTTGCTTCATTTCGTCGAGCTGCTTCACGTCAAACTTGTGATCGCCGACGACGCCCCAATCGTGCGTGGCTGAGTACATTGGGAAACAAGGTGCGAGTGAGCCGTCGGTACGAATGATTAGCGAATTCTGACCCGCCCGACACTGCCACTCCGGAACCCTTCCACGCATCAGGAGCTTCATGTCTTCCATGTGCTGGATCGGGTTCACCATCTTATAGCCTTCATTACGTCGCTTGTCGTTCAGGTAGTCAAGCAAAGCGTCGACTTTTGGCCAATCGTCCGGCGTCAGGTAAGTCTCGTTCTCCGAGAGGTGTTTGAAGTGATCCTGCTCGGTCATCGGAGTCTCGTTGATGTGATAGTCAGTCGCGATGCCGTTCGCGCGCGCAATCTCGGTCAGCTCAACAACATCGTCCATGTTGTTATGGCAGATGTTGATATTGAACATCACCGTGTAGCCGTAGACCTTTTGCTTCTTCACGAGGTAATCGAAGTAAGGTCGAATCGGATCGAGCGCTTTCGGCAGAGACTTTCGTTCCTTCACTGAGTCGACCGCGAGGTTGACCGTGGCGAGTCCAGCATCACCGAGACGATCGATCACATCCGGTTTCATCAAGCGTCCGTTCGTCGGCAGGTAGACGAAGATGTCTTTCTGCGCGCTGTAATAGACGATCTTGTGAATGAAGTTCGGCCGCAATAAAGGCTCTCCCCCCATCAACGCCAACACGCGCGAGCCAATCGAGTGCAACCAGTCGATCGAACGCTTCGCGACGTCCTCGGTCATTCCCTTCACCTTGTTGTCATACGACCAGCAATAGTGACAATCGAGATTGCACTTCCAGTCGGTGAACAGGTATGGAATGATCGGACGCAATGAATTTCTATTCGACGGGTACCGCGATCTGAAATACGGCGCGCCCCACGTCTTCCACATGCGAACGCCGTTGAGCTTCAGATACTGATTGTGGGTCATCTCTTTGGCGTCGGGTCGCTGCGGGTATGGCGGTTCGGGCAAAACCTCTTCGGGTTTCGGTTCGAGAGATTCCCGGCCCGGTCGTTTGTAAAGTATCTGGTGTAATTGCGGCGCGATTCGAAACGGAGGCGGAGTGCTTCCTGAATTAACATCTCGCGTATTAGTACTCATCAGTCGGTTCCTCGATGGGTTTAAGGGAATATCAGGTTTATGCCTGGCAAAAACAAAGCGATATGTTGCCACAAAATAGCACAAAACGCACAAGAGAGTTGGGCC
>DASYFE010000122.1:0-14448 GCA_036498585.1 Pyrinomonadaceae bacterium | reverse complement strand
GAGAACTTGTCGAAGAATGGTCGCGCGTCGAGAGGTGTCGCCGCGGTGCTGGCGCCCGCAACCTGGCGCGGAATATTTCCGCTAATGACTGGCGACGGCATTCCTTGTGGAAACCCTGACGGCCACGCCGGTAACGTTTGTACCGTTGGGGAGGCGACGGCGACGACGTTCGCGTTTGTCTGATCAGTTTGAGTTTTCTGGCAACTGTAGCTGGCGAAAGTTATGAAAGCGATACATACGAGAAGCAGAATGATCTTCTCGTGGCCACGTAGCGGGGTGCCCATAATTTGATTCTCCGGTTAGGGCCAACCGAAACATCATCCACGGTAATGCAAACTTCTGGTGGACAGTGAGGGTAGGCCGAAGATGCTTAACTGTAATCGATTAAGTGTGGACGAGGACCACACCGATGATGCCTTTCGATAACGCCCCGCATGTTATGCGCCCGTTGAGGATCAGTCAATAGCATTTCTCTGCGTAACCTCTGCGTCCTCTGCGCCTCTGCGGTTTAGCTGTATTTCGTTCTCTTTTACCGCAGAGGCGCAGAGGACGCAGAGGGCACGCAGAGTTGACTCTCGCCTGCCTATGCCACATACTGCGCGCCGGTCAATCCTTTCCCCGCCCGACCTTTCCCCAAGATTGCACTCATTAATAGTTTCATGAGATTAGGGCGACGGCCCGACAGATTTTGCCGTTCTCGCCGCACGGGAACGGCACGAGTTTGTCTGTCGCTGCCCTAAGGGCAAGAGCGGGCCCGCAAGGGCAGAAGAGTGATTCCGCTCTTGCCCGTATTTCCTCATGCGAAATGGCGCATCCGGACCCCCAAATAGTACGCATAAACTCATGCAACTATAGGATTAATCAACGAATCTCACTTTTCGGATTCGACAGGAATAGCCGCCCCCGGCAGGTTACTTTTAGCCATTTTTGAGGAGATTTAAATGAGAAATATAAGAAAGTTTTCCCCTGCCCTTATCGCTGCCATCGCACTCATTTTTTCCTTTTCCACGCTCGCCTTCGGGAAGAGCAAGAATGTCAAATTCCCGAACATTAAAATCAAGAATTTCGGTCAAATGGACGAGCGGTTTTTCCGTGGCGCACGTCCGGATGAAAACGACTACCCGGCGCTGGCTGCCCTCGGCGTACAAACCATCATCGATCTGACCGACAACTCAAAAGAGTACGAGCAACCTGCCGTCCAGGCCGCGGGACTGCGTTACATCAACATTCCGATGGAGGATAAGAGCACTCCCAGCGTGGAACAGATCACCCAGTTTTTGAAAGTGATTGACGATCCGGCTACCGGTAAGTTTTTCGTACACTGCGCGGGTGGACGTCATCGCACGGGAGTAGTCGGCGCAGTATATCGATTCACTCACGACAAGTGGAACCTGGAGCAGGCCCTGGCCGAAATGGATCAGTATGAGTTCGGCTACGGCTCCGGTCACGGCAAGCAAAAAGATTTCGTGAAAGAGTACTGGAACCAATTCCAGAGCAAACAGCAAGCAGCAAACTAGCACTTAGCCACAGATGAACGCGGATCTAGATCCGCGTTCATCCGCGGCTCATATCAAACACCACCTGATCAAACAACCACAGCTTCTCGAAAAAATCTCGCGCTACCGGTGACGAGTATTTCACCGCCTCAACGATTTCCGAAATATTGCGCTGCCCGTCGATCGCTTCATACAACTGCTTCTCCGGCTCGTTAATCGGAAGAAACAGATCGTCGAACAGGTGTGTTCGGTTCAACAGCACACCTGCAGCGCCAGGTGGAAGCTGGTCCTGCGCGCACATGGTCCACGAACGACGGATCGGCACGTACCCTAAATACTGTTCGCCGTCGAAGCTCGGGTTCTTAGCCTCGCTATGCTGGACGATGAAATCGTGATTAGTCATCAAGCCTCGAAACAACTCCAACTGCGTATACTGATCGCGTTCGGGAAGCGCCGCCAACCTCGATGCATGAGGCGTGTCTGCAATCGCGCCGCACCGCGGCAGGTAAGGCGCCTGCCAGTACCAGCGCGCGAATTTCAAATCGTTGCGTTCGAGAAACTCGAACAACTGCGGTACCGAGTATGTTCTGTCACGCGGGTTCAGCACGGCGTCGACCAGGGCATTCGCGTCTAAACCATCCCGCGAGCCCCGCATCATCAACACGAGTGGATGATGTTGCGACAGGTGTCTCAGCGTCATCGTGAGATCGTCGATCTCTTGCGGCGATGTTCCGACATCGAGTCGACGACAGTAGTCCTGAAACATGTAGACGCCGGTGCGACCGTACGGCGCATACAGCATCAAGTACATCACGCCGTCGTCATTCAACACAGATTTCAGCGCATGCAAACCCGCATCGGGATCGACAAGGTGATGCAACACGCCGGTTGAGATGACGAGATCGAAGCGGTGACCCAGGTCGCTGACGCTCTCGATTGGTAGCTGTCGCGTTTCGAGATTCGACAAGTCGTACTTCTTTTTCAGCGCTTCAGTGTGGTTCAGACTGGTCGCGCTGATATCGATGGCAGTGACGCGCGCCGCTGGGTGACAGAGCGCAAATTTCGCCGCTTGCCACGTGCCACATCCGGCAATGAGAACGTCAAAATCGGCGCAGTATTCCTTGTCGGGCCAGAGCAGATGATACTCAGCGCGATGGACGTTCTGGTCCTGCCACATCTCACGAACGCGATCGAGATTTTCGAGTGGCGGTGGATAAGGGTGATTTGTGTAAAACTCGCCTACAGGGTCTGCGACAGTTTTCGGTTTCATGAGTTTTGTTGTGTATTCAGAGTTTCGGGGGTGAGGAGTATACACTAGCCCGCGGAGCGGGTGTAAGCATAAAGCCTGGGGCGCAAGCCCCAGGATCGCATAAAAAAAGGTGTGTGAGCCCGTGAAGCGGGCGACAGCTCAAAACGTTCGCGCTGTCGCCCGCTTCACGGGCTCACACGCTTTTGTTTCGTGATCCTCGGGCTTACGCCCCAGGCTTTATGCTTACGCCCGCTCCGCGGGCTCAGATCACACGACTGCGTTGCGCGCGATGACCTCGCGGTAGAAATCGGCGCTTAGTTTCGGGGTGCGCTTCTGCGTGGCGTAGTCAACGTAGTGAATTCCGAAACGGTTCGTGTAGCCGTCGGCCCACTCAAAATTGTCCATCAAACTCCACAGAAAATATCCCTTCACCGGCACACTGTCCGCCGTCGCACGACGCAATTGCGAGAGATAACTACGCAAGTACGTCACGCGATCCGTGTCGAGCACGCGCCCGTCCGGATTCGGCTCATCGGCACCCGAACATCCATTCTCAGTAATGTAGATCTCTTTCGCTCCCCAAAGCTTCGCAACGTGCCGCGGTCCCCAGTAAAGCGAATCCGGTACGATAAGCAACCAGGGCGACGGCGCGTGCGGGTGCGACTTCGCATGCTGAACGTGCATGAAGCCGGCCGGCGCAGATTCATCAGCGCGCACAAACTGTCCCGAGTAAACATTGATACCGACGAAGTCGAGCGGACTCGAAATGATCTTCAAGTCTTCGGGCGTGAACTTCGGCGCATTCTCGCCTTCGGTTTTCAAGTAGCCGTCCGTGTACTTCCCTTCCATGATCACCGTGAGATACGGCGCGTTCATCTCGCGCATCGCACGCTCTGCAGCAAGAATGTTTGGCAGCGTTTCAATCACAGGCACAGGAATCGTGATGTTTTCGGCGAGACCGACCTTCGTGCCACTCTTCGCACTCGCACGTATCGCCTGCACAGCAAGCCCGTGACCGAGCACCGCATGATGGCGCGTCGTGTTCAGACGCAGCCCGGTGAGTTTCAAGCCCGGCGCATGTATACCCCAGCGATAACCAACCTCGAGGAACGCGCCAAACTCATTAATCGTGAAGATGTGCTTAACACGATCGGTCAGTCGCGCCGCGACGTAGCCCGCGTAATCGCCAAAAGCTTTTGAAGTGTCGCGTCCTTCCCAACCACCGAAACGATCTTGTAACGACTGCGGCAAGTCCCAGTGATAGACCGTCGCGTAAGGCTGTATGCCGTTCGCAAGCAACTCATCGACGAGGCGGTTGTAGAAATCGAGTCCTTTCGGATTTGCTGGACCATCACCGTTCGGAAACACGCGTGGCCACGCGATCGAGAAGCGATAAGCCTTCACGCCCAGCGCCTTCATCAACTGTACGTCACTCTTGTAAAGATGATAGTGATCGTTTGCGACGTCGCCGTTTGAGTTGCTGTTCACTTTGCCGGGCGTGTGCGAGAAGGTATCCCAGATCGATGGGCCACGACCGTCTTCCTTGACGGCGCCCTCGACCTGATACGAGGCGGTTGCCGTGCCCCAGATAAAGCCCGGCGGAAACTCGCGTCCCGTATTCTGAGGCGCGGGATTAAATCCGAGTGAAGGCAGCTCCGCAGTAGAAGCGAGCGCCGCGCCGCCCGCGAGTTTTGCAAACGTCCGCCTCGAAAATTTCTTCATCGATAAATTGTCCTCCTGTTTTTTGAAGACAGTGCCGCTTATGAATTTAACAATTAAAGCTCGACGCCAAACCTGGTCAGCATCTCGCGGCGTCCGGTATTCGTGACACGTATTGCCCTACTATCGAGATCCTGAGCTATCCATTTTCTCTTAATCGCAAGCTTCAATAGCGCCGCGCCCAAAGCGCCTCCGATATGAGGTCGCCTTTCACTCCAGTCAAGACACGCATACGCGAATCGGCGGCGCAACTTTCGTGTCTCTTCGACGTCGATGCCGAGCGCTTCGACGGCATTCGCGCCTGCGAGCGTTAAGTCGTAAGCATCGTTTGCAGAGCGTGACAGCCATTTGAGCTGGTTGAATTGATCGTGTAACAACACACCGAGATGACCGGCCATATGATCGTAACAAACTCGCGCCGCGCGCAATCGCGTAGGCGTGCTCGGAATAAACGTCGGACGTGGCTGGTCTACTAAAACGCTCAGGCCTTCGAGCACGCGCGCAACCTTTGGTCCGTCGAGACTGTAAAATCTGTGCTTGCCCTGCGTAATAACTTTAACGAGGTGCTCGGCCTTTAGACGATTCAAGTGCGCGCTGGCAGTTGAAGTGGCGACGTCAGCGACGATCGCGAGCTCGGTGCTCGTGCGCGCGTGACCGTCCATCAGACAAAACAACATGCGCGCGCGCGCCGGCTCGCCGATGGCCCCTGCGATCCTGGCCACCGCGACTTCATTCAGTTGTTCTACATTCACATTTTGATGATAAGCGAATCGTAGGTGTAATGACAATGGTATAACCGTTCTCGTACTGGTTCAGTTTGAAAATACGCCGAAGGCGTTAGCTAATTTCAGCCCAGGGTTCGAGGAACGAGAACCCTGGGTCCATCACATAAAAGGAGTTCAAACCCTGAAAGGGTTCGCCAATCGCCTAACCCTTTCAGGGTTCCATCGCTCCTGGAAATCGTAGCCCCAGGGTTCTCGTTCCTCGAACCCTGGGCTGAAATTAGCTAACGCCTTCGGCGTATTTTCAAACTGGACCACTACCACCGTTCTTAAAGTCCGTGAAGCGGGCTGCTACACGAAAGTGGGGGACAGCACAATGATCACCTGCGTGATTCGTTATCAGATCGATCCTTTTCAACGAGATGCATTCAAAACTTACGCTGAGAACTGGGGACGCATCATTCCACGATGCGGCGGTCATCTGGTCGGTTACTTCCTGCCTCACGAAGGCACGAACGATGTCGCCTGGGGATTGATCGCATTCGACAGTCTCGCGGCTTACGAGACATACCGGGCGCGCCTGCGGTCGGATTCAGAAGCACTGGCAAACTTCGCCGCAGCGGAAAGCAAACGTATCATTCTTCGCGAAGAAAGAAATTTTGTGCAGGTAGTTGAGGGGACATTTCATGTTAACCCAAGCTGAAAAAGGCGCCGCGTTTGCTGAACTACACAAGCGCGCCGAGACGTTCATCATTCCCAATCCGTGGGACGTAGGCAGCGCGCGACTGTTGGCTCATCTTGGTTTCGAGGCACTCGCGACGAGCAGTGCCGGTTATGCGTTTTCGATCGGCAAGCCGGACAACGCTGTCGGACGCGAGGCGATGTTGGCCCACGCTGCGGCGGTCGCGGCTGCAACGGATCTTCCGGTCAGTATCGATCTGGAGAACGGCTTTGGTGATGTTCCTGAGATCGTCGCAGAGACGATCAGGCTCGCGGCAGCTACGGGCGCTGTGGGTGGATCGATTGAAGATGCAACCGGGCGTGCTGACGATCTTCTGTATGAGCGCGCCCTCGCAATCGATCGAATCAGGGCCGCGGCTGAAGTCGTCCGCACACTTCCGTTTCGGTTCATTTTAACTGCGCGTGCGGAAAACTATCTCGTCGGCAAGCCTGACTTGAAAGCCACGATCGAACGCTTGCAGATGTACCAGGAAGCCGGCGCCGATGTGCTCTACGCGCCCGGCCTGACGAGCAAAGACGACATCGCGACATTGATCAGCTCGGTCGATCGTCCAGTAAACGTGTTGATGGGTTTGAAAGGCGTGAAACTAACAGTGAATGATGTGTCTGCTCTAGGCGCAAAACGGATCAGCGTCGGCAGCGGTCTCGCACGTTGCGCACTCGGCGCTTTTCTTCGTGCCGCGCGCGACATACGCGAACATGGCACGTTTGCTTTTGCGGAAGATGGTATTGACTACCGGACCATTAATTCAATGTTCGCTTCTTGACACGCGTACGTGTCGAGGCATATGTTTGTCGCTCGTCAGAACTGTTCTTTGTAATTTTACAATCGCTAATTCAACTCGACGTCGTTCGGGTTGGACCGTCGCAGGTGCCCATGAGGGCGACAAGGGAAGTTGGGTGAAATGCCCAGACGGTTCCCGCCACTGTGTACCGGCAATTGCATAGCATCACACCACGTCACTGATCTCCACGCGAGATTGGGAAGACTGTGAAGCTACGCGCTCGAGCCGGAAGTCAGGAAACCTTGCCTGCTGCAACGGAAGCGACCACAGCAGCTCCGGGAAAGGGCCAGTGGCGTCAGAGAGTTAGGTAGCATTATCGAGTTTAGACGCCCTCGATCTTCCAATGGAGATCGAGGGCGTTTTTTATTTTGGCCACAAAAAGACACAAAGTGTTTCTGTGAAAGAGAGAGTCAAAAGCTATGAGAAGAGTCGTCGTTTCAATATTGATCACATTGATTGTGGTTGGCGTAGCGCAGGCACAGGCAGCAGCGATCAGTGGCTACATAAAAGATCCGCAGGGCGCGAATGTGCCGGGTGCGACGGTCAGGCTTTACGGGCGCGAACGAAGCTTCAGCCTCGTAACGGTGACTGATTCGAGCGGTGCTTACAGCTTCAAGAACCTTGCTGCGGGTGAGTATCTCGTCGAAGCTGAAGCAAGCGGTTTTGCGCTCGCGCCTGCGCAGTCAATCGATGTGGAACGCGGCAAGACGACCACGCACGACGTCACACTCGAGCTTTCAGGTTTGCGCAGCGCTGTTGTGATCACTGCTTCGGACACACCGCAGACTGTCGATGAAGTTTCAAAAGCACTGACGGTCGTCGCCGATCAGGAGATCGATGAGCGCAACGAGATCGCGATTCCCGAGGCGCTGCGAATCGTGCCCGGATTGCGCGTGCAGCAACTCGGTGGCCCAGGCTCACTAACTTCAATCAAGACGCGCGGCCTGCCCAGCGAAGACACCGCTGTCTTGATCGACGGCATACGCTTTCGTGACGCCGCCGCGCCCCAGGGCGACGCCTCAGGTTTTTTGGAAGACTTGATCGTCACCGATGTCAGTCGTGTTGAAGTGCTGCGCGGCTCCGGATCTTCTCTTTACGGATCGAACGCGGTCGGTGGCGTCGTGAATATCGTGACAAATGAAGGTGGCGGTCCGATTCACGGCAGCGTGCTCGGCGAGGGCGGCGGCCTTGGCCTGTTTCGAACGCGAGCCCAGCTCGCCGGTGGCCTGAACAATAATCGCGTGGTTTACAGCGGCGGCTTTTCGCATTTCAATGTGAGTCGTGGCATTGACGATGAGGACGAAGCACGCACCACGAGCGGACAAGGAAGAATTCTGTTTCGTCTGACGCCGACTGCGACACTCACCGGACGCATCTACACCGCCAATTCCCGATTGCAGTTGAATAACAACCCGGAAGGCATTGGCACGCTTCCCGCAACGGGCATCATCGAAGCGATTCCCTTTTCGACTTTCATTCCCGGCGTCAACGATCCTGACAACGTGCGCAACGCGAACTTCTTCGACGGTGCGATCACATTCACGCAACGTCCGACTGAAACTTTCGGCTACACGATCAGTTACCAGGGTCTCATCACAAACCGCAGCGGCGTCAATGGGCCGCTCGGCGTCGGCTTTCAACCGTTTGGCGGCACGACGCGATCCGATTTCGACGCGCGCGTTCACACGCTCAACGCGCGTGTCGATCTACGCGCCGGACATTTCAACTACATCACGGGCGGCTACGAATTTGAGAACGAGAGTTTTGCGAACCCGTCGTTTCAGGTCAATCCGGCCGATAACTCGGATGTCGACGTTGCGCAACGAAGTCATGCCTTCTTTGTTCAGGACCAGCTGCGCTTTCTCGACGATCGTTTACAGATCGCTGCTGCTTTCCGCACACAGTTGTTCCGTTTGCAGGAGCCGCAGTTTACGCCCGCTGCGTCAGCGCCTTACGCTGGCATAACGTTTCAATCGCCGCCGACGGCGTACACCGGCGACGGCTCGATCGCTTACACGTTTCAATCGACGGGCACCAAGCTGCGCGGTCACGTCGGCAACGGCTATCGCGCACCTTCGTTGTTTGAACGTTTCGGTACGGCGTTCGACAGTTTCTTTGGTTACTCGATCTTTGGCGATCCGCGTCTGAAGCCGGAACACTCAATCGCATTCGACGCAGGATTTGATCAGACGCTTGCTGACAATCGGGTGCGCCTAAGTGCGACTTACTTCTACACCGAGCTGCGCCGCATTATCATCTTCGACTTCTCGGGCTTGATCGATTTCACGACCGATCCGTTCGGACGGTTTGGCGGTTATCTCAACACCGATGGTGGCATCGCGCGCGGCGCTGAAGTCGAGCTCAGGGCGACTCCGTTCCGGACCTTGAATCTCACTGCTGCATACACGTTCACGAAAGCACAGCAGCGCACGCCGCAAGTTCCGGGAACGATACGCTCGCTCGTTATTCCCGATCATCAGTTCTCGATCGTTGCGACACAGCATGTCGGACGCCGCGTGCTGATCAATTTCGATTTCTCGGCATCGAGCAATTACATCGGTGCGGTCATCGATCCGACGACGTTTACGAGCCGCGGGTTTAGATTTAAAGGACTCGCGAAAGCAGATCTCGGCGCGAGCTATTCATTGCCGTTGGGTGATGACCGGAAACAGTTGCGGTTCTTTGGATACGTAGACAATCTTTTCGATCAGGAATATTTTGAGAGTGGGTTTCGCACGCCGGGAAGGACGGGAAGAGCAGGTGCAACGTTCGTGTTCTAGATGATGGAAACGGATGACGAGCGAGAGGTGCTTAAAGAGGGTGAGGACTATTACTTCGAAGATGGATTGATGGTCCTCACCGCTCGGTATCTGTTGCGGCGTGGTTACTGTTGTGAGCAGGGTTGTCGTAATTGTCCGTATGGGTTTGTGAGGACAGGATTACAGGATTTGCAAGATTAACAAGATCACTCCTGTTAATTCTGTAAATCCTGTCATCCTGTCTAAAATACACTATGAGTACTTTCCCGCGCCGCATTATCTGCCTCACGGAAGAAACCACTGAGACGCTCTATCTTCTTGGCGAACAGGATCGTATCGTCGGCGTGTCAGGCTATACCGTGCGTCCACCTGAAGCACGGCAGAAGCCGAAAGTCTCCGCGTATATCAATGCGAAGTTCGATAAGATCCTTTCGCTGAAACCAGATCTCGTCTTCGCCTTTTCCGATCTACAAGCTGACATTGCCGCTGAGTTGATTCGACGCGGCGTCACTGTCTTTACGTTCAACCAGCGGAGCATCGTCGAGATCATGGAGATGATTCTGACGATCGGCCGCATCGTCGGTAATGCGGAAAAGGCGGAGCAACTGGTAGCAACATTACAAAGCGACATGGATGCGATTGCGCAATCGGTCTCGCGCTTTCCGTATCGTCCGCGCGTGTTGTTTGAAGAGTGGTATGACCCGCTCATCTCCGGAATTCGTTGGGTCGACGAGCTGATCGAGATCGCGGGCGGCGCGCCGATCTTTACGGAGCTGCGGGAATGCCAGAGTGCGAAAGACCGGATCGTGGATCCGGCAAACGTGATCGATCGCGATCCGCAGGTAATCATCGGCTCGTGGTGCGGGCGACAAGTCAAGAAGGACCTGATTCGAGCGCGCGAAGGTTGGGCCGCCATCAGCGCCGTTCGCAACGATCAGATTTACGAGATCAAATCAGCCTACATTCTCCAACCTGGCCCAGCCTCGGTCACCGAAGGCCTGCGCCAACTGCACGCCATACTCGCTTACGCGGTGGAACAAGAGGTCGATCCCGCCCTGCTACCGCAAGAAAAAGCCGACACTCGTCTGGGAATTGCCCGGACAACCCAACTGGCCGGAACCATTCTCTGAGCAACTGTCATTCGGCTCTCCCACAGCTCCGCAAAAGGCAATTCGGTATTCGGTCGCTTTTGTGACAGTCCTCATCGTGTAACAGGAATTCACAAAGCGTCGTTTTGCGGAGTTAACCTGAGAACGGGTCACGCGACTGGGCCTCCAGTCATCTGTTCTCGGAATGCCACAACTCGTCTGCTTCAGTCAGACCACACTCCAGGAGGATACTCTGTGTTTAAGACCATTATGATCGGCACGCTCATCATTGCGTGCGCCTCAATTGCCGCCGCGCAATCCGACTATAAGAAGTTTGAGTTTTTTGGTGGGTATTCGCACAACCGAGTCGACACCGGCCTCGGCGACGACGATCCTTCACTGCAAGATATCTTCAATGAGCGCGAGGGCTTTCACGGGTTCGAAGTCTCAGCGACGGGAAACCTCACACGCTACATTGGAATCAAGGGCGACTTTTCAGCGCACTTCAAGAACGAGACATTTCCGGTTCCCGGTGTTGCTGGCGCTAACGTGGACGTCGATTCACGTCTCTTCAACTTTCTTGGAGGCGTGCAAATCAAAGACAACTCTAATGAAGGGACATTCAAGCCGTTTGCTCATGCCCTCGTCGGCGTTGCGAATGGTCGTGCAAGCGTAGATTTCAATAACATCGCTTGCATTGCGATATCCCCGAGTCCGTGTTCGCCTTTCACTGAATCCGAGACGGGATTTGCGGGTGCGTTTGGCGGCGGTATCGACATTCGCGCGAGCGATCGCATCTCGATCAGGGCTATACAGATCGACTACAACCCGACGCGACTGTTTGACAGCACACAGCACAACTTCCGATTCGGAGTCGGAATCGTGTTTCACTGAGAAGTAAGCAGCCACAAAAAGGCACAAAAGCACAAAACAGAAATGCCTCTAAATTTCTTTTTGTGCCTTTTGTGCCTTTTTGTGGCTCAATAACAGAATGTCCTGGTACGACAATCCAGCCTCACGCCCGGACCAACGTCCATACATCTTCTTCTCAACTACCAGCCCGTATTTCTCAAGCAACTGCATCACAAAACTCTCGTCGTAAGCGACTGCACTCTCGGGACTGTGCTCATGCACGTAGCGCCATTCACCTTCACCATAGTTAAATGCCAGATCATTCGCGCCTCTTGTCTGCTCGTCATTGAGGAGAAAGAACGTTGCGAGGCAACGTCCATCACTCTTCAATAGACGCGCGACTTCACGGAGGTAATTGCTAACCTCAGGCGGGCGCATGTGTGTGAAGACTGATTTCAAAAGGATCAGATCGAATGAGCGATCTGCGAACGGAAACACGTACGCTTCGGCGCGCTGCGCTGCATTTGGGTTGTAGGCGAGATTGCGCACGTCGATGTGTGCGAACTGGAAGTTCTTATGACGACGCGCAATGTTCCGCTCCGACCAATTGATGGATGGTCGATGAATGTCTACTCCGACGTAGCTACCGTTTTCATCGAGATAGTTCTTCAGGCGCAGCGCCATCTGCCCACAACCACAGCCGATATCAAGCACACGTTCATCCGTCCGCAACCCCGCCAGTGAACGCAGATAACTCATAAACTCCGCACCCGACGACTCAAAACTCCCGAGCGGCCCCACATACCTGCGCAGGTGCAGCGGCGGCAAATCGGCCTTGCAGTTCAGCGCGCGCACGGCATAATCCACCGGCCCAAGCGCCACCAGCCCGGCATTTCGAATACTTCTCAGCAACTTGATCGTGCTGCGGTTCATGTCGGTGCGCGATTGTGCCACGGATGAACACCGATTACACTGCGGATCTGATCCGTGTTATCCGTGGCTGCTTTTTACTCCAGAAAAAAATGTGAGGATAGTTATGCAAATGCACCGCGTCTTGCTTGCGTTGATGATCGTTGCTTTGGTGATGGTTGCGCCCGCGGCAGTGACACAACATGCCGCGTCAAACTCGTTTACGATCGAACAGATCAAGAGTTATCCGTTTCCGAATGAGTTGACTACGTCTGCAACCGGGGCGCGGATCGCGTGGGCGTTTAATGAACGCGGGGCGAGGAATGTCTGGGTTGCCGAAGGGCCTGATTTCAAGGCGCGACGATTGACAAACTATGAGAACGACGACGGGCAGGAGCTGACCAGTCTTTCGATTTCCGCTGACGGTAAGTATGTCGTCTATGTGCGCGGTGGAGATCATGGATCGAATTTCGATAGCGCGGTTGGAGTCAATCCCGCGATTGGTCCAACGCAGATGAAGGTCCAGGTCTGGAGCGCGCCTTTCGGCGGTGGCGAGCCGAAGCTTCTCGGTGAAGGCGATGAGCCACTGATCTCACCGAAGAGCGATCGCCTCGTGTTCGCGAAGGATCGCGGATTATGGACTGCGCCGCTCGACGGCTCAACACCAGCTAAGCGCCTCTTCTTCGCGCGTGGCGAGTCCGGCTCGCCCGTGTGGTCGCCTGATGGCAGCAGGCTCGCGTTCGTTTCCAACCGCGGCGACCATTCATTCGTAGGCGTCTACACAAATGATTCGTCACCGATCGTCTATCTGTCACCGTCAACTTCACGTGACGCGAGCCCGCGCTGGTCACCCGACGGAAAGCGAATCGCGTTTGTGCGACGTCCCGGCAATGGCGGCGCGCCTGAGCCGGCCCTTGAACAACGCCCGCAGGCATGGTCTATCTGGACCGCCGACGCAACCACTGGCGATGGACAACAGCTCTGGAAGAGCCCGTTCACTTTGCGCGGCTCGCCGCCAAGCACGGAAGGCGGAACAAACCTGCACTGGGCCGCCGCTGGTCGCATCGTGTTTCTCTCGTACCTCGATGGTTGGCCGCATCTTTACTCGATTTCAGAAAACGGCGGCGAGCCGCTGTTGCTGACGCCCGGCAACTACATGGCCGAGTACATCTCGATCAGCAACGATCGAAAGTACATGCTCTTCGCCGGAAACATGGGCACGGATGCTGACGATATCGATCGCCGCCACATCGTAAAGGTGCCAGTCGATCGCGCCGAACCCGTCGTGATGACTCCGGGCAAAGGACTCGAGTGGACACCGTTCGCTACCGGCGACGGCAAATACATCGCGTACATCGGCGCGACCGCGCGACGCCCACCGATGCCGGTCGTGATGCCTGCATCGGGCGGTGGCAAAGCGATGACGCTTGCCGAAGATCGGATTCCGAATGACTTTCCGGCGTCGCAACTGGTCGTGCCGAAGAAGGTGAGCTACAAGGCGCCCGATGGTCTTGAAGTCCACGGGCAGTTGTTTGAAGCGGCGGGCGGCGCGTCGAAGAAGCCGGCCATCGTTTACGTTCATGGTGGTCCACCACGACAGATGCTCGTCGGTTGGCACTATTCTGATTACTACACAAATGCGTATGCGCTGAACCAGTATCTCGCGAGTCGCGGGTACGTGGTGCTGTCAGTCAACTATCGTCTGGGAATCGGTTACGGGCATGATTTCCATCGCCCGCCGAATGCGGGTGCGCAGGGCGCTTCGGAGTATCAGGACGTGAAGGCGGGCGCTGAGTATTTGCAGCGACTGTCGCAGGTTGATGCTAAGCGAATCGGGATTTATGGCGGATCGTACGGCGGCTTTCTAACGGCGCTTGCGCTCGCGCGCGACTCACAGCTCTTCGCTGCCGGAGTCGATATACACGGCGTACATAACTGGACCGCGGAACGAGCAGCGGGGTTGCTCGAGAATCGTTACGAGAAGATACCGGACGTTCAGCAGGCGCTCGATGTGGCGTGGCAGTCGTCGCCGGTATCGTCGATCGCGAGTTGGAAGTCGCCGGTGTTGTTGATTCACGGTGACGACGATCGCAACGTGCGCTTCAGTCAAACGACGGATCTCGTGAGG